>CAISZM010000054.1 GCA_903889965.1 uncultured Elusimicrobia bacterium
ATTCTTAATCTGCAATCTGATAATCTTAAATCTTAAATCTTCAATCTTCAATCTTCAATCTTCAATCTTCAATCTTCAATTACTTAACCTCTTCCTCCACCAGGCGGCGTATCTCGTCCGCGGTGGCCACGCCCAGCGCCCGCTGCGCTATGGCGGAGAACTTCTCGAAATTCATGGACCTCACCGCGTGCTTCGAGCGCAGGTACATCTTGGAGGGCACGGAAAGGGTGTCCACGCCAAGCCCCACCAGCAGCGGTATGGCGTAAGGGTCCGAGGCCATTTCCCCGCAGACGCTGACCGGCTTGCCCTTCTTATGGGCGGTCTGCACCACCAGGTTGATAAGGCGCAGCACTGCGGGGTGAAAAGGCTCGTAAAGTTCGGAGACATACTGGTTTATGCGGTCCACGGCCAGCGTATACTGCACCAGGTCGTTGGTGCCTATGGAGACGAAATCTATTTCGCTCAGCAGCGAATCCAGTATGATAGCCGCGGCCGGGACCTCCACCATCACCCCGAGTTCGGGATCCTTCTTTACCTGGAAACCTTCCTCGGCCAGTTCCGCCTTCACGTCCTGGGCCACTCGCTTCACCGTTCTCAGCTCGTCCACGGAGGACAGCATCGGGATCATGATCTTTATGTTGCCTTCGGTGTTGGCTTTGTAGATGGCCCTCAGCTGGGTCTTGAGCAGCTCCGGATACTTTATAAAAAGCCTTATCCCGCGGAAGCCCATGAACGGGTTGCGCTCGTCTTTCAGGCCCTTTATGCCGAGCTGCGTGGCCCGGTCGCCGCCGATGTCCGCCGTGCGTATGGTAAGGGGCAGCGACGGCATGGCCTTGGCCACGGAAGAATACGCCTTAAGCTGCTCCTCCTCGGAGGGCACCGAGTCGCGGTTCATGTAAAGGAATTCGGTCCGGTAGAGGCCCACTCCCTCCGCCTTGACCGCGGCCAGCTCCGGCGCGTCCTCCGCCGAGTCCAGGTTGGCCATCAGGTGTATCTTGTGCCCGTCGCGTGTGGTGGCCGGAAGGCCGCGCAGGCGGTGGAAAAAATGTTCCTGCTTCTGCAGCTCTTCCTTGCGGACCCTGTACTTCTCCACTATCTCAGGGGAAGGCGAGATTATCACCATGCCCTGTTCGCCGTCAACTATCAGCGAGTCGCCGCCCTGTATCTGGCGGCTGATATCGGACAGTCCCACCACAGCGGGGATGCCCATGCTCTGCGCGAAGATGGCCGTGTGGCTGGATTTAGAGCCGAGGTCCATGCAGAAACCCAGCACCTTATTCGACTCGCGTATGTGCAGCGTATCCGAAGGGTAGAGGTTATGCGCCACTATTATGACCGGCTCCTTCAGGTCCTTAAGCGACGTTTTCTCGCTGTTCACCAGGTTCGAGATTATCTTCTTGCCCACGTCGAAGATGTCGTGTTTGCGCTCGTGGAAGAACTCGTCGTCTATCTTCTCGAACTGTTCCTCGGCCTTATCCAGTATCTCCGAGAGGGCGAACTCCGCGTTCACATGTTTCGACACTATCAGCTTGGGGACTTCCTTGGTGATGAGCGGGTCCTGCAGTATAAGGTGGTGGGCGTCTATGAGCTTGGCGTGCTGTTTGCCGAGGACGTCCAGGATCTTCGCGCGTATCACGTCCAGGTCCAGGCGGGTCCTCTCGAGCGCCTCCCTGAAGCGCCGCACCTCGGCCTTGATCTTTTCAGGCGCTATCTCCTTCTGCTCTATGAGGATGTTCTCCTCCTTAACGATATGCGCCCTGCCTATCGCTATGCCGAGACTGGCCGCCACACCTTTTTTTATCAGCATAAGCTAGTCCTCGTCGAATTTTCTGGCAAAAAGGTCCTCTATCGCCTTGACCGCGTCCGCCTCGTCCCGGCCGCTCGCTACGACCAGTATCACGCTGTCCTTGCCGGCCGCCAGGGTCATAATGCCCATGATGCTCTTGGCGTTCACCTCTACCCCGTCCTTCACCAGCTTGATGTCGGCGGCGAAGCGGGAGGAGGTATTGGCTATCATGCCCGCCGGCCTCGCGTGTATACCCAGCTCATTGATGATGATTATCTCTCGTTTTATCATAGGTAGAATTTCAAAGGCTCCAGTCCGAATACGCTGAAAAGCAGGATAGATACGGCCAGCAGCGCCCCGGCCGCGAAAAACACCGAGCGCCCGAAAGCCCTGGTGAGGCGGTGCAGCGCCAGAACGCAAACGGGCACAACCGCTTTGAGCGCCAGCCGCCAGCCCCCGCACGCGCAGCCGTTAACCCCTATCAGGAGCGAGAAGGCCAGGGCGACTATAGCGAGCGACATCAGGAACCCGGCGATGCTGAGCAGCCTTATCAGCCGGGGCCAGTTGACGGTGTCGAGCGCGCAATTGGCGGCCCCGCCGCAGGCGAACCCCCGCCTCACGCCCTTCCAGCGGTAGTAAACGGCGAAGGCGGAATAAAAGACCGTGCCGGCCAGCGGGCCGCCCAGCAGCAGCGCCAGCGGGACGCGTTCGTCCAGGCCGGTAAAAAGCCAGCCGTAAAACCCGCCGGCGGCCCAGACCAGCAGGCAGATCTGGGCGGTCATAGGTTTTAGCCGCCCCCAGAATATCCTGTCGCCTATGGACGCGAAACTGGACGCCAGCGCCTGTTTGACCCCCGGCATTTTGGCGAGCTCCGCCGCGGGATCCGCCGCCGAGGAGGCGCGCTCCTCCATGGCGGCTATATTCCCAAGCACGAAGCCGGACATGTACGGCTGGGTGTTGAATATCTCCAGGTGGCGCAGCAGGGCGGCCTTCAGTTTTTCCCTGTCCGGGTATATCCTGCGCAAAGCTGGCGCGAGGGCGAAAACGAACCCGAGGTTCTGGAACCTTTCATAGTTCCAGCCGGCCTGGATGAAGAACGATCTTAAAAACATCGAAAACAGCATAATATGGCTTCCCTCTAACTACTTCTTTCCCACCTGCGTCCTGAACCTGAAATAAAGTCCGCTCAGGCCCAGCCACGGCATAAGAGAATAAGCGAAATCAGCGCCGGGATATATGCTCCCCAGGCGCGGTACCAGCGCCAGGGCCGCCGACAAAGCGGCGCAGCAGGCCACGTAAAACCCCAGCGCGGCGTTTTCCGCCAGCAAAGCCCTGGCCAGCCAGCGCCCTATGTTAAAATCCCCGGCCTTCACCTGCTCCGCCACGGCCGTATTCCAGAGCGAGCGTGCCGCCCTGAGCCTGTATTCGATAGGGGAATAGGCGGCGCCCGCGGCGAGCCCGATAAAGAAGGAGAGGGCCGGGGGCAGCCCGCCGGCCGAATGCGCCAGCACCGCGGCGGCCGCGGCGGCGGCGCCGTTTGGCGGCACCACGCCGCCCACCGGGATGAAATCTATATAGAGCAGCTCCAGCAATATGCCGAGGCGCGCCCCCTCGAGCGGGCAGCCGTTAAGCCAGCCGAGCGCCGGTCCCACGAAAGCCGGCCTGGAAAGCAGGAACTGACCGGCCTGAACGGCGTCAAGGCCAAGCAGCCCGGCCAGCACCGCGGAAAGGATGGTCCTGAGAGCCGTCAACATGGCCTCGGTACCCCCGTTGCAAAAACGGAATTCAGGGCGGGCCGCTGGAGGAGTTTTAATGCCGGTTTGATCATGAAAAGCAGGTTAAGAAATTTTTAAAGCCGCAAGGTCGGCCGTTTTGCAGGCGCCGGCGGGTTTCCGCCGTCAATGCGATATCGCCGCCACAAGGTCTACCGGGGGGTCGGAAGGAACGCCGCGCCCTTCCATGCGCACTCCGGCCAGGGAAAGCGTCTTCAGGGCCGCGCAATCCCTGTCGTTAAGGAAGATGGCCTTGCCTATAGAAAGATGCTTCCCGGCGGAGTAATGCATGCCGCCCACATTGAGCGTCGTGATCTTGACGCCCTTGTCCATCAGCGCCACGGCCTCCTCCAGCCCCGGCAGGAGCAGCAGCACTTTGCGGGGGGATTTTTCCGCCCCGGGAAGGTAAGCCGCGGCCTCGGCCACCGTCATTATCTTAAGGTCCACGCCCTCGGGGGTGGCGAAACGCATTATGGCGCGGCGCATCTCGTCCCCGGCTATTTCGTCGGAAACCACGGCCAGCTCTTCGGCGTGGAGGTGCGGCACCCAGCCCTCCACCACCTGGCCGTGCACCAGCCTGTCGTCGACCCTGTAAAGGATTATCATAGGCTTATTTTTTCATCAGCAGGCTTTTAACCTCGCAGATGGCCTTGCGCCCGTCCTCTATGATCTTGGCTGAAAGATGTTCGAAGTCCAGGGACTGCCTGTAGGCGAAAGCGGACGTCATCATGTTTATGTTCACGCCGCAGATCACCGCGCACCTCTCGATATCCCGCGCCAGCGGAAGCACCACGTTCATAGGGGTTCCGCCGGGCATGTCTATCAGGAACACCAGCCCGTCGTCGGAGCGCATCTCCGCGATGGCCCTGGCCGCGCAATCTTTCACGTTCTCCAGCGTCATGCGCGGGGAGATAGAGACGTTCTTCAGCCCCGAGCCCTGCACGCCCACTATGCTTTCAGCCGCCTCTATGAGGTACGCGCCGAACTCCCCGTGAGTTATGACGATGATATTTATCATATTTCGAGATGCCGCTCCCGGTCCGCGCCGCAGGACCTCACTTCCTGATGTCCCGGTGGTATTCCGAGGCCGAAAACCCCCCGGCGGCCAGCTTCTTGGCTATTTTCCCGGCGATGTAAACGCTCCTGTGGCGCCCGCCGGTGCAGCCGATGGCGATGGTTAGATAGGACTTGCCTTCTTTGATGTAAAGGGGCAGAAGCGCCTCTATCTGCTCCGTGTAGCTCTTGATAAAATTGCGCAGCCCCGGCTTGGTCCTGAGGTAGCGGCCCACCGGGGCGTCCAGGCCGGTCTTGTTCCTCAGCGAAGGGACGTAATAAGGGTTGGGCAGGAAGCGCACGTCCATGACGATATCCGCGTCCATCGGTATGCCGTACTTGTATCCGAAAGAGATAACCGACAGTTTCATCTCGGCGGTGCG
>CAISZM010000055.1 GCA_903889965.1 uncultured Elusimicrobia bacterium
AAAAACTTCGGAGAGGAAGGGATTCGAACCCTTGATACGGGTTTACCCCGTATGCCGGTTTAGCAAACCGGTGCCTTCAACCGCTCGGCCACCTCTCCATCAATGCCCGGCTCCTGTTCTATTAATTGTGTCCGGGGTTACGCAAGCTGGTAAAGTCCACTCCATCTTTCGGGCCTTCCCTTCGGTCAGGTTATCCTCGCTCCGAAATAAATACTTCGCTCGGCCCTCTACAAGGGGGCTAAGCCCCCCGTTTCATCGTCGTTCACTTCGCCGCTTTTCGCGGCCCGTTCACTGAACCCCCCTTAAGGGGTCCGGCGGGCTTTCGCGCAGGTAGCGCCCGCCGCTTATAGGGTAGATTTATTATATAAAAAATGGCGCCGTAAACCTTTATGAAAAAGTTTTTTTTATGCCGTCTCCGAGCGTGGTCCATGAGCCCTGTCCCGAAGTCTTTTCCCAGAGAGCAGGTGAGGCGGTCCAGTTCGGGGCCGAAGCTTCGCGCGCCTTGTCGCGGTTCATGACGGGCTCGTTCCCTGTCAAGGCGGTTATGGCTTCGTACAGCCAGCCCACGGCGTATACCGCTAAGGGCGGCAGCGAAAGCATGCGCGGCATTTTCACTCCCATGCCGGCCGCAAGCAGCGCTATAAAGTCCTTCCAGGCGTATGTCCGGTCTTCGCAGACATAGAATACTCCGCCGTCGTAATTGGGCGTTTCAAGCGCCGCCGTTATAGCCGCCACCAGGTCGTCCAGGTAGACAAAACTGAACCTGCCCCCGGACGAGCCGGCGTTCACCATGATCCCCCTGCGCACCCACTCGGCTATCTTTGAAACGCCGGAATCGTTCTTGCCGTAAATTATGGGCGGGCGCAGTATTACAACGGGCCCGTTATGGAAATCGCGCGCGGCCTTTTCCCCCTGGAGCTTGCTCATGCCGTAATACGAAACAGGCGCGTCAGGTTCGGCCTCGGTTCGCGGAGCTCCGGCCGCCGGCCCTCCCGCCGCCAGGCTGGAGATATAAACCAGCTTCTTTAACGAAGCTACGGCGTTGGCGGCTCCGGCCAGATTGGCGGTTCCAGCCGCGTTGGCCTTCATGAATTCTTCTTTGGAGCGGCAAAAGAGCGCCGCCGCCAGGTGCACTACGGCGTCGGCCCCTTCCAGCGCCATGCGGAGGCTTTCGGCGTTTGAGAAATCGGCCACGGCGTAGGAAACTCCGGGCGTCAGTTCGGCCGGCTTGCGCCTGGTTATTACCCGTACGGCCAGTCCCCGCCCGACCAGGGCCTTCGTCAGGGCTTTCCCCACAAAACCCGTTCCGCCGGTAACGGCTATCGTCTTCTTCCCTGTTTGCGGCATTATCTGCCCTTCTTTATATTTTTGATAGCCTTGCCGGCTTCCCGGTCAAGTTTCTTCATCCCGTCGTTCACCTCATGGTCCAGCTGTTTGATCCCGCCCTGCACCCCTCGGTCGATGTTCACCCCGAAGCGCCGGAGTCCGGCGCTTACAGTGTTCCTGTCCGGGTAGCGCCCGGCCCGTATTTTATCAAGCACGCTCGTCCTGTCGCGCTGCGGCATGGTTGCGGCCACGGCTATGGCTACGATGGCCAGAAGAATGACTTTTACTGTCAGGCCCAGCAGGGAATATCCGAGGTTCAGCAGCTTTGCCCCGGTTCTGATAAAGATAAGCAAGCTGGTCCAGACCAGGAAGGAGACTGCGATGTATACATCGCCCATGGGCCCTGTTTCGGGGTAGCAGATGAAAAAAGCGGCGTGTACGGCCGCCAAGGCCAGTATTTCCAGCAGCAGCGTCATATAGGGATCATTCCATGGCCTTGAATTCCACGTGCACAGTTAGGCGGTTTTCGTAAAAATCTTCAGGAAGGGGCGGAAGAGGATCTGCGCTTTCGACCGAGGTCTGCGCGGCGTAGTCAAAAAGCCGGTTGCCGGATGACTTCTCTACGCTGAGGCTTTTGATGCCCCCGTCCCGGGTTATGGAAAAGCGCACTGTGCAGCGCAGGCTCCCGCCGGACGGCATTTTCCCCGCCCACGCGTTCCAGAGCGCCTCGCGCACCTGGGTTATGTACCAGGGGTAAGGGAAATTGCCGGCGTCGGTTAACATCTGGCCTCCCAGCTCCCCTTCCCGGCCGTTTGCCGGCTTTTTTTCCTCTTCAAAAAGTTTCGCCCCGCCGGAAAGGACGCTGGGCTTGGGGAGCGCGCCGGAAGAGAAATCGTCGTCGCTCCGCGGGGCGGTCTTTAAGGCCGTTTTTGCCGGGGTTTTGGAAGCCGTTTTAGCTGCGGCCGGCGGCGTTTTTTTGCCGCCGTTTTCTCCGGGCGAGGTTTTTTCGATATTCGTCACCGTGGACGGGCCTATGAAGTTTATGTAGTAGGTATCCGGCTTCTTGAGATGAGCGGCGTTGAGGGAAATAAAAAAGAACACCGCTAAAAGCAGCGAATGCGCGGATAGGGAGTATATGAGGTAAGAGCGCATATCGTGGGCGGAGAGGCGGATCTATATCATTTCGCGGAGGGAGCGCGCCGGGAGGCTCCAAAACTAGTCCTGCGGCTTTACGGCTATGCCCACCTTTCCGGCGCCAAGTCTTTTTGCGATATCCAGCACGGCCACCACGCGCTCGACGGGTACGGTCTTGTCGGCTTCCACCAGCACGGTCTTATTGTACGACCTGGCGAAGCGCAGCACCAGTTCCTTTTCAAGGCGCTGGAAATTGACCGGTCTGCCGTCCACGGCCGCGGAGCCGTCGGCCGCCAGCTGCACCTTTAAAACATCTTCGGCTCCGCCTTTGACGCCGGTGGAGGCTTTGGGCAGGCTCACCTGCAGCTGCGACTGGACCAGGAAAGGAGTTATTACCATGAAAATTATCAGCAGGATAAGTGAAACGTCAATGAGCGGGATCATGTTGATCTCCGCGATTACGCCGCTTCTTATGGTGTGTACTCGCATGATCTGTTTATATGTGCCGAATTCGCGCGGATGTTCCCGGTTATCCCGCCGTGCTTTCCGCGGACGCGTGGTCTATTACCTGCTCCGTGAGCCAGTTTATCTCGCTCGAAAATTCATTGGCCTTATGCGCGAAGTAGTTGTAGGCCACTATGGCCGGTATGGCCACAAAAAGGCCCGCCGCTGTGTTGACCAGTGCTTCGGCTATCCCCATGGCCACCACCGACGGTCCAGCGCCGGCGTACATCGACAGATCTTTAAAAGCGCGGATAACCCCTATCACCGTGCCGAACAGCCCTATGAAGGGGCTGATGCTGCCTATGGTGGCGATGGGCGTCAGGCCCTTGCTCAGGCGCGAAACATGCCACTCCACGGCTTTTTCAGCCAGTTCCCGCTTTTCCAGCGGGCTGCCGGGATGGATGATCACCTTGTGCAATATGTCCGCCGCGGGATTTTTTGATTTGGCGCACAGTTCCGATATCTGCTTCATGTCCCCGGTGCGAAGCAGGGCGTGTGTCCGGTGCAGGAGGCTGTTCAGGCCGCTGAAGGTGCGGCTGTACATCGTCCAGCGTTCCCATATAAGCGCTATGGAATATATGGACAGGGCCGCAAGAGCGAAAAGTATGGGCCCGCCCGCTACCAGAAGCTGTTTAAAAGTGATATTCATAGGTAACTCCAATCCTTGCTGCCTATATGTGAAAATTATACCAATTCGGGAGGGTTGGCGCGGGACTGGGAGAAGCGGACAGATCGGAGGCGGAACGTTCCGCGGCCCGGCAGGACCGCGGCTCATGCGGACAGAACGCGCCGCCGGATCTGTTTAGACTTTCCGGAAAACGTACTTCACGCGGTTTTCCAGATTCTCGAAGTAGCCGGAAAGAAGCTTGATCTTGGAGCTGAGGACGCCGTATATCTCCTCCTGCTCGCGGGACTTTATCTCGTCCACCGCTTCGAATTCCTTTATGCGGTTCTGAGCCGCGAAAAGTTCTTCGCGCATCCTGGCTGATTCCTGGTCGCTCCATTTAAGGTCGGAACGCAGGCGGCCGATCTCTTCGCAGAATTTTTTACACTGTTCTTCGTGATCGCGGCGCTCGTCCAGCATTATGCGCTGGAATTCCTCGTTCTTTCCGAGCAGCGAGGAAACGTTGTCGCTGAAGGTGCGGGCCGCTATATCGCTCTCCTCCAGCTGTGACTTAAGCTCCTTTATTTCCGCCTCCAGCGCCGCCGCGCGTTCCTTGCCGGCCCTTTCCGCGCTGCGCAGCTCCGCCTGCGCGGCTTCGGTCGCGGCCTGTATGCTTTCTCTCAGGCGTGCCGACTCGGAGATCTTTTCCGCCAGGGCCTGGGTGGCCTCGGAAAGCTTGTCGTCAAAACGTTTTTTAAGCGTTCTGTAAAGCATTTCCCAGGAGGGGTGCTCGCCGCGGACCTTCTGGGAATTATCTATGGAGCGCTTGAGCTTTTCGGCGAGCGTTTTTACGTCCGAATCCTTCTTTCTGAGCGAGTCTTCAAAAACATGTCTTTCGGTGCCGTAGGATTTGCGTATCTCCCTGACTTCCCGTTCCAGGGCGGCGTTCTTGTTTATGGCTTTTTCGAGCAGGGAGCGGGAGGCTTTTTCCTCGGCTCCTTCCGGGGTCAGCGGCGGGTGCGGCTTCACGGGGGCCTGGGCCGGGGTTCCAAGAAGCGCCTGAAAAGCCGGTTCCAGGGAAGCCTCCCTCCACTGGCCCAGCGCTTTTTCCTCGCATACCAGGGTAGAACGGCTGAAGCCGGGCTGCGCTGCCGCGTCACCGGGGTGGAACGGCCCGCCTATGTTCTTCTTGATAAAGGTGTAGTATCGCAAAATCGGTTCGGTCATGTATAAATGATAGCACCGGCGTGTTACAAAGAGATTACGGAAATGCGCGCCGGCATGTTTTTTTTGTTTACCGGGCTTATGACGCCTTTCTCGGTTATTATGGCGGTTATCAGGCTGGCGGGGGTTATGTCGAAAGCGGGATGCCTCACCTTCACTCCCCTCGGGGCAAGTGATACTCCTTTTATAAAAGTGACTTCCGCGGCGGAACGCTCCTCTATCACGATATCCCCGCCGGTTCGCGCCTTCATATCCAGCGTAGGCGTGGGCGCGGCCACGTAGAAAGGCACCTTGTGGTACTTTGCCAGTACCGCTAGTCCGTAGGTGCCTATCTTGTTAGCGGTGTCCCCGTTCGCGGCTATACGGTCGGCGCCTACCACGATGGCGTTTACCCCGCAGGTCTTAATTATGTGGGCGGCCATGTTGTCGGTTATCAATTCAGCCGGGACTCCCGCCCGCATCAGTTCCCAGATGGTAAGGCGGGCGCCCTGAAGGTACGGCCTGGTTTCGCACGCGTAGGCCCTTTTTATTTTACCGAGGCTGTGGGCGGCGGTTATGACCCCCACGGCGGTGCCTATGCCCATCGTCGCCAGCGCCCCGGCGTTGCAGTGCGTCATTATTACGCAGTTCTTCGGCAGCAGGGCAGCGCCGTGCGTGCCCATGGCAAGGCAGGCGGCCTGGTCCTCGGAAGTCACAAGCCGGGCCTCGCGGTCCAGCACGCCTGTTATCTTTTTCCATGCGGAGGGGCTGAATTCGCCGGGATTGGCCGCGGCCAGGCCGGCGGCAAGGGCAAGCATGCGGTCGGAGGCGTAATGCAGCGCCACGGCGGTGGGCCTCGAAGATCTTAGGAGGGCCGCGGTCCTGCCAGCCGCCGTCAAAAGGTCCGGGCCCGAAGTGGGGTGGAGGCGGCGTATTTCGAGGGCGAAGCCGAAAGCCGCGGCGCAGCCGATGAGCGGAGCGCCGCGCAGCGCCATATCCTTTATGGCCGCGGATGTCCGCGCTGCGCTGGAAGCGTCTATGTATTTTATCCTGTCCGGCAGAAGGCGCTGGTCCAGCACTTTAAGTGCTGTTTTCTTGAAGATCAGGCGGGGCGGGATCATTGTATGGGCGTGCGCTACGGATTAGGGGAGTTCCGGAAATCCCTGAGCGGCAGCCTTGTAAATCCAAAACTTGGCTTAGGGGATGGAGTCCAGGAGGTTCTTGAGGGCTTCCTCCGTTTTGCCGGTTATTTCAACGGTTTTTTCCCGGCCCTTCGCGCCGCGGATGATGTTTACCATCTTGGCGGGAACCTCGAAAAATTCCGAGAGATAATCCCGGAGAAGGAGGTTTATTTTAAGGTCGGCGGAAGGCGCGCAAACCCTTACGCGCAGCACGGCGCCGATCCGTGAAACCACTTCGTTGTCTTCGCAGTTAGGTATAACTCTTACTTTTACGATCATTATCCCCACCTCTTTGTTGCCACGGCCCTTGGAGGGCGCCGCCGCTGTCCCACCGAGGGACTGCCGAAAATGTCAGGCGAAAAGCGAACTGCCTATGCGCGGCAGGTTGGAGCCCGCTTCCACCGCCGCTTCGAAATCCCCGCTCATGCCCAGCGACAGGTAGTTGGGGAGGCCCCACTCGTTGGTCCCGCAGCCGAAATCCCTGTCAAATATCTTTTTCGCCGCCGCGAAGGCGGCCGCGAGTTCCTGCGGCGTACCCTTGGCCGGCGCTATGCCCATGTAGCCGCAGGGGGCCAGGTTCTTCATGGAACGCAGGCCGCCGAGCAGTTCTGCCGCCCGGTCCGGGGCGACTCCTGATTGGGAGGGCGAATCGCTGAGTTTAAGCTGTATCATCACCGGCATGGTTTTGCCGGATGACTCCGCGTGGCGGCTGATCTCCGCGGCTATTTTCAGGCTGTCTATGGAATCTATCCAGTCGAACGTTTCGACGGCGGCCTTGGCTTTATTGGTCTGTAAATGTCCTATAAAATGAAGTTTTACGAGGGGCCGCAGCGGCGCGAGAGCCCCGAGCACCCACCTTGCCCTTGCGTCCTGCACCTTGTTTTCCCCCGCCAGCTTAATGGCGCCCGCCTCTATCAGTATTTTTACGTCCTCGTCGGCGGCGTATTTGGTTACGGCCAGGAATTCCGGTGCGCCCGGGCCGCGTCCGGCCGCGGTTATCCTGTCATGTATGTTCTTGAAATTGGATAGGAGCGCGGTTTTGCGCGTGAGTTCGGCGTTTGGCATGTGGGTGTACTATATTTTAGCAAAAAACGCCGGTTTTTCATAGGGAAAAACGGGGTTCGCGGGTCCTGTCTACGGACCGGGCCGCGTGGTCGCGTCGGGCACACCGTGCCCGCGCTTCCGCCTCGGCCTCGCCGCTTACGTAAGGCTCGGCCTGCGGAGGTCCACGCTAACCCGGTTCCGCAGCCACCCGCTCCACTAGTATCGAATAGAGTTTCCTCTTCCGGGATGTGCGGGGCAAAATCCCGTACAGGATCCCGACTTTACCCCTTGCGAATATTGCAAAAGTTTACAAATTCTTACCCTTGATAAATAAAAAGCCCCCGGCTTTGGGGCCGGGGGCTTTGTTGCGGCTGCTTGCGGCCGCGCTGGCTTAGTACATGTCTCCGCCGGGCATGCCGCCGGGCATCCCCATGGGGGCGGCCGCGGTTTTCTCGGGCAGGTCGGCCACCAGGCAGTCGGTGGTCAGCAGGGTGCTCGCTATCGAGGCGGCGTTCTCGAGGGCGGTGCGGGTCACTTTGCAGGGATCCACGATGCCGGCCTTGAGCATGTCCACGTATTCCAGCGCGTCGGCGTCAAAGCCGATCTCCGGGCCGGAATTCTTTATCCGCTCTATCACGATGGAGCCGTCCATGCCGGCGTTCTCGGCGATAATGCGCAGAGGGGAGTAGACGGCCTTCCGTACGATGTTGATGCCGGTTTCCTCGTCCTCGTTCAGGGGCTTCACCTTGTCCAGGACTTTTGAGGCGCGGATCAATGCCGTTCCGCCGCCGGGGAGCAGGCCTTCCTGCACGCCGGCCTTGGTCGCGTTCCTGGCGTCCTCTATCTTGGACTTCTTGGCCTTCATCTCGGTTTCCGTAGCCGCTCCCACGCGGATGACGGCTACGCCGCCGGAAAGCTTGGCAAGGCGCTCTTCCAGCTTCTCCTTGTCGTAGTCGGAGGTGGAGTCTTCCATCTGCTTGCGTATCTGCGCGGTGCGCTTTTTGATCTCGTTCTTGTCGCCGCCGCCGTCGACGATGGTGGTGTTCTCCTTGTCGATGACGATGCGCTTGGCCGAGCCGAGCTGCTTCACTTCGGTCTTGTCGAGCTTCATCCCGCGGTCTTCGCTGATGACTTCGCCGCCGGTCAGGATGGCGATGTCTTCCAGCATTTCCTTGCGCCTGTCGCCGAAGCCGGGGGCTTTCACCGCGCAGCCTTTAAGGGTGCCGCGCATCTTGTTGACCACCAGGGTGGCCAGCGTTTCGCCTTCCAGGTCTTCGGACAGTATGAGGAACTGCTTGCCTGTCTGCGCTATCTTCTGCAGCACGGGCAGCAGGTCGTTCATCACGGATATTTTCTTGTCGGTTATAAGGA
Source organism: uncultured Elusimicrobia bacterium (assembly GCA_903889965.1). Classification (GTDB taxonomy): domain Bacteria; phylum Elusimicrobiota; class Elusimicrobia; order Elusimicrobiales; family UBA9959; genus UBA9959. The sequence goes on from CAISZM010000055.1 coordinate 8,368, forward strand.
CCAGGGCGTCTTCAAGTACGCATTCCATCCTTTCCGGGTCGGTCACGAAGTAAGGGGAGATGTAACCGCGGTCGAACTGCATTCCTTCCACCACGTCCAGTTCGGTCTTGGAGGATTTCCCCTCTTCGACGGTTATCACGCCCTCGTGGCCCACTTTCTCCATCGCGTTGGCGATAAGCTCGCCGACTTCGCGGTCGTTGGCGGAGATGGTGGCTATCTGCGTCCTCTCTTCCTTGGTCTTTACGGGCTTCGCCATCCTCTTCAGCTCTTCCACCATGGCCTGCACGGCCTTGTCTATGCCTTTCTTGAGGTAGGTGGCGTTCGCGCCGGCGGTCACGTTCTTGAGGCCCTCGGTGAAGATGGCCTGCGTGAGCACGGTGGCCGTGGTGGTGCCGTCGCCGGCCACGTCGTTGGTCTTGGAGGCGGCTTCGCGCACCAGCTGGGCGCCCATGTCTTCGAAATGGTCTTCCAGCTCTATCTCCTTGGCTATGGTCACGCCGTCGTCAATGATGGTCGGCGAGCCGAATTTCTTGGAGAGAATGACCGTTTTGCCTTTGGGCCCGAGGGTCACTTTTACGGCGTTGGCCAGTTTGTCCACGCCGGCTTTGAGCCGCATCCTGCCTTCTTCTGAATAAATTATCTGTTTTGCCATTTTGTTTTTCCTTCCTTATAGTTACTTTAAGAGGCCGAGGATGTCTTCTCGCGCATTATGAGGTATTCCTCGTCGTCTATCTTTATCTCGGTGCCGGAGTACTTGCCGTAAAGCACCCGGTCTCCGGCTTTGACTTCCATCGCTATGAGCTTGCCGTCTTCGGCGAACTTGCCTTTGCCCACGGCGATAACTTCGCCTTCCTGCGGCTTCTCTTTAGCGGTTTCCGGGATGATGATGCCGTTCTTGTTGATTTCTTTGGGCTCGATGGCCTTTACTATGACCCGGTCGCCCAGGGGTTGTATCTTTATTTTGGTTGCATTCGCCATGTTACTGCCTCCTGTTTTGTCGTTTTAATCTTTCCCGGCTCATCCGGGTCTAAATTGATTGTTAGCACTTCAGCCCCACAATTGCTAATTATATCAAAAGATATTTCGGGGTGTCAAATCCCGGCTTCGCGGACGGGCGGAACCCGTATAGCGGGCCCGCGCGGCGGCGCTCCGGAGCACGCGGCGCTGCCCCCCCGTTCACGGTTATTTCTTCAGGAAGAACCGGAACCTGGTAGCGCCTACGTCTATCACATCTTCCCCCGCGAGCCGGACCTTGTCCTTGAGCGGCACGCCGTTGTGCTTCGCGTAGCCCTCTTTCACGGGATTAAGGTAGTAGCCCTCAGGCCTCATTGTTATGACGGCGGCCATTTCCGGACCGCTCCCGAAAAGCCCGGCCCCTTTGTAAGGTACGCCGGCCTGCGCCGATCTTCCGATGTATGTGGAAAGCGCGGTAAGCGCGAACTCTTTGCGGCCGTCGGCCGGGCTTTTGAGCACTTCCAGCGCGCCTTGCGGGGTTTTTTGTTTCTGGTACGGAAGCGGCTTTTCCTCAGGGTCCCCCTTGGACAGGTCGGCGGCTTCGTGCATGAAAATAAGCGAGTGCTTTACTATAGTTACGGCGTCGCCGTCCTTAAGGCCCGCTTTCAGGACTTTCCTGCCGTTGACGAAAGTGCCGTTGGTGGAGTTGAGATCTTCCACGAACCAGGTGCCGCCGGATTCGTACATCTTGCAATGGTGCCCGGAAACGGCCGCATTATCCAGCACGACGTCGTTGTCCGGCTTCCTCCCGAAGGTTAACGAGGTCTTATCAAGTTTTATCTCGCGGATAAAGGCCGCTTCGAACCTGAGCATTAATTTAGGCATATGATTTCCTGTATATGTCTTTCACGATCTCTTTGAAGGTCTTTTTCCTGACGGAGCCGATCACCACGGTTATATTGTCGGGGCCGCCTTTGGCGTTGGCGGCGGACGCCAGCGCGTCGCATGCTTTTTGATTGTCGGCCTGTGTCCGCAGCGTTTCGGCCATCTCCGCCTCGCTTACCGCCTTGAAAAGCCCGTCGGTACAAAGAAGCAGCCTGTCCCCGGCCTCGAGGACGGTTTCCAGGATGTCGACCAAAGGCGCTTTCTGCGTGCCCAGCGCGCGCGTGAGGATGTTCTGCAGGGGTGAAGTTTCCGCCTGTTCCCTGGTCAGCAAGCCTTTGCGGACATGTTCCATTACAAGGGAATGGTCCTCGGTAAGCTGCTGCAGCACCCCGGCCCGGAAAATATACACCCTGGAATCCCCGATGTGGGCTATGCAGAGGCTGGTGCGGTTGAGGAGCACGGCGCTCAGGGTCGTTCCCATTCCCCTGTTTTCCCCGCTGGAATTGCCTGCCTCGTATATGACGGAGTTTACCAGCTGCACCGCGAAGCCAAGCTGGTTGGATTGAAGCGAGAATCTGGGTTTGTACTGGCTTGGTTTCATCCCCGTGCGGCGCATGGAGCTGTACTTGTCCCGGGTTATTTTAACGGCCATTGAACTGGCTACTTCGCCGGAGTTGTGGCCGCCCATGCCGTCGGCCACCATGGCCAGCTCCAGGTCGTCGTCCACCAGGTAGCTGTCTTCGTTCTTTGAACGAACTTTTCCGGTGTCCGAAACAGCCGCGAATTCGATTTTAAACCTCATATCCTCACCTGCCTGCGGCCCGCCAGGCGGCCGCGTTCTTCGAGAGCCTCATGATCCGGTTAGTCCGCCGACAGGCGGGCAGCCGCGTCATTTCCTGCCGTCCTCCGGGTATATCAGCGGCAGCGTTTTTTCAAAATCCATTTCGTTAACCTGCCGCGCGGGTTTGACGGCTTGCTCCGTACCGGCGGTTTTCTTTTCTGGCCCGGCCTTAGCGGCCTCCGGGTCTTTTGCCGGAGGCGGGGGCGGCGGCGCCGTGACCGGCGCGGGTTTAGTCTGCGCAGGCTTCGCCTGGGGTTCGGGGCCGGGGACTCCTTTAGCGGGGGCGGCGGCCGTTTTTTGCGGCGGCTGGGGCGCCGGCGGTTTTCCCATCAGGCTTCTTATCGCCCGGGCCATTTCGGCCCCGGTCTGGAAACGCTCGTCTGGGTTCTTGCGGAGAGCCTTGTCTATCAGCGGCACTATTTCCTTCGGCAGGTCCGCCCTGTACTGCAGGGGGTCCGGCCAGGGGTCGGTCGAGATCTGGAAGAAGAGCGTCCCTATGGCTTCCCCGCCCTTCCAGGGGCGTTCGCCGGTGAGCAGTTCGTACATGGTCACGCCCAGCGAGAAGAGGTCCGACCTGCCGTCCACTTTTTTGCCGGAGATCTGCTCGGGGCTCATGTAGTACGGAGTTCCCATAACCGTGCCGGTGGCCGTTTTGGAGGATTCCGTTATGCGCGCCACGCCGAAATCGGTCACGCGCAGCGTGCCATCCTCCAGAAGCATGATATTGGCCGGCTTGATGTCGCGGTGCACCACTCCGTTCTTGTGCGCGTAGTCGAGCGCGTCGGCGGCGCTCGCCATATAATCCAGGGTTTTCTCAACGGGAAGCAGGCTGCCCTTGCTGACCCACTTCTTCAGGTCGTCGCCCTTGAGCAGTTCCATGGCCAGGTAGGCTATATCCTGCTCCTCGCCGGCGTCGAAGATCTTGACTATGTGCGGATGCGAGAGGTTGCCGGCGGCCTGGGCTTCCCGGAAGAAGCGCTCCTTCTGGTCTTTCAGCGCTTTCTCGTCCAGACCTTCCTCGAAGCGCATGGTCTTTATGGCTACCGTGCGGTTTATCTTCGGGTCACGGCCCAGGTAGACTATGCCCATCGCGCCGCGCCCCAGTTCCTTCAGCACCTCGTAGCGTCCCAGCATCGGGGGAGTCGAGGCGCCCTCTATCAGGAGCGTGGAATCTTTGGCCTTGCCCACCTGGCCGCCGAAAACGGCGCCATCGGAGGCTTTCTTGAGGAAATCTATCTTGGACATGATATCTTTGTAGCCGGGGTCGGTCTGCCCTATCTGCTCATAAACGGCAGCGGCCTTGTTGAACTGGCGCTTGCGTTCAAAATCGAGAGCAAGCGCGTAAAGCGTATCCTTCATGTTAGCGTCCACCGGGCAGAGGCGGAACTTCTCGAACGCCAGGTCCAGAAGGCCTTGTCCCTGGAAGGACAGCCCCAGCATTTTATTGGTCTCTATCTGGGAGCCTTCTATAAGTTCCTTCTTCTTTTCAGCGGTGAAAAAACGCTTGGTTATTACGAAAATATATCCAGCCACAAGCAGCACCGAGGGGTACATTATCTTCAACCAGAGATGCCTGCTCGTGAAGAGGAATATGCCCGCGCACAGGAGCGCCGTGAACATGCCGCCGGCCAGGACCGCACCGGCCCCCGCCTTCAGGCGCGGCAGCAGGAAGGCCGTGAAGAGGCCGGCCAGCGCTATCAGGCCAAGCTCGGCCGGGAGGGCCCAGTCGGGCCGGGCTATGAAATGCCCTGAAAGTATATTGTCCACCACGGTGGCTGTAAAATCCACGGCCGGCATCGAGCTGTCCGTGGGCGTGACATAAAGGTTCCCCACTCCCTGCGCCGTCAACCCTATCAGTACTATCTTGTCCTTGAAAGCCTCCGGCACTATCTTGCCGTTTATAACGTCGTAAAAAGAGTAATACTTGAAGGCTTTGCTGCGATTGAACGCCAGCAGCGCGGAGGAAGCCGGGTCCAGCGGCATGACGCTTTTTCCGAAGGCCGCGGAAACTCCGGGGGCTAGCGTGACCTGGGCAGGGGTCAGGCCAAGCCGGACGCGTACTACCTCGGCCGCGAAAGAAGGGTAGAAATTCTGGTTGTAGGGAATGAAAGGGTATTCTTTTCTCACGGCGCCGTCGATATCGCTGAAAACGTTGACGTGCCCGACTCCGGCGGCGGACGAGGCCAGTATATCGAGGGGTGCCGTTATCTCCGTCCCCTCCAGCTGGATCTCCGCGGGCCCGGCCTGGTGGGAAATGGCGGGGGCCAGGCGCTTAAGCCATTCGGGTTCAGGCTTGGGTTTGGACGTAGGGACGCCGGTGGCGAAATAGAGGGGAAGCACCACGTTACCCGCCGCGGAGCAGGCTTCGGCCAGCTTGGCGTCGTTGTTCATGGCTTTTTTAGCTTCGTCGAGCGAATTGAGGAATTCGGATACTTTTCCGGTTTCCTTTATTTTTCTGGCCGCCAGCAGTTCGGTGTAGCGCGTCTTCAGATAGTCCGCCATGTCCGCCTCGCCGCTTTTTTCCGGCTCGGAAAAAATGATGTTGAGGCCTATCACGGAGGGCTTGGCGGGGGCGGAGGAAAGCCAGACGATCATGTCCGCGATCTTGGAGCGCGGCCATGGCCAGCGCCCTATCTTGGAGATGCTGTCGTCGTTTATCTCGATGATCGCCACGTCGCTTTTGGCCGGGGTTGAGGCGCTCAGGCGCGCGCGAAAGTCGTAGAACTTCAGTTCGGCCGTCTCAAGGCCGCTGCCGCTGAAATAGAAGAAAAGCGAGGCCAGCGTCAATCCCAGCCCCCACAATATGTCTGAAAATATGAATTTTCTCACTTTATCCTCCAGCAAATCTGAAAGCTATCTTCCCCTTCGCGCCGAGCCGAGTTCTTCCATGAAACAGGCGTTAGCCATAAGGGCAAGAAAAAAAGCCACTAGCAGTATTCCCGGCGCTTCGGTCAGCGCCGAACCTATTCTGCGTGCCAGGGCGCCGTAATACTCGATCCGTGCCTGGCCGCGCAGCTTTCCCATCTTCGGGGGTTGCACTTCCCGGGGCGGCTCAGGCGGCGCCTTTTCGACGGCGCGTCCTTCGGAATCGTAGGGCGTTTCGGCCTGGGAGATATCCACCATGCGCAGGTAGTTGGCGGTGTTGTCGGTGTTCTCCTTCTGCGCGGCTGCTTCCCCCGCGGCGGCCTTTTCGGCCGTTATTTTTTCCACCTGCGGGTTGGTGAACATGGCGAAAATAGCCAGGTTGGCGGCGAGGAACATAAGCTGCGGGCTGGTAAAGAAATAGAAAACTTCCTGTGTGAAGGCCGCCAAGATCCCCAGCAGCGCCAGCGCCCCGGCAGCCGCCATCCAGGCTTTTTCGGGGGACGCCGGAGCGTCGTGAGCGAAGTAAAAGTAGGTGAGGACCAGGCCCGCGGCGTAGGCCGCGGCGGCAGCCGCTTTAAGCCCCCGGTTCTCTTTTAAAACCAGCCTGGAGGCCGAAAGGTAAAAGAACATTGAACAGACTATTAAATTCGGCTGGCTGAAAATATTCACCAGGCCGGCTTTCGACGCAAGGCTGGTCCCGGCTACGGGCGACGGTATGCAGGCTCCTCCCGCGTAAGCCGCCAGCGCCGCTCCCGCGGCGAAAAGAGCGCGGGCCGGGGTAAAGGCCGGTTTTTCCATGATAGCCAGGACTAACAGCCCGGCGCCGGTGGCTGCCAGTATCAATGCCGCGAATGGACTGGTCGTAAATGGCGAGGATAGTTCCCGGGGCACGGAGCCGGAAGCTCCGGCGAAAAGGAAGCAGGCGGCCCCTGCCAGGCTCAAAGCCAGGTTCAGCGCTATCTTTGCGGCGTCGCGCCGCACCGCCGGTTTCTGCGCGTTCGCGGGGGCGGCCTGCTCGTCCGACCACAGTCTGGCGGTGCTGTCCCCGTCGTTCCTGATGCTCCTGTCGGAGATCTGCGGGGTAGCTCGTTCAAGCGAGGCCTGCGTGGGGGCGAGCGAGTGGGCGGCGAACCTGGCGGAAATCTCCGGCATGTCGAAGGTTTTTTCCTGGGAAAATCCGTGAGATTCCGATTCACCGGAGGCGCTGGCGCGGAGGGCCGCTATAACTTCGGCGGCGGTCTGGTAACGTTCCTCCGGTTTCTTGCGCAGCAGCCTCTCTATAACTTTAGCGATACGGAGAGGGATATCGGGGTTGAGCATTACGACGTTGGGTACCGGGTCGCCGATATGCTTGTGTATGACTTCCGCCGCGGATTTGCCTTCGAAAGGGTATTTGCCCGTAAGAATATAAAAAAAAGTCGCGCCGACGGCGTACAGGTCCGCGCGGTTGTCCACTGTCCCGGCCAGGCCCTGCTCCGGGGACATGAAATAGGCCGTACCAATCATTTCCCCGGCCACCGTGAGCTGTTTTTCCTCGCTGACGCTGCGCGCCAGCCCGAAATCCACTATGCGCGGGACGCCGTCCGGCCCCACGAGTATATTGGAGGGCTTTATGTCCCGGTGTATTATGTTCTTGGAGTGCGCGTGGGCCAGGCCCTCCAGGACGCCGGTGATCACGGCGGAGGCTTCCTCCGCGGGCAGGGGGCCGCGCTCGTCAACCATGTCCTGGAGGCTTTTCCCCTCCACGTATGACATCACGATGAAATAGGAACCGTTCTCCTTCCCGAAGTTGTAAACGTGCACTATGTTGGGATGGTCCAGTTTGGCGGCGGAGCGCGCCTCGCGCATCAGAAATTCCACGTTGCGCCGGTCCCTCGCCAGTTCCTGGGAGAGAAGCTTCACGCAGACGAACTTGTCCAGGGATTCCTGGCGGGCCTTGTAAACCGAGCCCATTCCGCCCTGTCCGATCTTTTCCGTTATCCTGCAGCCGGCAAAAGTGGTTCCGGCGAGGTTGGGCTCCGTGTCCATCAAATGCGCCGGTCCTTTACGAAGATGCTGCCGCGCCTGGAGGGAAGTTCCTTGGCGTAGTGCTTCAGTTCAGCGGCGTTTTCAACTATTTTGGCGTAGTGCTTCTGCGTCCGGGGGGCGACTATGGCCACCGTAAGCGACATGATGGGGAAGTCGCGGGTCTTATTCTTGCGGTCCATCGTGGTGATATACCCTCGGCCGCGGTCTGCCTCACTGTAAAAAGACGGGATCAGCCTGTCGAACTCTTCCGTGACGGCCCTCGCCACCGGCTCCGAGGCTTCCTGCGGTGTTATGAGGACGAAGTCGTCGCCGCCCACGTGGCCCAGGAAATAGTTCTCGCCGGCCAGCGCCTTGGCGGTTTCCGCCAGCAGGCGGGCTATGCGCTTTATGACCTCATCCCCCTTGGCGTAGCCGTAGACGTCGTTGTACGCCTTGAAGTTGTCGGCGTCAATGTAGCAGAAGGCGAAAGACTCGTCGTCGGCGAGCCTGCGCGACACGTCTTCTTCTATGGCCGGGCTGCCAGGCAGCCGCGTCAGCGGGTTGAGAGCCGTGTCCGCGCTCTTGCGCTTTAATATGCGGTTAACCCTGGCCCGCAGTTCCCTGACGTCGAAGGGCTTTGTTATAAAGTCGTCGGCGCCCAGTTCTATGGTGTCCACCTTGGCGTCGATCTCCGCCACGCCGCTGAGTATCACTATGGGGATATCCCTGGTGTCCGGCGTTTCGCGTATGCGCTTGCATAGCGAGTAACCGTCTATGCCGGGCATGCGCAGGTCCAGCAGGATCATGTCCGGCTTATTGTTCCTGAGAAAATCAAGCACCTCGCTCCCGTCGTAGAGTGTCGATACGGAGTAATTGTATTTTTTTAGAACGGCGGAGACGAGCAACCCCACGTTAGGGTCGTCATCAACAACCAGGATCTTTTTTCCAAGCACGCTTCCCCCAAAACCGCCATTTTCACCGATACTCTGCGGCTCGCAACTTAATTATAAATAATAACATAGTATGAATCAACAGTGGCGGGCCGGGTTCGGCCGGCCGAAACGGGCGCTGTCCTGCTGGAGGGCCCGGACGCGGCAAGGGCTTGAAAAATCCGGAATAATCTGCAATAATATGTGAACGCCAAAAGTCGTAAAAATCACAAAACATCAGGGGGCGCCTCCTATGAGACACAAAATATTCAGTACCTTCGAAGTAGCGAAAATGCTTGAACTTTCCGCCGGCACTGTGGCCAACTGGGTTGACGCGGGCCGGCTTAAGGCCTTCAACACTCTTGGCGGTCACCGGAGGATAAAGGCGGCTGACCTGCAGACTTTCCTGGAAGAGAACAAGATCCCCGCTCCCAAGGAGCTGACCGATAGAATGCAGACGGAGAAAAAAGTGCTCATTGTCGAGGACGACGAGAAAGTCCTCAAATTGATGGAGCGTTTCCTGAAGTCCTACAGGAAGAATTGGGTGATCTTATCGGCAACAGACGGTTTCAAGGCCGGAGCGCTTGTAGGCAGCGAGAATCCCGACGTGGTGATACTGGATATAATGCTGCCAGATATAAACGGCTTTAAGGTTTGCGAAATAATAAAAGCCAGCAACAAGCGCACGCTTGTGATAGCGGTTACCGGCTATGATTCCGAGGACATAAAGAACAAGATCCTGGCGGCGGGCGCGGACGCCTATTACGTGAAGCCGCTGAAGTACACCGACCTGGTAGAAAAGATAGAGACCTGGAGCGGGCAGGGCGGTTTCGGCGTGGAGTGATTTTGGGGTATAGGGTTAGGTGGGCGTACGGAAAGGGAGCCTCCCGCGCGGTAAAATGCAGGGGGGCTCCCCCCTTTTTTCATGATGATCCATGAGCCGCATGGGAGGGTGTCCTGAGCGCATAGCTCCTGGTTGACGCGAAGCGGGACTGTCTGCTGAGCACTCCGGCGCCGCCCGCGGCTATTTGCGGTAAAGCCGCGGGGGTTGACAAAAGTCAACCTGACTGCTAGACTTACTCTGTCAGGGCTGCCTCCCTCACCTACC
>CAISZM010000056.1 GCA_903889965.1 uncultured Elusimicrobia bacterium
AGGGCGGCCGCAAGCTCGCGGTCGGGCTGCACCCTGCCGAGAGGGGTTTCGTAATAATCAGAAGCCAGGAGAGCCGCCCCTTTAACCGCCTCCGTGTGGCCGGTGGCCAGTATCACCACTGTGTCGTAGGCGTCGTCCGTGAATTTAAAAGCGAGGCCCGCCATACCCCCTGAGTATTCGTAGCCTGCGTGCGGGACCAGCACAGCCGTAACCGTCCCGGCCGGTTTTTGCCCGCCGGCCGAAAGTGCCGCGTCCACGAAACTTGTGAGCTCGACCCTGTCCGCCGGGTAGAACTGACCGGCCACTGCGGGCTCGCGCGCCGGTGAAAGAGCGGCCGTGGCGAAGAGAACGGAAGCGCACAGTAATATTATTCTCATAATTTCACCTCCGGCCGTCAGGAGCTCTTCGCCCGCCGGCCGCCCCGCGGACCGGCAGCGTCACCAGATGCCGGGGATGCGCGTGCCGTCCCAGGGGCAGCGTCCGCCCGTCGGAGTCAGCCTGTCCTCCAGCACCGCGTAGCCGTACCTGCGCACAAGTACGCGGCCGCACTTGGGGCAGTAGGTATTCTCCCCCTCGTGCCCCGGCACATTCCCAACATATACGAATTTAAGCCCTTTGCGCATCGCCGTGTTCCTGGCCAGCGTCAGCGTTTCCACCGGGGTAGGCGGCAGGTCGGATAGCAGGTAGTCGGGATTGAAACGGGAAAAGAAAAGCGGCGTGGAGGTGCCAAGGTTGTCCTTAACCCAGCCGGAAAGCGCTTCGAGGTCCCGGGCGGAATCGTTGACGCCGGGCACCACCAGGTTGACTACTTCGAACATGGCCCCCTTTGCCTTCAGCTCCCTGAGCGTGCGCAGGACGGGCTCGAGCCGGGCGCCTGTATAACGGCGGTAAAATTTGTCGCTGAAGCCCTTCAGGTCTATCTTCACCACGTCCATAAGCGGGAGCAGTTCCGCCAGGGGCTCGGGATTGATGTAGCCCGCGCTGACCATCACGTTCTTAAGTCCGCTGCGGCGGGCCAGCACGGCCGTGTCGTACATGTACTCGTAGAAAACGGTCGGCTCAGAGTAAGTATAGGCTACAGCCCGCGAACGCGTGGCAAGCGCGTAGCGTACGACTTCGGACGGCGGCAGCCGGTCCACCTCCGCGGTACGGACCTCACCGTAGACCTTCCCGTCGGAGGCGGTCTTCATTTCGATGGCCGCGGGAACGGACACTATGGCGGCCGATTGCTCGGGGTAAATCTGCGATATCTGCCAGTTCTGGCACGCCCTGCAGGACAAATTGCAGCCCGGGGCGGCGAGGGAATAGATAAGGCTGCCGGGGTACATGTGGTATACCGGCTTTTTTTCTATCGGGTCCAGGTGAACCGCGGCGGGCTGGGAGTACACAAGCGTATTTATCTTTCCCCCGTAGTTCATCCGCACCCTGCAGCGCCCGCGCGCCCCCTCGGGCAGGAAACATTCGTAAGGGCAAAGCCTGCACTGCGCCCCGTTGCAGACGGGGACGCCGAAACGGCCCTCCCGGACGTGCGGGTTGGAAGGCGGATAGAGAAGGGAAAATGTCGCGGGCGGAGTGAAAAAAGCGATCAGGGCCGCGGCGGACAGGGCGGCGCACGCGGTCATAACCGCCAGCAGTTGCGCCCCCCTCCGCCTTCCCTGGTTCATTTTTTACCGTTCGCAAGCGGGTACACCCTGTAGAATCCCGCTATCTGCCGCAGGATCTCCTCTCCTGTTTCCGCGTAGGAGAAAAGCTTGAGGTCTTCCTTGGATATGTAGCCCCATTTTGCGATGTTCGCAAAATTTATAACGTCGTTCCAGTATTTCTTACCCACCAGCACTATGGGCAGCCGGCTTTTCTTCCCGGTCTGGACCAGCGTCAGCACTTCGAAAAGCTCGTCCATGGTACCGAAGCCGCCCGGGAAAACCACCAGCGCCCTGGCGCGCATAACGAAGTGCATCTTGCGCACGGCAAAATAGTGGAAACGGAAGCAGAACTCCGGGGAAACGAAGGGGTTGGGCCCCTGTTCCATATCGAGGGTTATGTTCAGCCCCACGCTCTTAGCTCCGGCTTCGTAGGCGCCGCGGTTGGCCGCTTCCATTATGCCCGGCCCGCCGCCGGTGACCACGACCAGCTTCTTGTCGGGGAGGCAGTCCTTGATGGAGACGAGGCGGCCGAACTCGCGCGCCACCTCGTAATACTTGGCGGAATCATGGAGGCGCCGGGTGGAGGCGAGTTTATTGCGGAGCGCCTTGTCTTTGGGTGTCTTTTTAAGCAGGCGGCTGATCTCGGCGATGCGCTCCTCCGACTGATGCTTGTCCCAGATGCGCGCGCTGCCGAAGACAACCACGGTGGACTTCACTCCGTACTGCGCCAGGGTCATCTCAGGCTTCAGAAGTTCCAGCTGCAGCCGCACCGGGCGCAGCTCGTCCCGGGTAAGAAAATCGGGGTCCATGTAGGCTTTCCTGTACGCCTCCGTCCTGCGTAGCCGTAAAACCTGTTTCGCCATCTCTTTTTTTGTCATGTTGCGCTCCTTGTCGATGAGAGTCACTTGCCGGTACCGCGCCGCGGCTCCCGGTGTTCCCGGTGAACCCTGGAAGAGAAGATACGCTAATTGGCCGGTTTGGCCGGAATTTTCGGGGCAAGCCAGGAAACCGCTGCTTCCGCCATTTTCCCGGCCGTCAGCCCAAGCTCCTCGTAAATTTCCTCGGGTTTTCCCTGCTCAACGTAGGAATCAGGTATGCCCAGCCTCAGCACGCGGGCCTGGATGCCGGCGTCATTGAGGCATTCCAGCACCGCGGAACCGAACCCCCCGGCCAGGGAGTTGTCTTCCACTGTCACCACGGGGCCCGCGGCCGCGAGCAGTTTTACCAGGCCGGCGTCCAGCGGTTTTGCGAAGCGCATGTCCGCCACGCCGGCATCCACGCCTTTCGCCTTAAGCAGGGCGGCGGCCTTGAGAGCCGGGTGCACGCGGCTGCCTATAGCGAGGAAATTGATATCCGTGCCCTTGACCAGGACGCGGCCCTTTCCCACCGGCAGCGCTTCCGGGGCGGCGTCCATAGGCACGCCGAACCCCTTACCCCTGGGGTAGCGCAGGAGGGACGGACGGCCGCAGGATAAAGCCGTGGCCAGCATATGCTGCAGCTCGTTCTCATCGGCGGGGCACATTACCACCACGTCAGGGAGCATGCGGAAAAGCGAAATATCGAAAACGCCGTGATGAGTCGGTCCGTCCTCGCCTACTATCCCGGCCCGGTCCATAGCTATCACCACCGGGAGCTTCTGAAGCGAAATGTCGTGCTGCACCTGGTCGAAGGAGCGCTGCATGAAAGAGGAGTAGATGGCGACCACGGGTTTCATCCCGTCCGCGGCCAGCCCCGCGGCGAAGGTCACGGCGTGTTCCTCGGCAATTCCGACGTCATAATACCTTTCGGGAAAAGTGTCGCGGAACAGGTCCAGGCCGGTTCCTTCCGGCATGGCGGCGGTTATCGCGCATATTTTAGGGTCTTTCGCGGCCAGCGCCGCGAGCGTCCTCCCGAATACGGAGGTGAACGTGGGCGCCTGGCCAGCTGATGCCGGTCCCTTGGCGGAAAGCCCGGTCTCAACGTCGAATTTAGGCGCGCCGTGAAACTCGGTGGGGGCCTCCTCGGCCGGTTCGTAGCCGCGGCCCTTACGCGTCACCACGTGCAGCAGCACCGGGCCCTTCAGGTCTTTCACGTAACCCAGGACTTCCGTCAGTTCCGCTATGTTGTGGCCGTCCACCGGGCCGAAGTAGGTGAATCCCATTTCCTCGAAGATCATGCCGGGAAAGAACATGACGCGGGCGCGTTTGGCCACGCGCAGTATTTTCTTACCCCAGAACTGGAAGCGGTTAAGGAACAGCTCGGCCTTGCGCTCGGCGCTCTGCACCGTTCCGAGCGTAAGCAGCTTCGTGAGGATGCGCCCCAGCCTGCCGACCCGCTGTGAAATGAACATCTGGTTATCGTTAAGGACCACGAGCAGATCCGTACCAAGCTGTCCGACGTTCTGCATGGCTTCCCAGGTCATGCCCCCGGTCATTGCCCCGTCGGCGACCACGGCGACAACCCTGTAGGAGGCGCCCAGCCGGTCGCGGGCTGCGGCCATGCCGGCCGCGGCGGAAAGGGCCGTGGACGCGTGCCCCGCGCCGAAAGCGTCGTATTCGGACTCATAGCGCTTAAGGAACCCGGAAAGCCCGCCGCGGGTGCGTATGGTGTGGAACTTGTCGGCGCGGCCGGTGAGTATCTTGTGCGCGTACGCCTGGTGGCCCGTGTCGAAAACGATGCGGTCCCTGGGCGTGTCGAAAATATAGTGCAGCGAAAGTATAAGATCGGCGGCGCCCAGGCTCGAGGCGAGGTGGCCCCCCGTTCGGCTTACGCCCTCTATGATGAGCTTGCGAACCTCGGCCGCGAGCTTAGGCAGGGCTGAAACCGGCAGTTTCTTAATATCCTCCGAACCCCTGATACCGGAAAGAAGTGACATATTATTTTTCCCGCCTGTAAACGAATTCGGCTATGCCGGCCAGTGCAGCCTTGGGACCGGCTGCCCCCCTGACCTGACCAAGCCTCGAAAGGGCGCTTTGCATCAGGCGCTCCGCCTTGGCGCGCGCGCCGGCCAGGCCCAGGAGCGAGACGCAGGTAAGCTTGTGGTTGCGGGCGTCGCTTCCGCTCTTCCCAAGCTTTTTTTTATCTCCGACCACGTCGAGGATATCGTCGGCCGCCTGGAAACAGAGGCCCATTTCACGCCCGAATTCCGACAGCGCCGAGAAGTCCCTTTCAGCGGCCCCGCCCAGCGCGGCGCCCATCTCCAGGGCGGCCGTTATCAGGTCGGCCGTCTTGTGAAGGTGTATATATGAAAGCAGCCGCGCGCCGGCCCTTTTCCTGGCCGGGGTCAGCCGCGGGCCGCGGAGAAAGCCTTCCGCCTCGAGGTCCGCCGCCTGGCCCGAAACCATGCCGCGGGCCCCGGCCCTGCCCGCCAGCACGGCCCCCGCCCTGAGTACGCCCGCGCTCTTGACGCGGCGCGGGTATTTCGAATTCAACAGCACCGTGAAAGCGTCGGTAAGAAGGGCGTCGCCCGCCAGTATAGCGGCGGCCTCGCCGTAAACCCTGTGGCTGGTGGGACGGCCCCGGCGCAGATCGTCGTCGTCCATGGCGGGCAGATCGTCGTGCACCAGCGAATAGGTATGGACCATCTCGAGGGCGCAGGCCGCCGGCAGTATATCCGGGGCGCTGCCGCCGAAGATCTCGTACGCCGCTCCCATAAGCACGGGGCGCAGGCGTTTTCCCCCGGCGCAGAGGGAATACTTCATGGCCTCCGCCAGCCGCGGGTGCGCGCCTTTAAGGCCGTTAATTAGCCCCGGAAGCGCGGTATTTATAGCTTCGGCCCTCCGGGCGACATATTTATCGATATCCATTATATTCAGTAATTATACAAAATGGCGCGGCGGCTACCAGATGAACTGCACCCCGAGACGATGCGTCACGCCCAGGCCGCCGTAGTCCAGGTAGGCATAGTCGAACCGCGACCCCTTCAGAAAGCCGCCCTTGTCGGAAAGGCGGTCGAAATTCATGCCGAAACCGCCGCATATCCTGGAACCCATATCCTTCTGGGTCCTGTAGCCAAGCCGCATCTGGAACATCTTCATTATGTCCACCTCTACCCCGGTGGAATTGAAATAATCCTGGTCCGAGTATTTGACCGCGTCCGAAGCCAGCGTAAAGACCATGATATCGTTGACCGTGTGAAAATCCTTCGCCAGGCCGAAACGGAGCGAGGACGGGAGCTTGTATGTTTCATCGAGGAATTTTTCCCCGCGCCCGAAATTAAGCGCCGAGATCCCCGCGTGAAAATGGCCCGGCATTACCAGCAGCAGGCCCGCGTCGAAAGCGTAGGAGGAGGCGCCTTCGCCGCCGAGCTTCTCGCTGATGTTCTTGACGCTGCCCCCGACCGATATCCTGTAGGATTTAGGCCTGTAATCTTTGACCGGTTCGACCCTCGTCCAACTGGGATTTATCAGCATCGGGTCCAGCATGCCGATGTCCTGGTTGAAATGCGGCCAGGACTGCGCAAAGGACAACATGACCATCCTGTGCCGGGTGGAAGTCTTGCCTATGGCCATATCGTTGGAGTCGTAGGCGTCTATCTCGCCGCTGGAAAGGGTGGAAAAGGCCGCGCCCACGGTACCGTAAGAGGAGCGGTAAGCGGCGGCTACGTACTCCTGCGTGATGCCGTCCAGGTACTGGTTGTGGGAACCGGAAAAAGAGGAATAGCCGAGGAGTCCCAGCCCCGCGGGATTGTAAAGTATTGAATCGGGGCCGACCATGGCGGTATAGGCCTCCGCCATACCCGACGGCAGCGCCGCGACAGGTATCTTAAGAAAATCAGCGGAAGTGGTGCCGGGCGCGGCCGCGCCCAGTAAAAGCCGGGACCCGCAGATCAGGGCCGCGGCCAGGGCTGGAATTACGGCATGCTTCCTCATGAATATACAATAGTATATATTAAGGGCATGGCTTTTCAATGGAGAGTTCGCGCAGGACCCGCGAACCACGGATCAGCGCAGCACGGTAAGAGAAAGCGGTTCGGCCTCGAAAAAGCCGGAAACGGCGGCCCCAGGCTCGCCCACAAGCCCACCGGTCCCGAAAGCGCGTACCCAGCCGCCGGGCGGCAGGGCGAACTTAAGGGGCAGATGCCCGGGATTGATCAGCACCAGGACGCGCGGCCAGGAGTCGCCGACACGGTCGCCGTAAAGCAGGTAGGCTATGGCCGGCGGCTCTATTTTTAGTCCCAGCTCTTCGTAGAACTTAAGGTTCTCGCGCACCTGCGCGGCGGTTTTCATGCGGAAGACGGGGTGTTCCCTGCGCATACGGATGAGGTCCCTGTAGTAACCGAACACGCCCAGGTTCTCCTTCTTGCGCGTCCAGTCCAGCCGGTTCACCGAGTCGGGAAGATTGTAGGAATTATCCTCGCCGTTCTTGGTGCGCAGGAATTCCTCCCCGGCCTGCAGGAACGGGACGCCCTGGGAGGTGAGTATGAGGGCGTTCGCCAGTTCATCCATCCTCACCTTGTTCTCCCGCGTTTCCTCCGGGGTCGAAAGGTCTATCCGGTCCCATAGCGTGTGGTTGTCGTGGCAGGAAACGTAGTTTATGGTTTCCAGCGGGCCGTCGGTAAAATCGTCCACGGAACCGCGTATGCCGAGCATCACCGCGCCGCGGTTCCTGCCAGCCTGGACATAGCCGAGGTCTCCAAGCGCGAATACGCTGCCTTTTATGGCGTCGCGGAAATTATCGTTAAAAACGGAGAAGCCTTTTGAGCGCTGGGTGCCTTTTTTCACCCCGTCCGCCGGCGTGGCTCCGGAAACCCACGGCTCGCCGTAAATGATCACGTCCGGCTTCTCGCGCCTGAGCGTAGCCGCTATCTCCGAGGCGGCGTCCTTATCTATCAGCCCCATCAGGTCGAAACGGAACCCGTCCACTTTATATTCGCGCAGCCAGTAAAGCAGGCTGTCGAGAATGAAGCGGCGGGCCATCGGGGCCTCCGTCATGAACTCGTTGCCGCAGCCGGACCCGTTGGAGTAGGAGCCGTCGGGATTGACGCGGTAGTAATAATCCATGGCGAGGGCGTTGAAGTTATATACCCTGGCCCGCGTTTCCGCCGTGTGGTTGTACACCACGTCCATAATCACCTTCAGCCCTTTCCTGTGGAAAGCGTCTATCATGCGCTTGGTTTCCCGCACCCTGGACAGGTCCGAGGGGTCGGAGGCGTAGGCCCCCTCCGGGGAATTAAAATTCACCGGCATATAGCCCCAGTTATAAGCCGATGTGCTGTCCCCGTTCTCGAAATCCTGGATGGGCAGTATGTGCACCGCGTTCACGCCAAGCTCGGCTATATGATCGAGGCCGGTCAATATTTCCGGAAAAGCCGGGTGCCGGGTCCCTGTCTCCGCGGCTCCAAGATACCGCCCTTTGTCCTTTACTCCGGAAAAAGCGTCCATGGTCAGGTCGCGCAGGTGCACTTCGTAGAGCACGGTCTCGGACAGGTCGAATGCCGGTCCGGGCGAGACCGTGGAAGTGTCCTTTGAGATCAGCGCGGCCCCGTCGTCGGCCGTGACGCAGCGCGCGTAGGGGTCCAGCCCTTCGTAAACTTTACCGCCCTGGTCGGTGCGCAGGCGGTAGTACCCCCCGCGCAGGATGCGGCCGAAATTCTTCTCCCAGACCCCGTTCCCGCGGTAAGTCATCTGATACGGCGCGGGTTTTCCTCCCAGCCGGTCGTAGAGCAGCACATCGGCCTTTCTGGCTTTAGGCGCGAAAACGCGGATAATGGAGGCACCTTTTTCCTCCGTTCCGCCCATAGTGAGGCCGGGCATAAAGTCCGGGCCGTACATGATCCTGCCAAGTTCCACGGTCTGCGGCTTGAAGTCGCGGGAATGCAGCAGGTATGCCCCCGCATTGAAAGCCCTGTAGTCGGGCCTGTCCAGCCTGTCAAAGGTTATTTCCGCCGCGCGTGAGGACTCTCCTCCCCCCGCCGGGGCCAGCCTTACCGGCCGGAAAACAGTTTTTCCGCGCGTCAGGTAGAAGTTCTGAGCGGTTATAAAAGCCCGGTCCACGGGGCGGTTAAAGCCCGCCCGCACCAGTCCTTTACCGTCCAGCCAGGCCCCGGTAACGGCCGTTGATGTCACCGGCGGGGCGGCATAGACCGCCGGATCCCCTTCCTGTATATAAACGTTTCCGCCCCGCGCGGAGCCGATAAACCGGTCCGGGGCGTCTTTTTCCGTCCAGTCGCCCCGCCGCGGCAGCAGGCCGATCTTCATTCCGGCCAGTCCGCCCGTGGATATTTCCAGGCCGTACACGGCGCCATAAGCGTCCGGGGAGGACTGGACAAGGTCGCGGCCGGGCGCGCCCTCTGACTCGTTCCATACCCAAAGGTTCCAGCCGGCGTAATCCCCGCCGGGACGGCTATAGTGTATAAGGAGTGTCTCCGAGGCGAAAAGGCTCTGCGGCATTATCATGGCCCCCAGTAAAAGCATTTTAAATTTCTTCATTCTCTCCACGGTCCAAAAATAAAGTTCTGCGGTTCGGGCGTTTTCCCGGAGGTCCCCGCCTGATCGCGGCGTTCATAGCCGGATCTGAAAGGGAACTTTTTACGCTTTCACGAAAGCGCGCTTCATGTGCCGGGACTAAGTCGTCAATAAATTGTAAAATATATCTATATGCTTCTCCCAGCTATTTTTCTGCTACACGCTTTTATCACCCCCGTTTCCGCCGGCGACACCGCTTCGACCGAAACCGCCAGGATCGCTCTTTCAACCACTTCCATACACGAACTGGTCATGGCCCAGCGCACGGTACGCGGGATACACCTCACCTGCTGGGGCGCGGGTTCGGAAAAAAGCAGGCGCCAGCTCATCAAAAAGATCTCGGACTCCGTGGTGAACACGGTGGTCATCGCCCTTAAAGAAACGGACGGCCAGGTCTACATCCCCGGCGTGGAAAAGGCCGCCAAGTGGGGTTCCCATACGCCGGCTATAACGGACCCGGAGGCTATGCTGAAAGATTTTAAGGGCGCCGGCCTCTACACGATCGCGCGCATAGTGGTCTTCAAGGACATGGCGCTGCCGAAAGTCCGCAAGGATCTCGCCGTCAGGACGCCGGGCGGCGACCTGTGGCGCAGCCGCAACGGGGCCACCTGGGCCGACCCGTATAACCGCGAAGTATGGGAATACAACCTGGACATAGCCGAACAGGCCGCCAAGCTTGGCTTCGACGAAATACAGTTCGATTACCTGCGCTACCCCTCGGAAGGCAACACTTCGCTCTGCCGTTACTCCAAGCCGCACGACCGGCATACGGCCACGAGCAACCTTAAGGATTTTCTCGATTACGCGCGCCGGCGCCTGGCCCCTTACAAGGTGAAAATATCGGCCGACGTTTTCGGACTGACCACCACGGCAAAAGACGACATGGGCATAGGACAGGACATAATAACGCTCGCCTCGGGGGCGGATTATGTTTACCCCATGATGTACCCCTCGCACTACGCGCCGGGGGAATACAACCTGAAAAACCCTGGAGCCCACCCCTACAAGGTCATCAACCACGGGTTGAGGGACGCTCTGGGCAAGCTCGGCCCGGATTACGCCAAGCTGCGCCCTTACCTGCAGGATTTTTCGCTGGGATGGCATTACGGTCCGTACGAATTACGCGCCGAGCTTCTGGCCAACAGGCTTAACCTGATGGAAAGCTGGGTATTGTGGAACGCCGCCAACAAGTATACCTGGTCCGCTTTAACGCCCCAGTCCTACAGGGCTTTCGTGGACCCGTCCTACAAATAGCCTTTTACGCCGTATAAATAAAAAAGGCCGGGGAAATATCCCCGGCCTTTTTCACGCCCCGTAGTTCCTCAGGGCAGTCTGACTATCTTCCGGTATTCCCCCTCCACGCCGAAGAACTGCGCCAGCACGCTGCCTATATCCAGCAGGCCGGGCATCAGCCCGGTCTTAAGCCCCCCCAGATCCCGCCCGAAACCTTTGCGGTACGCTATGAAAGGCAGCGGCTCGTTGTTATGGTAGCCGTAGTCTTCGCGGTGCAGCATGCCGTGGTCGGCTGTTATCGCCAGGAGGTCCCCGTCGCTCATGCGAGACTCCACCAGGGGCAGCGTCCTGTCTATTTCCTCCAGCGAACGCAGCGCGCCCTCCACGTCGCGGGTGTGGCCGTAGACGCTGTCCGTATCCACGAGGTTGGCGAATATGAAAGTGCCCCTGGGGCGGTAGACGGCGTGCGCGGCCTCGAGCGCGTTGATATTTCCCTGTATGGAAAAGGGGTTGGTGTCCTTCTTCTTGGGGTGCGCGAAGCGCAGTCCCAGCGCGGGGTCCAGGAAGATCTCCTTATTAAGCTTTATCTTGTCGTTGTAGACGGTGTTGACCAGGTCGCTGGTCTTCCCCACGGCCACCGTCCAGACGGCGTTTTCGCGCAGTACATCCACCAGCGTGTCCTGCCCTATCGGCAGCACGGCGTCGTGCCGGTTGGAGGTCCGGATTATCTCCCCCTGCTCGTTCCTTATATAAGCGCGCGCGATAGCGCGGGTTATCGGTATGCCCATCTCCATGGCCAGCGCGAAAGCGGTTTCGGCTATCTTGTGCTGCTCAGCAACCGGGATAACGGCCTCGTTCATCGCCAGCTGTATAAGCGGGTCGCATTTGCTGGCGTACGCTATCGGGCTTCCGGTGCGCTCGTGTTCCTCAGCGTTCAGTTCTATAGCTTCCATACCGCCGGCCATCCTGTTGAAGAAGGTCTTGCGGCCTATGCGCCGTTCCAGTTCCGCCAGATATTCCCGGCTGAACCCGTCGTTAAAAAGGTCGTAGGTTCGCGCGTCCACAACTCCCATCATCTCGCGGTGCCCCACCAGGCTGTCAGCCGTGGCGGAAACCTGGCTGACGCGCGCGGCGTAGGCCTCCCCGGAGGCGGAGCCCAGGCGGGCGCGGAATTGCGGCGCCAATATTTCGCCCAGGCCGAGGCGCGAGAGGTTAGGCAGCTTCACCCCGCCGGAATGCTTTGACAGCAGGTATTCCAGCGTGGAAAGTCCCACCGCGTCGATCACCATCAGCAGCGCAGTTTTCTGTCCTGGTTTCATAGGTTCTCCCATTTTGAAAAATTGTACTATATTGTAACGGAGCGGAGGTTTCCAGAAAAACGGCGGGGATATATGCTCAAATTTTTATTCTTTTTCCTGATGCTGGGCGCGGCCGGGGCGTATGCCGAAAAATTTCCGGAGGACGCCGGCCGGTATATAAAGATGTATTCTTCGCTCATCGGCCCCTATCCCGGCGAAAGATCATCCATCGCGGAAAAACCGGGGACGGGCGCCCGGGGCGCTTCCTTTAACACTGACCCCGAGGAACTCTGCCCGGCGACAGACTCGGCTTACCAGCGCCTGATACTGCGCAACTGGCTGGGCGGAGGCGCGCCCGCTGACGGCGGCGGCGATTGGGCCGAGGGCCTTACGGCCTACCTGGCCGGCCACCTGACGGCCGAGGGCGAGGGCGGGGGCCGCGGCTGCCGCATGGCCGCGCTTCAGAAATATTCCAAAGGCGGCGGGGACGTGCCCCTGGCGCAATTCCGGCCGCGCCGCCCCGGCGTCTGCAGCGAGCCGGATTGCGCAAAATCCATGATGTTCTTCCACATGCTGCGGAGCGCCATCGGGGACGCGTCCTTTAAGAAAGGTCTGCGGGATCTTTATTCCGCCAACCCGTCCGGCTCCGCCTCCTACGCCGAACTGCGCGCGGCTTTCGAGCGGCAGACCGGCTCGGGCCGGCTGGCCCGTTTCTTCGAACAGTGGACCGACAGGCCGGGCGCGCCCGAACTGGCGCTCAAGAACGCCCGCCTGCTGAAAACCACGGACGGTTACAACCTGGAGTTCACGCTGGCCCAGGTGCAGAAAGGCCCGCTTTACGACCTGGAGGTCCCTGCGGCCATATATCTGGAGAACTCGGACACTCCGCGCGTGAAGAAACTCACGCTGCGTTCCGCCGAGGAGACTTTCCATTACGACGCTCCGCTGAGGCCGGTCCGGCTCGAGATAGACCCGGAATTCGACATTTTCCGGAAGCTGAACCCCCTGGAGGCCGCCCCTGTCCTCGCCAATGTTATAGCCGCGGACAACTCCGAGATGTTCCTCCCCTCCGGTCAGGCGAAAACGGCCTGGGAAAATTTTGCCTCAGCCTGGCCGCAGCGCTCCGGGCGCAAACCCGCGCTCTCGGATGACTCGCTCAAGAACTCCCCGCCCTTATCCGCAGCCTACTGGGTACTTGGAGATGAGAACCGCCTCGCCATCCCCTTTGAGCAGACCCTTTACGGCTACGGCGTAAGAGTTTCCCCGGATTCGGTAACCGTAGGCTCCCGCCGCTTCCGGCGCATGGGCGCCACTTTCGTGTTCACGGCGCCCAACCCGGGCGCCGCCGCATACTGCGGGGCGCTGGTCCTGTCCGAAAACATGAAGAAACTGCCGGACCTGGCCGCGAAGCTGCCGCTTTACGGCAAGTATTCTTGGCTGGTCTTCGACAACTCAATGACCCTCCTGGCCTCCGGTGAGTGGGAGCCGGCGCGCTCCCCGCTCTCTTTCGACCTTGGCGGCGACTCACAGTCCCGGAGGCATTACCCGCCCCGCAGCCCGCTGGCGGAGCCGGCCTCGCCCTTTTCCGCGGATAATATAGCGGAAAACATATATTACCTTTACGGCACCCGGGAGGTAAGGGGGCGCAATCCCCATGCAGTAAAAGATCCGGCCGCCCGTATAGCCGCCTCGTTCAATAAGTACGGCCTCAAGCCTTTCAGGGCCGGGGGCTTTCAGGTTCCCCTCACCGCGGTCCCGGGCGGACCGGTATTCAAGGATATTATCGGAGCCGTCGCGGGTACGGGCGGAAAAAAGGACGAGTATATTATCCTGGGCGCGGATTTCGGGCAGGCGCTCTCCCCTAACGGGGTTGCCGCTCCGGACGACGACGCCGGCGCCCCCGGCGCGGCCATCCTCCTGGAACTGGCGCGCTATTACGCCGCGCACCCCGCCCCGCGCACGCTCATCTTCGCGGCCTTTACCCGCGAGGAGGAGGGCAGGCCCGGCTCCGCCTTCCTGTCGGGGCTCCCCCGTGACATGGCCGCTAAAGCGCACGCCGCGGTTAAGATTGATTCCGGCGGCCGCCTCGAGGGCGGCAAGATACTGGCGCGGGCCTCCGCTTCCCTGGACAAGTGGGTGGATGTTTTCAGCGGGGCGGGCTTTGTGATGGGTTCCGGCTACGACATCTCGGGAGAGGATCCGGATTCGAGGGATCGCATGCCCTTCCTGGACGAATTCATACCGGCGCTCCGCCTGTTTAGCGCGCCAGGAGCCGATAAAGCTCCCCTCTCCGGGGAAGATACTGACGCAGCCGGAATGGTGAAGCAGGCTGATTTTGCGAGGGGAATAATAGACTACCTGGCGGGGGATGCGGGGTCGATGACGGCACCGGAGGCTACAGGACCTTCAGCACTCCCATAAAATCGGCCGGCGGGTAAACCTCGAACGACATCATTTTGCCGGACATATCCTTTAACTTGAGCTTCCAGGAATGCAGCATCATGCGCGGATACCTCGCCTGCTTTGCCGCGTCACCGTAAAGCTTGTCGCCTACCACCGGGTGGCCTATCGAATACAAGTGCACCCTTATCTGGTGCCGCCGCCCCGTGACAATGGACACTTCGAGGACCGTCGCCGACTTCAGCCGCTCGATCACGGAATACTTTGTAAGCGACGGTTTGCCGTCGAACGTAACGGAAACACGGCCCGAACCCCGCTCTTTCAGTGGCTTGTCTATCTCGCCGCGGTCTTCCGCTACCCGGCCCTCGGCCGCCACCAGGTAGGTTTTCTCCACCGCGCGCGTTTCAAAAAGCCCCGAATAATAGCGGTGCGCCTCGGCGGTGCGGGCGAATATTATAAGGCCGCTGGCGTCGCGGTCCAGGCGGTGCGTGACGAACACGGTTCCGAAGCGCTGGTGCAGCAGGCCCACAAGGTGCTTCTCCTTAGCCAGCTCGCCGCGCGCGGGCATGGTAAGCAGGCCCGACGGTTTATTTATAACCAGCAGCTCCGGAGTTTCTTTTATGACCTCGAATATGTCTTTCATACGGCGTGAAAATCCTTTTTATAAGTTTCCCCCGCCATTATGGAGGTGACCCCGCCCAGCAGCATGTACAGCATGGCGAGAAATACGGCCACCGACAGGCCGGACGCGTCCGAAACCACGCCCAGGAGGAAAGGCGAAATGGCGTCGCCCAGCACGTGCAGTATAAAGATGTCCAGCGCGAACGCCATGGACCGCATGGTAACGGGCACTATTTCGACTATGGCCGCGTGATAGGGACCCGAATACGCGAAGATGAACAGCTCAGCGAAGAAGAGCATCGCCAGGGAGAAATTAAGATCGGAGGCGAGCACCGCCGCAACGCCGAAGGGAACGCTCAAAAAGAAGCTCATATAGCCCACCACGAAGTAGGCGCGCTTTGTGCGGCGGTGAAGCCAGTCGGCCGCCCAGCCCCCCGTAAAATTACCGGCTATGCCGGCAGCCACCGTCACCGCGCCGAACAGGAGTCCGGCCCGGCCGACCGACAAGCCGTAGGTGCGCACGAAATACGAAGGCATCCAGGCGGCCAGCCCTCCCACCGAGAAGGTCCCTATGGACTGCGAGATGCAGATAAGGAGATAGGTGCGGTTTTTAAAAAGGGCCGCGTAACCCCTGAAGGGGATATGCTCGGAGCGCAGCGTTTTCTCGGGGGTTTCCTTCATGAAAAGAGAGGCGACGCCCAGGAGCATGCCGGGAATGGCCACTATAAAGAAGGCCGCGCGCCAGCCGAAATGCTGTCCCAGCATGCCTCCCAGCAGATAACCCACGGCGCTGCCCGTAGGTATGGCCAGCGCGTAAGTGGCCATTATCCTGGCCCGCCCCCCCACGGGGAACCACTCCGCCAGGAAAGACGGGGAAACGGTGCCGTAGCCCGCTTCGCCGACGCCCACCGCCGAACGCGTGAAGATGAGCTGGCCGTAATTCTTTACAAGGCCGCTGAACAGCGTGGAGATGCTCCAGAAAATGGCGCTGACGCCTATTATCAGCGGGCGGCGTATGCGGTCGCCGAAATAGCCAACAAAAGGCGCGAAGCACATATAAACTATCATGAACGAGGAGGCCAGGAAACCGAGCTGGGCGTCGCTCAGGCGCAGGTCCGCCTTTATCAGCGGGAATACAGAATAAAGCACCTGGCGGTCGATGTAATTGAAGAGGCTAAGGCAGAATATCAGGGTGAGAACTTTTCTGGAATAGCCGTCGGATTTCATGGTAGCGTTACATTATGATAGCAAAAAGATTATGCTAATATATAAACAGAATTTGCCCGCAGAAACCCGAGGAGGCAGAAATGAACGCCAAAACAGCTAAAAAAACCCAGGGGAAAAGCCAGGATCTCGCCTACGCCACCAAGAACGGCTATGATCGCGTCTCCCCCGCCGACCTGAAGCAATCGGATGCGATCAACGCCCTTTACATGGATTTTATCGCCAAGGCCAAGACCGAACGCGAGGCCCACGACGAAGCCGTGCTGCTGCTGGAAGCCGCCGGATTTAAGGACATGGCCCGGCACGAGGCCGGGTCCATACGGCTCATGCCGGGGGACAAGATATACCGCTCCTGCTCCGGAAAAACCCTGATGGCCGTGATCGTAGGTAAAAAGCCCATGGAAGCGGGACTTCATATAGTCGGCGGGCATACCGACGCCCCGAGGCTGGACCTCAAGCAGAACCCTCTTTACGAAAGCGGCGGCATGGCGCTTCTGGACACCCACTACTACGGCGGCATCAAGAAATACCAGTGGGTCACCATACCGCTGGCGCTTCACGGCGTCTTCGTTAAACCCGGCGGGAAGAAGATAAAGGCCGTCATCGGAGAGGACCCGGCGGACCCCGTGTTCTGCATAACCGACCTGCTCCCCCACCTGGCCGCCGACCAGTACAAAAAAACCCTGGGGGAAGCTATCCCGGGAGAGGGCCTCGACGTGGTCGTAGGCTCTATGCCCGGCCCGGACAAGGGCCGCAAGGAAAAGTTCAAGTATAACGTGCTTAAGCTGCTCAGCGCCAGATACGGCATAAAGGAAGAGGATTTCCTTTCAGCGGAACTGGAGATGGTCCCCGCCGGCGTCCCGCGCGAGGCCGGGCTTGACCGCTCGATGATACTGGCCTACGGCCACGACGACCGCGTCTGCGCCTACACAGCCCTTAAAGCGCTCCTGGACCTTAAGGGCGTTCCGGAATACACCTCGGTGGTCCTGCTCTGCGACAAGGAGGAGATAGGCTCAGTCGGCGCCACGGGCATGGCCTCCAACTTCTTCGAGAACACGGCGGCGGAACTGCTGAACCTCACCACACAAAGCTACAGCGAACTCGCGTTGAAGCGCGCGCTGAATAATTCCTGGATGCTTTCCGCGGACGTCACCGTCCTTTTCGACCCGATGTTCCCGTCCGTTTCCGAAAAGAAGAATTCGGCCCATATCAACCACGGAGTGTGCATCTCGAAGTACGGCGGAGCGCGCGGCAAATCGTCATCATCCGACGCCAGCGCCGAATTCGTAGCCGAGATACGCCGGATCTTCGACAAGGCCGGCGTGGTCTGGCAGACAGGGGAACTAGGCAAGGTGGACCAGGGCGGCGGCGGCACCATAGCCTGGCTGATGGCCCGCTACGGCATGCAGGTGGTGGACTGCGGGGTGGGCCTCCTGTCCATGCACGCCCCCATGGAACTGGCCGGAAAGCTCGACATTTATATGGCCTACAAAGGATACCTCGCCTTCCTTAAAGACGGCAGGAAATAAAGCCATGGTGATAAAAATAATCGTAACCGGCGGAACTTTCGACAAGGAATACGACGAACTGAGCGGCAAACTCTTTTTCAGGGCTACCCACCTGAAAGAAATGCTCGCGCTCGGCCGTTCGCGGCTCGTTGTCCGGGTAAAGACCCTGCTGATGATAGACAGCCTTTTCATGACGGCCTCTCACCGCAGGAGAATTCTCGCGGAATGCCGTGCCTCGCGCGAGAAGCACATAGTTATCACGCACGGCACGGACACCATGCCCGAGACCGCGAGGCTGCTGGGCCGGGCCATTACCGACAAGACCGTGGTGCTCACCGGCGCCATGGTTCCCTACAAATTCGGCTCATCGGACGGGATGTTCAACCTCGGGTCGGCGCTGTCCTTCGCGCAGACCCTGCCGCCCGGGGTCTACATAGCCATGAACGGCAGGTTCTTCAACTGGAACAACGCGCGCAAGAACAAGGCCCGCGGCGAATTCGAGGAGATAGACAAGTATTGAAATCTGGTCCCTGGCCCTTACTGGCCAACCGGAGGGGCGTTCAGTGTTTAGCCTGGGTACGGGCCGGCCATGGGGTTGCCCATTCCGCCGCGCAGGAACCGTTGCGCGGTTCCCCCCGAAACGGGGCCCCCCTCCCCAATGCGGCCGTCTGATACGCATAGCGCCTGTCACGGCACCTGCACAAGCATTGGCTCCAGAGCAACCCCATGTCCGACCCTCGGCTGTTTTCCCTGCGGAACGCGTAGTTTTTTGTCTGACTACCGGGCATTTACCCACGGGAAACCCGGATGCGCCTAACTGAAATTGCAAACCGACTAAGTCATGAACGGCAAACTTAAAATAACCAGGACGAGAATATTTGCGGCGGCCGCCGCGGGGGCGCTTGCTTTCAATCTGTACGCCGGCTTCGCGTTCATTAAAAGCGCAGCTCCCACCTACGACGAACCCGTGCACCTCGCGAGCGGCTACCTCTACCTGAAGACGGGGAACTACGCGGCGGGGCCGATCATAAGATCGCATCCCCCTTTCGCCGAGATGGTAGCGGCCCTGCCCCTTCTGTCTCTGCGGCTTAAAACCTTCACGGACAGCCCCTTTTTTTCCCCGCTGGGTCATTTCCGCTGGGGAGACGCTTTTGTTTATGACAACACCGCGCCGGCGGAAGCGATAGTCAATTCGGCGAGAAGGCTCATTTTTATAGTATGGACCGCGCTCCTGGCGCTTTTCATCTTTTTGCTTGCCAGGGGGACGGATTCGGAGGATACGGCTTATCTTTCGCTGTTCCTTTACGCCTTTACCCCGGCTTTTATTTCCAATAACGCGCTTATAATGACCGACGCCGCTCCGGCCGTTTTTTACGCCGGAACGGTACTTTGCGCTTTTATGTTCTCGCGCGGTCTCAAAGACGGGTCTGTCCCGGCCGCCCGGTGGTGGCTCCTCGGCACGGCGGTCAATACAGGCCTAGCGATGGCGTCCAAGTTCAGCATGGCTTTCCTGCCCGGATTCGTGGCGGCGATGTGGTTTATCGAACCGTGGTCAGCGGGCCTTCTTAAAAAAAACCTTAAACGCGTGGCGCTGTCGGCGGCCGCCTATATGGTCCTTACCGCCCTGACAGTAGCGGCGGTTTACCGGTTTTCGCAGGCTGACATGTATATAAAGGGGCTGCTCTCTGCTTCAAGCTGGCTCAGTCTTGACCGTGTTTCATTCGTGAACGGGCGGTATTTTACCGACGGTGTCTGGTGGTACTTCCCGTACGCGTTCCTCATACAGACGCCTGTAAGCCTGATAGCCCTCTCGCTCTGCGGGCTTGCCAGTTCGGTCAAACGGCTCGAAAACAGGCATCTGTGGCTCTACGCCCCCGCCGTTTTCTACGCCGAATTCGCGCTGACCGCTAAAATGCAGATAGGCTACAGACACCTGCTGCCGGTCATGCCTTTCCTCGTCATCGCCGCCGCCGTAGGGCTGAGAAGCATTATCTCCGGAAAATATTCAAGGCTGGCCGCCCTTGGCCTTGCCGGCTGGCTTGTCTTCTCCACAGCCGGGGCCTGCCCATACTACATCTCGTACTTCAATGAGGCCGCCGGAGGGCCCCAAAAGAGCTGGCGCAGGCTGGTAGAATCCAGCGCCGGGCAGGACCTTAAATCCCTGGCGGAATACCTCAAAAAAGAAGGCAATCCGCCGGTTTACCTCGCCTATTTCGGCACCGCCCGGCCGGAATATTACGGGATAAAATACGTCCCCCTTATAACGAACGAGGACCTGCCGCACGCCGCCCCGCCGCAGACGCCCCCCTCTTTCACGCGGCAGCTCGTAGCTATTTCCGTGACGAATCTCGAGGGCATCTACATAACTGACAAGAATTTCTTTTCCTGGCTCGACCGGAGAGAACCCGTCTACAGGGCGGGCAATACGATATTTCTCTACGATCTCACCGCGGACAGGGAAGGCGTTATGAAAATAGCCGAGACCCTGTATAAGCAGAAGCTGTCCGGTCCCGCCGCGTACCTGAAAGCGAAGGCTCTCGCCATACCGCCGGCCCCCGCTGCCCGCGGGCAGGTAATCGTCACGGCAGCAGTTTTTTCTCCGGACGGGAAGCTAGCGGTCTGGGCCGACACTGCTGGCCGCCTTACTATTTCCGCCCCGCGTGCGGGGGCCGCGCCATTGACGTCCCGGCTCGATTTCAGCGCCTCTTCCCTCATGTTCTCGCCCGACTCCTCCCGCATTTTTGCGGGCTGCCTGGACGGCCGGCTGCGGGTGATCAGGGCCGCCGACGGTTTCCCGCTCGGAAACATCAAAGCGCATGAATGGGATATACTTTCCCTCACCGTTTCGCGGGACGGGAAATACCTGGTTTCATCTTCCGTGGACGGGAAGATCAAGATCTGGAACATCCGGGACATGAAACTTGTGAAAATCGCGGCGGTCCCGTCCCTTCCCGCCTTTTTCACTGTTTTCTCTGGCGACAGCGGGCATTTGATCTCCGCGGACCTCGGCGGCTCGCTGGACCTGTGGGACCTGAAAGAAGGAAGACCCCTACCGTACTTCATGGACAGGCCGGGTTATGCCTTGAACGCGGCAGCGGTCTCCCCCGATCTTAAATACCTGGCCTACGGCGGGTACGGGAGGAAACTGAAGATATTGGACCTGCCCGGGCGGATCCAGGTTTGCGAGCGCGCGGGTTTCAGCGAGGCCATACGATCCGCTGCCTTTTCTCCCGACGGCAAGCGGCTGGCGGTCACCACCTCCGGCGGCGAACTCAAGCTCCTGGATATCCCCGGCTGCCAGGCTTCGGTGAAATTCAAAGACAACCTGCCCGGCGGTATCTACGCAGCGGGCTTTTCCCCCGACGGCTTATCCATAAACGCCGTAGGAGAAGCCGGCGGCACAGCCGCTTTCCCCGCCCCGCCATCAGCCGTCAAATAAACGAATAATTACCCTTGGGTTTCGAGCCGCAGGTTAGCTTGATACACCTGGGGTGGCCGCAGGCCACTTTCTGCGTGCGGAGCGCGGCTACGGTGTAGCCGACGCGGTGCCTGAAGAACCCTGACCTCCAGGCAGGACCCGCTAACTAAGCGGGCGGGGAGCCCGCGTCCTTCTTTAAAATAGTTTTTTGGCTTTTTCCCACCGCGCCCCGCTGGCAGGCGTGGAGAGCACGCTTTCCGCGCCGGAGCCGTCCAGCCAGACCGCCGCGGTACCCTTCATTTCGGAAAGCAGGCCGAACGCTTTTTCCTTCCCCATCACGGCGAGGACGGCCGAGGGGATAAAATTATCGCTCTCTATCCCCGGGAAATAGACCGCGAGATTCGAGAAGTCCTGTATGGGGTATCCGGTCTTCAGGTCCAGTATGTGCGAATAGAGCTTACCCTCTATCTGGACGAAATGTTCCCTGCCCGAAGAGGACATTATCACGCCCCCGCCGAAAGACAGCTTCCCCAAAACCTTTCCGTCGTTGTAGGGGTCCATCACCGGATATTCCCAGTTCCGCTTCCCGTAAGCGAGCATATTGCCGCCAAGGCGCAGTTCCACCGGGTACGCGGGGGCCATTTCCTTCAGTATGCGGGCGGCCCTGACAAAACAATAGCCGCGCAGTATTCCGCCCATGTTTATCTGCACCGGTTTGGTAAAGCGCACCATTTTGCGCTCGGAATCTACCAGCACATAGTCCGAACCTATCCCCGCGAGGGCCTTTGAGATGTCCCCCGAAGACGGCATCTTCCGGCTGGAGGCCGCCTCTTTCCAGATGGGCCAGAGCGGGGCGAAGGTTATGTCGAAAGCTCCCCCGGTCATGCGGTAATAATCCATGGAGAGGCGCAGGAGGCCGAGGAATTCGTCGTCCACCTTTACCCATTGGGTGTAGGCTTTCTTGTTCACCATGGAGGTCTGGCTGTAGGCCTCGGTGAAGCTGAAGTCGTCCACTATGCGCTTCCACTCCTTAAAAACGGCTTCCGCTATTGGTTTGCCGGCGGCTTCGTCGGCGCCGTAAACCCTTACCTGCGCGGGCACGCTCATGATAAAGGCAGACTGGATATAAGCGGGGTCCTCCTTCTTGCCGCAGGCCGCGGAGAAAAGGACCAAAGAGATCATAAATGGAAATAAAGCCGTTTTGCTCACGAGAATCCCCCTATCGCTGTCTATGATAAAGGTACAATTTTTTTCAGCCGGCGGCAATAGCGGACAGGACGGGGAAAGCACCCGGAAGCTGCGGCCAGGATGGCCGGGGCCCGGGCGGCTCCCCTCGGTCCTGTGGCTATAAATTACGATTATTTTGTATCCTTTTGTTGACGGATCCAGGGTGGGAGGGTTTTATGAAAAGCGTCATAACTTCAGTTATTTTAACCGCGGCATTGTGCCAGGGGGCCTGGGCCCTGCCGCTGGACAAGCTGGCGGACAAGCTCGCCGATGGTATCAAGGACCGTCCCGCCATAAAACTGGCGGTAATGGAATTCCCCTACACGGGCGGTAAGAATTCCGAAGGCCCGGTCGTGATACAGGAAAGACTTACCACTGCCCTGGCCCAGAACAAGAAAATAACCCTCGTGGAACGCGGCCTCCTGAAAAAAGTAATGGGCGAGCTGAACCTGCAATCTTCCGGAACCATGGACGAGGAAACTGTAAAGAAACTGGGGAAAATGCTCGGGGCGGACGCCGTCGTAGCAGGAACGCTCAACGACCTCAAGGAAACTGAAACCGAAATAAACGCGCGCGTGGTGGAAACCGAGACGGGCAAAATACTTGCGGCGGCTTCGGCTACGGTAAAAAAGACCTGGAAAGACACGGCGGCCGTCACGGTCACCCGGCCCGTGGATTACGGTTCCAAGCCGCTGGTCCAGGTAGCCGTGCTTCTGGACACCTCCAACTCCATGGACGGCCTGATAAACCAGGCCCGGACCCAGATCTGGGCAATAGTAAACGAGCTGGTTTCAGCCGAGAAGAGCGGCTCCAAGCCCGTAATAGAAGTGGCCCTCTACGAATACGGCAACTCCGCCCTGTCCAGTGAAAGCGGCTGGATACGCCTGGTAATGCCTTTCACATCGGACCTCGACAGCCTGGCAAGGGAGCTTTTCGCGCTGAAAACCAACGGCGGCGACGAATATTGCGGCCGGGTCATAATGGAAGCGGTCGACAACCTGAAATGGAGCACAAAATCGGATGTTTATAAGGCCATCTTTATAGCCGGCAACGAGCCTTTTACCCAGGGCCCCGTCAGCTTCCAGGAGGCCATTGCCAAGGCCAAGTCTAAAAATATTTTTGTCAACACGATATACTGCGGCTCCCGCCAGCAGGGGCTCGCCGAGCAGTGGAAGGCCGGAGCCGACCTGGCCGGGGGCGACTACGCCAACATAGACCAATCGGCGCAGAATTACGACATAGCGGCCCCGCAGGACGACAAGATATCCGAACTCAGCATGAAGATGAATAATACCTATGTGGCCTACGGCGCCAGCGCCGCCCAGAATATTAAAGATAAGAAAGCTCTGGACTCAGAGGTGGCCAGGGTTTCAGGCAGCAGCGCTATGGCCTCGCGCGGGGCCTTCAAGGCGATGTCCCCCTCTATTGCCGCCGAGGAATCGTCTTGGGACGTGGTTTCGGCCCTGGAAAGCGGCTCGATAAAGCGCTCGGAGATAAAGAAGGACCAGCTGCCGGACGAACTTAAAAAGATGGACCAGAAGGCGCTGGACGGCTATATAGACGGCAAACTGGCCGAGCGGAAAAAGATCAAGGAAGAAATAACGCGGCTGCAGGCCGAGCGGAAAGCCTATATCGCCAAGAAAGAGAAGGCCCGGGCCTCCGGCGGGAATACGCTGGACAAGGCCATGATAGACACGATACACAAACAGGCCACGCAGCGAGGCTATAAATTCAAATAAGTTTTTTGATGGAACAAACTCGCAAACCGGTGAGCGGGACGCGTAAACAGCGGGAAAGGTTTTCAGGCCTTACAGCTCTTTACGCTTCCCGCTTTTCACTTCGCTCCCCGGCTCTTACGCTGGCCGCATTGCTGCCTGCCGCTATCGCTTTCACACAGCCGGTTCAGGCCGGTCCTCCCGAAGCCCCGTCGATAGAGGTAAGGGCGGCCCAGCTCCTTATAGTCTCCGCCGACGCCGCCGACATCTCATCGGCCACCGCGGCCGCGCTGGCCGGGCTGGGCGGCGTACAGCTGCAGTGGGGCTCGTACTCGCTGGAAGAAACCCGCCGGCTCACCGAGGTCCTGCAGTCGGCGGCCGCCTCCTCCGGAACCAAAACCCCTCTTTTTATAGCGGTCGACTACGAAGGAGGCAGCGTCTACGCTCCGACCACGCTGGGCCTGCTCGAGCTCCCTACCAACATGATGCTGGGAGCCGCCGACGATGAGGATAATACCGCCACGCTGTTCTACCTGGCTGGCAGGGAAATGCGGCGGGCCGGTATAAACATGGCCCTTGGCCCGGTGCTTGACATAAACACCAACCCTAAAAATCCGATCATAGGAATACGTTCGCTGGGCTCGGACCCCGACACAGCTTCCCGCCTCGGCGGAGCCGTAATAAACGGCCTTAAGGCCGCAGGGATCATAGCCGTCGCCAAACATTTCCCGGGCCACGGCGCCACCTCCCAGGACTCTCACAAGACCCTGCCGGAGATAGACCTTTCCACCGGGGAGCTTAACGCCTCGCACCTGGCGCCGTTCAGGCGCGCCGTCGAGCTCGGCGTGCCGGCCATAATGGCCGCCCATATACGATACAAGGCGCTGGACCCCGAAAATCCGGCCACCCTTTCCAAAGCAGTGCTTACGCAGCTGCTGAAAACAGATATGGCTTTCGGGGGCCTTGTAATGACCGACAGCCTGGACATGCGGGCTATAACTTCCCGCCTCCCCATACACAAGGCCGCCGCCGCCGCGCTTAAGGCCGGCGCGGACGTGCTGCTTATAGGCCAGGGGAACTTCGGGGCCGCGGTACGCGAAATAGCCGCGCAGGTGCGTTCGGGCGCCATAGACGAAGAGCGCCTCAACGACGCCTACCGCAAGGTGCTGGAGGCAAAGCGCGCGGCCGGGCTTTTCTCGGCGCAGGAGCCGTCGTCGCCTTTCGATAAGGCCTACATGGAGATAACGCGCGGCCTTTCCCGGCGCGGGCTGACGCTGGTAAAGGGAGCGGATATGCTGCCCCTGCCCAGGGACAAAAAGGTAGCCGTGATCATCTTCGCCCCTAAACGCTTCGCCGCCAACGCGGTATCCCTTTATAAAGAGCTGCTTGATAACGGCTACACGGCCAGGCAATATTTTTTCGACATAAGCGTGAAGCCGGGCGAAGTTGAAAGCATAAAGCAGGCCGCCGAGGCAGCGGATATACTGGTGCTGGGCAGCTTCCAGTGGACCGGCGCCCAGAACTCAAGCCAGCGTTCGGTCATACGATCGCTGCTCAACTCCGGTAAACCGGCGGTGGTGCTTAGTCTTATGAGCCCCTACGACCTGCCGGCCTACTCGCGGGCGGACTGCGAAATAGCGCTTTACGGCATGACCGCCCCGTCCATGTCAGCGGCCGGCGAGGCTCTTTCGGGAACGCTGGCACCTTCCGGCCGCCTCCCGGTTGATATGCCTGATAGCCGCTGAAAGGATATCACAGCCCCGTTATGAAACCCATAAGGACCGCCCTGATAGCGATAGCGACCATAGCCGCGGTGCTGGCCGTGCGCCGGTGGATAGGCGAACCCATCTATATCGCCAGCGATTCCATGGCTCCCACCCTCACGAAAGGGCACCATCTGATACTCGACAAAATAACCTTCCGGTTCCGCCCGCCTGCGCGAGGAGAGATAGTATCCTTCCGCTCGCCCGTGGGAGAAGCTCACGAATCTGTGAAGCGCGTGATAGCCGTGGGCGGGGACACCGTGGAGCTTCGCAAAAAACGCGTTTACCTTAACGGGGAACCGCAGCTTGAAGTCTACGCCTATTACGCGCGTCCCGGCGAAGCCCTGCAGGGCGACGATATGCCCCCCGCCGCCGTGCCGGAGGGCGAACTTTTCGTGCTGGGCGACAACCGCGACAACTCCAACGATTCCGCCTCCTGGTTAAACCCGGCCACCGGCAAGCCGCCGCTGTTCCTGCCCTTGTCGGAAATCACCGGCAAGGTGCGCGGCGTCTATTGAGGGCCGGCCCCAAATTATCTAAACTTTACTCTCGCACGAACGCGGCCAGGGAGAACACCATGATAACCATGAGAATAGTCAGCTTTTTCGGCATGTTGGCGATGCTGGGCATCGCCTGGTTCTTCAGCAGGAACAAAAAAGCCATCAATTACAAGGCCGTGCTCGCCGGCACCGTGCTGCAGGTGGTCTTCGCCGTGCTGGTCATGAAGGTCCCCCTGGGGCAGAAGTTCTTCATGTTCATCAACGACGTCATCATCAAGCTTCTCTCCTTCACGAACGAAGGTTCGAAATTCCTCTTCGGCGGCCTGATCGACAACCAGTCCATAGGCTTCGTCTTCGCCTTCCAGGTGCTG
>CAISZM010000057.1 GCA_903889965.1 uncultured Elusimicrobia bacterium
CCGCGTAGGAACCCTTGCGCCGGTTCCCCCCGAAGCGGGGCCCCCCTCCGCAAAGCGGCTCCAGAGCAACCCCATGCCCGGCCCGAAGAGGTGAGGCCAGGCTTTAGAGCGAGGCCGCAGACGTTTTAATGCGCAGCAAAAAGCCGGGTGGAGCGAAGCGACACAATTCGCAGGGGTCGCGCAAAACCGCTATCCGGGCGGAAAGTTGCAACTGCAACTTTCAAGTTAGGCTGTCGCTGAAAAGCGACGGCCTTTTTATTTGGGCGCGGGAAGCGGGACAACAATTTGTCCCGCGCAGGGACTGGAAGAACGGCTTAGAACGGCAGGATAAAAAAGAAATATTCCGGCTTTATAAGGAAATAGATATTTATCGCCGCCCCAAGGGCGAGGAAAGGCCCGAAAGGCATATGGGACATCCGTTCAGCCCGTTTTAAGATAAGCAGGGTCACTCCGTAAATAGAGCCGAAGAAAGAAGCCATCATAAGGGTGGTGATTACGCCCTGCCAGCCGCAAAGCGCCCCTATCCCCCCCATAAGGAAAATGTCGCCATCTCCCACGGCTTCTTTTTTGTATATTTTCCTGCCTATTAAGGCCAGGGCCCATATTACCCCGGCGCCGGCGGCCGTTCCTATCCCGGCGGAGGTCAGGCGGCCGCCCCACCCCCCGGAGAAATTGGGGTTAAAGAAACTGCCCGCTACTCCAAGGAGGAACAGCAGCAGCGTAAAGACGTCGGAGATAAGCATGGTCTCAAAATCCACGGCGCTTACGATTATAAGAACGTAAACCGCCCCAAGGCTGATGGCGAGCCAGGCTGGATGACCGGCCCACCTCACCACGAAAAGCGCGGTAAGCGCGCCTGTAAGGAATTCCACGACCGGATATTTGAAGGAGATCGGGGCGCGGCAGGAACGGCATTTCCCGCCCAGCAGCAGGAAACTCAGCAGCGGAACATTGTCGTAAAATTTTATTGGCGCCAGGCACTTGGGGCAGTGGGAAGAGGGCCAGAGTATGGACTCCCCCTTTGGAAGGCGGGAGATACAAACATTAAGAAAACTTCCTATAAGCAGGCCGAAGGCAAAAGCGATCGTGGCGGATAACATGGTTATATTCTAACAATTTGGCCGGCCAGGGCGTAAAACAAAAAACCCCCGCGCCGTTAAGCGCGGGGGTTCTTTTTGCCTTACGGCCTTCGATTAGAAGGACGACCAGCTGTCTATACCCTTTATGTCGTGGTGCGTGCAGTTGACCACAAAGGTACCCCACTGCGTGTTGAAGGAGGGGTTGTTGAAGTAAGCCCAACCGCCAGCCTCACCCGTTCCGGTTCCGCCGTTGAAAGAGGTCGCGGTGGCGGAGCTGAACAGATTTACAGTCCTGAGGTCGATGTGGTTGGTGCCGGGGAGCTTGGCCACAGGGATCGCGTTGAGATACTTGCCGCTGGCGGTGAGAACCGTAAGGTCGTCCGTGGGGAACCAGCCTTCGTTATCGCCATAATACACCTGCAGAGCGCTCCTGACCGAGGAGAGCGAGCCTTTCGTCGCGCCTTCCTTGGACTTGTTGATGAGGTCGGCGAACTTCGGTATGGCTATGGCAGCCAGAATACCGATGATGGCGACGACTATCATCAGCTCTATCAGGGTGAAGCCTTTCTTGTTATTCTTCATTAGTGTACTTCCTCCTTAATTTCCCCCGTGGATAATATATGAATAATGCCTCAGGGGTTTGAGTAAATTTACATTAATAAGCGCAGGCTTGTCAAATAAAAAATCCCCGCATGGGGATTCTTTAAATCTACGGAAGGGAAGGGATTCGGTCACAACTCCGTTCCCGGCCGTCGCCGGTCACGGGTCGCGACCCCGGCTCGCTTTTGCGCCTGCTGGCTTCAAAGCTCCGCCTTTCGAATCCCTCCGCCAGCCAAACAATTGGCTTGCTCTCCGGTAATTAACAAATAAATCTACGGAAGGGAAGGGATTCGAACCCTTGATACCCTTTCGAGTATACAGACTTTCCAGGTCTGCGCCTTCAACCGCTCGGCCACCCTTCCGTCAGATTCGCACCCCTTCGGGGCTTCGCCGGGCCTTAACAGGAAACGGCCCGGTGCTTCAACAAGGGGGGCTAAGCCCCCCGTTACATCGTCGCTCGCTTCGCCGCGTTCCGCGGCCCGCTCACTGAACCCCCCTTAAAACGTAACCCTCGCTTTTCGCGCAGGTAACGCTCGGGGCTTATTCGCCCCCCTTTTTCGGAGGGACCGCGGGCTTAGCTCGCCAGGCGGTTTGATAATTCTAGGATATTTGGTAATATGGACACAATGGCGAAAGGCAATAACGACGATAAAACAGAACCCGTGGCGACGAACCGCAAGGCGCGCCACGACTACCTTATCACCGATACCTACGAAGCCGGGCTGGCGCTGGAAGGGCCGGAGGTCAAGTCGCTGCGGCTCAAACAGGCCACCATCACTTCAGCTTTCGCCAGGGCAGAAAAAGACGGGCTCTATCTTTACGGCCTCCACATAGCCCCGTACGCTTTCAACACCGTTCATGAAATTGACCCGCTGCGCGCGAGGAAACTGCTGCTGCGGGCTCCGGAAATACGGAAGATAAGCGGGGCGCTCGCCACCAAGGGGATGTCCCTGGTGGCCCTTGAGCTGTATTTCAAACGGGGATGGGCCAAAGTTCTGCTGGGCCTGGCCAAAGGCAAAAAAGCTCCGGACAAGCACGAATCTATCAAGAAACGGGACATCGACCGCGAACTGCGCAGGGAATTCAAAAACAAATTCAAGGGCTAGGACCGCGGAGAAGCCGCCCGGCAAGCCGTCCGCCGTACAGCAGCGGCGGAATGCGCGTTAGAAGCGGAAACCGGCGCTGGCTCCCGCCAGCATCCTTTCGTTCGTGTAGGTAACGCCGCAACCCAGATACCCCAGATTTATCTTTGCCCGCACACCGGCGGTAAAGCGCGGCTCCGAAACGGAAACTTTTTTGCCGGCTATCGACGGGTCGTCGTTAACCTGCGCCTCGAGCCTCGTAAAGTCGAAACCGACGCCGACGTACGGAGCGACCACAGGCACGTTCATGGAACAGACCAGGCTGGTGCTGAAATGCAGCGCGGAAAAATAGCGGTGAACCGCCATATCGGCCATGCCCGTTATCATGGCGTTGATCTTGTTCTTTTCGTCCGACACGTTCCAAAGGCCGTAACGCAGGCCGCCGCCGGCCACCGCCAGACCCTCGTAAACCCCGCCCCGCACAAAGCCGTCCACCCGGTAAGGCATGCCGATCTCGGCCTGAACCAAACCCAGGCCGAACGTGTTGTTTTTCTTCAGAACGGTGTCCCCGCGCGCGGGGTTGAACTGCGCGGCGGCGCGCACGCCGATATCAAAACCGGAGAACCCCAGCGGCCTGGCGGTCTGGTTCGAGCCCGAGCCGAGCAGCGCCCCGATGTCGCGTGCGAAAGGCTTAAGCGCCGCCTCGTCGGCGGTTTTAAAAGCGTCATATCCGGCGGCGCCGGCGCGGGGCGCCAGGCAAAGCGCTGCGAACACAAAGAGTAAAGCGGTTTTAGTCATTCTCCCTCCAGGGATTTATTCGTCCTTGTCGGCGGAGCCGCCAAGAACTTCTTTCACCGAGGTAAGACCGAGCAGCACTTTTTCCAGACCGTCCATGGCAAGGGTGCGCATGCCGTTCTTCATGGCTATGCTCTTTACCGGGATGGCCGAAGGGTCTTTAAGTATCTGCACGCGTATCTCATCGTTAAGCACAAGGAGTTCGTGCATGCCAACGCGCCCCTTGTAGCCGGTGCCTTTGCAGGTTTCGCAGCCCTTAGGCCTGAAGATCTTCGCTCCGGCGGGAACCTTAACGTTGTTGGCCTCGAATACGGCCAGTTCTTCCGGCGTAAGGGTATCCTCGGTTTTGCAGTCCTTGCAGAGCCGGCGGGCGAGGCGCTGCGCCAGCACCGCTTTCATGGTGTTGGCGACGACGAACCTCGGCAGGCCCATCTGGGTGAGGCGCTCCAGCGCCGAAGGCGAGTCGTTGGTGTGTATGGTGGAGAAAACCAGGTGACCGGTCATCGCGGCCTCAAGCGCTATATGGGCCGTTTCCTCGTCGCGGATTTCACCGACCATTATGACGTCGGGGTCGAGGCGCATGAAGGAGCGCAGCGCGGAAGCGAAGTCGAATTTTTTACCTTCTCCCAGTTTCACGTCCGGATTCACCGGCACCTGCACTATGCCGTCTATGTTGTACTCCACCGGGTTTTCAGCGGTGATTATCTTTATGTCCGGGCGGTTAACGTAATTAAGACAGGCGTAGAGCGTCGTGGACTTACCGGAGCCGGTGGGCCCGCAGACGAGCATGAGGCCGAAATTCTTCTTGCCGCCAATGCCCTTGAACTGCTCGAGCAGCTTTTTCTCTGTATCCGGCAGAAAGCCCATCACCTTGATATCAACGCGGACGGAGGCGCGGTCCAGGATGCGCATGACGCAGGATTCGCCGTAAACTGTCGGGACTATCTCGACGCGGAACTCTATGGGGTTGCCCTTGGCGATGATCTGTATGCGGCCGCTCTGCGGTATGCGGCGCTCGGTGATATTCATCGAGTTCGTCATGATCTTGATCTTGGCGCTGATGGCCTGGCGGTAGGCCCACGGCACAGAAAAAGAGGCGTTGCGCAGCATGCCGTCCACACGGTAGCGCACCAGCACCTTGGAGTTCTTCGAGTTCGGGTCCTCGAACGGCTCGATGTGTATGTCGGAGGCTTTCATGCTGAGGGCGCCGAGTATTATCGCGTTGACCAGCTTTTCGACTTCGGGGGCGCTGGCGTCGATATCGCTGATATCCTTCTTCTCGGCCTCGGAGGCCAGGGAGAAGCTCTCCTCCTCGCCGGCCGGCTTTGCGGCCTGGGACTGCTGCACTGATTCCACCAGCTGCGCCACCTGCGCGCTGTCCTGCCTGCCGTAAACCGTGTCGATGGCTTTAAGTATCCAGTTGGAAACCGCAAGGTAGGGCTTGACGTCGAAGCCGGTGCGCAGGCCGATGTCCTCTATTATGAGAAAATCGCGCGGGTCGGCCATCGCGAGGAAAAGGATATTGTCCTGGCGGGCGAAAGGCACGCAGAACTGCTTCCGGGCGATAGTCTCCGGCAGCAGCTGCACGACCTCGGCCGGGAGCTCCATCTTTGAAAGATCCACGGCCTTAAAACCCCACTCGTCGGCCAGGACTTGGAGGAGTTTGATCTCAGAAATATACTTTTGTTCTACCAGGACCTGCTGAAGGAATTTGCTCTCCGCCTTGGCTATCTCCTCGGCGGCCTTATACTGCTCCTCGGTAACGAGTTTGTCCTCGATGAGGACCTCCCTCATGTTCCGCTTGCGTTGCAGGCCTTTAACAGCAGACATATGCAATCATTATAATAAATATAGCGCCCTTAGTTGCAAGCGGCGCGGAAGGGGCTGGTATCCCGCTTACCGGAATTCCAGGGCGTCGCCGGGCAGCAGCCTCCCGGACGAGCGCCCCGAGGGCAGCTCAAGCACGCCGCGCGCGCCCCGGACCCACGGGGAGAAGCGCCAGGGACGCAGATCCCGGATAACCCGCAGAACGCGGAGCTCCCGGTCCAGGAAAACGGCGTCTATGGGAAAGCGCATAAAGCACATGTGTATCATGGCGCAGGGCTCGAGCCAGAGACCTTCATCTTCCCCGATAGAGCGCCG
Organism: uncultured Elusimicrobia bacterium; assembly: GCA_903889965.1. Lineage (GTDB taxonomy): Bacteria > Elusimicrobiota > Elusimicrobia > Elusimicrobiales > UBA9959 > UBA9959. Next base: position 5,699 of record CAISZM010000057.1, read on the forward strand.
CGGGATGAGTCCGAAAAGCCTGGAAAAGAAACTGTCGGCCCGCAGAGCGGCGCCGCTCACCTGCAGCTGTTTTGTGATATTGAATATCCGCATTACGATCCTGTCATCGGCTGTTTTCAGCCTTCGCCCGCTCCCCGGGCCCGGCCCGGGCGGAGCAGGAACGGACTGGATTATTTGCTTTTCTTGACCCAGGCCGCGATCACCGCCGACTCGACCGCGCTCTTGAAGGCCGCGTCCGGGAAGGACAGATCTCCGGGGAAAGCCAGCCAGAAAGCGCCCGGCTCCTTTGAGGAAACCATCACGCCGGCCACGACCAGAAGTTCGCCGTCAAAAGATATTTCGGCGTTGGCCACGCGGACCTTCGATTTCAGGGGCTTGAAAGCCTCTATCCTGAACTTCGGCGCCGCCGGGGCCTTGCCGGGTTTAACGAAGCCGGCCTTGAAGCAGGCGTCTATTTTGGAGTAGAGCGCCCTGGAAAGCAGCTTGATATCGGAATAGGTTTTGCCCTTGTTCTCCGTCACCGGCATCACCACGGCGCCCTTTTCGTAAACCACGCCGTTTACGGTCAAAACCGAAAAGGTGAAATCGGCGCGGGAGGCGCCTTTAACCGCGGCCGGATCGACGGCGGTTATCTCCATCGCCGCGGCGGCGGCCTGGAAAAAGAGGCAGAGCGCGAGGACTTCAATTGTTTTTTTCATTTATACCCCTGATTATGCCGACTATGTCGTGTATGTCATCCAGCTCGTAATCCGCGCCCGAGACCTTGGTATCGAATTCGTTGCCGTATTTTGCCCAGGCCGTTCTCATGCCGAAATCTTTGGCGCCCTTTATATCCCGCTCGGCCCAGTCCCCCACCATTATGGCGGCGGCGGGTTCGATATCCATCAGTTCGAGTATTTTCTTGAAAGGCGCCGGGGAGGGTTTTTTCTCACCGGTATCGTCGAAGGTCACCACATGCTCGAAATAATGGTGCAGGCCGAGACCGACTATCCTCATCCATACGCTCAGCCGCGGGGCGTCGGACACCACGCCCATGCGCACGCCGCGCCTGAGCAGGTCGGTAAGCGTCAGCCTCACGTGCGGGTAAAGGGTCATGTGCCCCTCTTTAGCCCGCTTGTAGCCGAGTATTCCGGCGGCCAGGACCTTGTAATTGATCTGGCCGAATTCGTTCATAAGGACCTTGTCAAAGATGTTCTGGTCCTCTATCCCCTCCGCCCAGTAGACCTTGAAGATCTTGTCGATCATCTCCTGTTTTGGCAGCGCCAGTCCCGCGTCTATCATGGCGTCCACCGCGGCGTCGACGGCCGCTCGCTTCATCCGCATGAAGTCCATCAGGGTGTTGTCGATGTCGAAAATTACCGCTTTTATCATCTTTTTCCTGCCAGCCCGCGGGCAATATCTTCCGCGGCTCCGGAGCCGCGTTTTTCCGGGGCCCTGATCATTTTTTGGGCTCGGTGTATCTCTCGACATAGGCCATCGTGCGGGTATCGACGCGGACCTTGTCTCCCTGCTTAATAAAAAGCGGCACCTTTATTTCGAGCCCGGTGGAAACCTTGGCCGGCTTCATCACGTTGGAGACGGTGTCTCCCTTTACGCCGTCCACCGTTTCGGTTATCTCCATGATCAGGTTGGCGGGAAGCTGTATGTTATAGAACACCCCGTTCAAGTATAGCCCTTCCACCGGCATATTCTCGGTGAGGAATTTCATCATGACGCCAAGTTTTTCCGTGGGCAGGCCGGCCTGCTCATAATTCTCGTCATCCATAAAGTAAGCCATGCCGCCGTCGGAATAGACGTAGGTCTTGGGGCGCTTCTCCACCATCACGTCCTTGAACTTGTCCTCCGGGCGGTAGGCCGTTTCTATGATAGAGCCTGTTTCCACGTTCAGCAGTTTAACGCGCACCACGGCGCGGGCCTGGGACTTGCGGTGATGCTGCACGGTCATAACTTCCACGGTCTGCCCGTTTTCGTTTATGAACATATTACCCTCTTTGAATTGAGTAGCGAGTATCATGAATGTCTCCTTGAACTTGATCGAATGCCTGAAGATCCAATGCGCGGCGAAGTACGTCGTCGCGCGGACAAACCCCGGATCACGCCTGCGGGTGAACGGTCTGGTAAGCCATCGCCTTAAGGGCCAGTATGCGCTTTTCCATCGGGGGGTGCGTGGCCAGCAGGTCGGCGGCGAAGCCGGCCTTCTCCTCGATAAGGCTTCCGCGCGGATCGGTTATGCACATATGCGCCACGCCGTTATTTATGGCGTTGGTCGGCATAACGGCCTGGCGGATCTTCTCGAGGGCCGAGATCAAAGCCAGCGGATTACGCGTCAGCTCGGCGCCGCTGGCGTCGGCCAGGTATTCACGCTGCCGGGATACGGCCATGGCCAGCAGGCGCGAAAGCAGCGGGGCGAGGATAATAAGCACCACCCAGACAACGAAAAAGATCAGCACAACGGCTCCGCCGCCGCGCTTGCCGGAACCGCCGGAAGAGGAGCCGCCGGATGAAGAACCGCGGCCGAAGCGCAGGCTCCGCCCGGCGAAATCGCTCAACAGGGCGATGGCCCCTATCATCCCCGCCATTATGGTCATCAAGCGCATGTCGTAATTGCGTATATGGCTCATCTCGTGCGCCACCACTCCCTGCAATTCTTCGCGGTTGAGGGACTCAAGCAGCCCCTCGGTGACGGCTATCACCGAGTTGGCGGGGTTGATGCCCGTGGCGAAAGCGTTCAGGTCCGGGTCCGGGACAACGTAGGCCGTGGGGATCGGCAGGCCGGCCGCCGTGGCCATCTCCTCCACCACGTTCATAAATTGCTTTTCCCTGTCGTTCATGGAAACCGCGCGGCGGGCCATAGTGGAACGCAGCACCATGCGGGGGCCGTTGAACATGCTGTTGCCCGCCAGGCCCAGGCCGATACACAGCGATATTATAGTGCCGAACGGTATTCTCGCGGCGCCCGAATGCGCTGCCTCGTAATAGCCGGCCGAATTCCACACGAACTGCGTTTTCCCCCCGGGATTGAAGTTGGTGTAGAAATAATCAAAGCCCAGGCCTATCGCCAGGAAAAAAGCGACGAAGAGCACCATGATAAAAACCGTCGTGCGGCGGTTGGCTGACTGCTGTTCGTATATATTCATCGGCAAAATACCCGCTGGGCATCAAAGGCGCGGAGGCCGCTAAAAAGCGGCAAGTGGGAAGATCGCTCCGCGCCCTGGCCCGCAGGCCGTTATATGGCGAGGTTCACCTTGGGCGTTTCCCTCTCCACGGAATCCGCGGGGAGCTCCCAGAGCAGGGATGGGGTGAACCCGAGCATGGACGCGAACAGGTTCGTGGGGAAAACCTGCTGCTGCGTGTTGAACTTGGTCACCACGTCGTTATAGAGCTGGCGGGCGAAGCTGAGCTGGTTCTCGGTGTGGGTCAGCTCTTCCATCAGCGCGTTTACGGATTCGTTGGCCTTCAGGTTGGGGTAGTTCTCGGAAATGGCGATCAGCTTGCCGAGGGCCTGCGTAAGCATGCCTTCCTTGGCCAGCGCCTCGTTCACATTGCCGCTCTGACCGGCTGAAACTGCGGCCGCCCTGGCCTGTATGACCTTCTCGAGCGTCTCTTTCTCGAATTTCATCTCGCCTTTCACGGACTCGATCAGGTTGGGGATAAGGTCGTGGCGGCGCTTCAGCTGCACGTCTATCTGGCGGAACGCGTTAGCCACCTGGTTCTTCAGCCTGATAAGGCCGTTGAATATGATCACCACCCAGGCCACAACAAGAATAAGCACTATCGTCAATATCTTCATTATTTTCCTCCCTGGTTCTGCTGTTTATCTGGTAAGTATTTCGCAACCGCTCTTCGTAACAAGCACCGAATCCTCTATGCGCACGCCGAACTTCCCGTGCAGGTATATGCCGGGCTCCACGGTAACCGCCATCCCCGCTTTCAGCACCTCGTCAGACTTCGTGTTCAACGTCGGTGTTTCGTGTATTTCAAGGCCGACGCCGTGGCCGGTGCCGTGTATGAAATACTGGCCGTAGCCGGCGTCGGAGATGGTGTCGCGGCAGGCGGCGTCCACATCGCGCGTCTTAACCCCGGCGCGCACCCTGGCAAGGCCGGCCTTTTGGGCCGCGGCCACTATGGCGTGGACTTTCTTAAACTCATCGGTGGGCCGCCCGTGGAAATACGTCCTTGTGATGTCGGAACAGTAGTTCCGGTAGACGCAGCCGTAGTCCATAAGCACCGCTTCGTTGTTTTTAAGGCGGCGCTCCGAGGTCTCATGATGCGGCAGGGCTGAATTCGGGCCGAAGCCGACGATAAGATCAAAGGAGGGACCTTTGGCCCCCATGCCCTGCATCACGTCCTCCAGCGCCCGGTAAACAGAACGCTCCGTACAGCCGGTCTTTATGCGCGGCTTCACTAAACCGAAAGCCCTGGCCGCTATACGGCAGGACCTGCGGAGGACATCTATCTCTTCCCCCTCTTTGACCGCCCGCAGCGAGGAGGTGAGGCCCTTGAATTCGGAGAATCCGCGGAGTTTCCAGAAATTACCGCGGAGATAATTTTCCGTCTCCGGCTCGAAAACGGCCTTTTTCAGACGGAGTTCGCTCACCTTGGAGGCCGCCGCCATGATAAGGTTATCCGGGGCCGAGGCGCTAACAAAATCCACCTTGGAATTGAAATCTGCCAGGAGCATCTTGGGCATGAAAGCCCAGGCTTCCGTACGAGTAACGAGCATAAGCAGGCCGTCGAGGTGGAAGCCGGTGAGGAACCCGGTTTCAAGCGCGCGTCCTACCACGATGGCGTCAAGGCGGTTCTGTTTGAGGAGGTGCTGCAGGTCTTTAATGCGTTTAGCGTGAATGTTCATTTTACCCCGCCTGGAACAAGAATTATCCGTTGCGGCGCAGCGGCTATCCGGACACCGTATTATACTATTTTAAACGCGCGTCCTCACGGCAGCCGGCGGTTCCCCGGCCTTGTCAGGTCAATTCGGCTGAAAGCCCGGCGAAGATCTCGAGAGATATCTCCTGCGGCCTGACCGTTTGCTTCAACCCGTGTTTTTCCACGGCGGCGGAGGCGGCCGCCTTGTCCACCCCGCATAGCGACAGCGAGTTTACCAGGGTTTTCCTGCGGTGCCGGAAAGCTTTTTTCACCAGGCCGCGGAAGGCTTCTTCTCTGCCCTGGTCCGCGAAGAATTTCCTGGGCCTGAAGGCCACCACGGACGAGTCCACGGCCGGCACCGGGGTAAAACTGGCGGCATCCACGTCCATAACGAGTTCGGACGAAGAACGCGCCGCCGTCAGCAGGGTAAGGCCGCCGTAATCGTGGTCCCCGGGAGCGGCCAGGATCCTCCGGGCCACTTCTCTCTGGAACATGAATACCGCCATAGCCAGGCCCGGAAAAGACAGAGTTTTTTCGAGTATGGCGGTGGCGCACTCGTAGGGGAGGTTGCCGATGAAAGCGGTTTTTCCGGGACCGGCCAGGTCCTCCAGGTCCGCCAGCAGGAAATCCATATTGACTATCTCCAGGCCGGGGAACCTGGAGCGCAGAGCGGGAAGGAGCTTTGGGTCTATCTCCACGGCTTTCATGCGCGCGCCGTATTTTGGGAACAGGAACCCGGTAATGGCCCCCCCGCCGGGACCGATTTCGATCACGCGGTCGAAAGTCCCCCCGTCCAGCGAGGAGGCTATTTCGGAGCAGATGCCCTGGTCCGTTAAAAAAACCTGGCTGTATTTGGGCATAAGTATCAGCGGTGCCGGAACGCCCGGGCCTTCAACTCATCAGCTCCATTTTCATTTTAACTTCCTCGCCCAGTTTCCATACGTCCCCCGCCCCAAGGGTCATAAAAACGTCGCCTGACCGGAGCTCCTTCATAGCTTCCAGCACGCCCGGGAAAGCCGCGGCACGGGCCCCGTTCCTCCGGAGCTGGCGCAGTATCAGTCCGCTATCCACGCCGGGTATGGGTTTTTCTCCGGCCGGGTAGACGGGCGCCACAAAAACCTTGTCCGCCCCCCCGAAGGCGCGGCCGAAATCCCTGTAAAGCAGCCTGGTGCGGCTGTAGCGGTGCGGCTGGAAAAGGACCACCAGGCGCCTGCCGGGGAACAGCCCGCGCGCCGCGGCCAGCGTGGCGCGCACTTCCGTAGGATGGTGGCCGTAATCGTCCACAAAATCTACGCCGGCGACCGTTCCGATACGGTCCATGCGTCTTTTGACGCCGGCGAAATTCCTCAGCCCCTCGGCGAGCCTTTCGAAATCGAACCCCAGGTAGCAGCCCGCGGCCAGCGCCAGAAGGGAATTGCGCACATTGTGCAGCCCCCCGCAGCGAAGCTGCACCCTGCCGCGCCGCGCGCCCCGGAAAAAGGCGGTGTAGGAGACCCCCTCGGGGGTGAAAGCGGCGCCGCGCGCGGTCCAGTCCGCGCCGCCGGAAACGCCGCAGGTCACGTGGGGAACTTTAAGGCCGGGGATCAGTTCCCTGACCACGGGGTCGTCGGAGCAGAGCGCCGCCATGCCGTAGAACGGCAGACGCTCGAGATGGCGCCGGAAAGCGCTCTTGAGATTTGCCATGTTCCCGTAGTGGTCCAGGTGATCGCTGTCTATGTTCGTGACGCACGCTACCAGCGGGGAAAAATAAAGGAAGGAGCCGTCGGACTCGTCGGCTTCGGCCACAAGATATTCGCTGCGCCCGAGTTTAAGGTTCGTGCCCGCCCCCTTTACTATGCCCCCTATTACGGCAGTAGCGTCGGCGCCGGCGGCCTCCAGAGCCGCGGCCGTCATGGAGGTAGTGGTGGTCTTTCCGTGAGTCCCGGCCACGGTCACGGTTTTCTTCAGTTCGGCAAGCTTTGAAAGCATGAGGGCGCGCTGCACCACGGCCAGGCCGCGCCTGCGGGCCGCCAGCAGTTCCGGGTTGTCCGGCTTTATGGCCGAACTTACCACGACCACGTCGGCGTTCCCGATCGCCCCGGCCGAATGGCCTATGCATACGCGGGCCCCTTCGCGCGAAAGGGCGCTGGTGATCTCGGAAGCCTTGGAATCCGAGCCCGAAACGCCGTAGCCCAGCCCCAGCATCAAGCGGGCTATGCCGCTCATGCCTATCCCGCCTATGCCTATAAAATGCGCCTTAACGACACCATCCATCTGGAAATCGGATGCGTAATCCATCAGTTGTTCTCCATTATCCGCGTACCCCGGCTTTTAAAAACACATGCCGGCCCGGGTGTGCCGCCTCATTTGCCGCCAAGCCAGGCGCGGTTAGAAAGCGCGGTCTTGTTGCCCGGGTCCAGGCGCAGCGCCTCCAGGCATTCGGCCAGGGCTTTTTCATCGGAACCCGCCTCCACCCAGGCGGCGCTGCGGCCAAGGGCGGCCTGAGCTCCTCCGCCGGAAAATTCGTCCAGGGCGAGGGCATGTTCTCCGAGCAGGAGATAGCCCAGGCCGCGCAGCACCTTCATGTCAGGGCCCGGCGGGGCGTCCTCCATCTCCTCAAGCGCCTCGGAGGCGTTGTCCAGCCAGTTGTCGCCCATCACCCACAGGCCCATGTCGTTGCCGACATCGCGCGGATTGTAGAGCGCTTTGTTTTTAGTCTGCTCCCCGGAGGCCGCAGGGGGTCCGGTCTCGATGTTGAAATTAAGCCTGGCGTCGCTTTTCGGCGAGATGCTCTTGAGAAGTTTTTCGGCTTCATCGGCTATCTCGGACACCTTGCGCAGCCGGTCCTCCTCCCCTCCCGCGGGGAGGAAGTACTCGCGCTTCGTATAGCTGACCTTCGGCCGCTTGAAGGACGACGCTAATTGCCCCGCCATTTTTTCCCGTACGCCCGGAGCCGGCAAAGCTGTCTTCGGGGTTTCAAGAAGCTCCACCATTACCCGCGCTTCCTGTCCCGGGGGTATTTTTTTAAGGGCGGAAAGCAGGGGGCTGTCCTTATCGGCCTCGCCGGCCTCCTTGTGCTGTCCCCCGGCGTAGGCCAGGGCCATGGAGATGCCGCCCTTGTCGTTGGCCGGGGCGAGCAGGAACGCCCCCGCCAGCGCCTTGCCTATCTCGCCGGGGCGGCCCGCTTTTTGAAGCGCCCAGCCCAGCCGGAACCTCGCCACGGAATCCCTCGGTTTCAGGTCAAGCGCCCTGCGGTAGATCTTGATGGCTTCGGCAAGGCGGCCGTCGCGCTCCCGCAGCACCGCCAGCTCCAGCATCGCGTCCTCGTAGCCGGGGAAAAGGGAGACGGCTTTTTCAAGCTGCACCGCGGCCTGGTCGTAGCGCCCCAGGCGCGAATAGAACATACCGAGCTGGTAGCGGTAAAGCGGGTTGCCCGGAGCGAGCGCGGCGGCGGCGCGAAAATAATCCAGCGCCTTGCCGGTATTGCCCATGGCCTGGTAGACGGAACCGGCGTTCATCTTAACGTCGGAACGGGAGGCGTCGAGGCGGTCGGCCTCCAGGAAGTCGGCGAGCGCCGCGGGGTAATCGCCGGCCCTGGCCCTCACTATACCGCGCAGCTGGTAGCCCATGGGGTTGGCCGGGTCCAGCCGCAGGGCCTCCTCGAACTCCTGCAGGGCTTTATCCGGCTCTCCCAGCCAGTACAGGGCGGACCCGTACAAAAGCAGCGGCATCGGATTTTCCGGGTCTTTTTGCGCCGCCCGGAAGAATTCGTCGGCGGCGGGGGCGTAATCCTCCGCCTCCATAAGCAGGTAGCCGCGCCGCAGGTTGAGCGCGCTCTGCTCCGACATGATGCGGTCCCAGACCGTTTTGGTTGAGGATTGGCCCTGCACGGAAGCGAAAGCCGGCAGCGCCTGAGATATCGAAATTAGAACCAGCGTCAAGAGAGCGCGGTAATGCATATCGTATGGCGGCCGGCCGATACGCAGGGCCTCACGCGGCCCCTTTATCCACTATCCTGCCGGCCTCGTCCTTAGCCAGATCTTTGGGGAAGGAGAAAATAAATTTAGCGCCCTTGCCGGGTTCGGATTCAGCCCAGATCTTTCCCAGGTGCGCCGCGACCGCATACCTGCATATGGTAAGCCCGAGGCCGGTTCCGCCGGCTTTCTGCCCGCTCGCCTGCCCGAACTTTTCGAATATCTTTTCCAGATATTCGGAGGGAATGCCGTCGCCAGTATCGCGCACCCACACCAGCGCTTTCCCGTTGTCCTCGGATATGCCCGCCGTGATCACCCCGCTGTCGGGCGTGAATTTTATGGCGTTCCCTATCAGGTTGGTGAAAATGCGCTCCACCAGCCCCGAATCGGCGTTGACGATCAGCCGCTCCGCTCCTTCCACCTCGAATTTTATGTGCTTGCGCTGCCCGAGCGACTCCATAAGGCGTATCACTCTGACGGCTATCTCTCTCAGGTCCACCGGCGCGAGGTTCACATCCACCCTGCCGGCCGCCATCTTCGCCTCGTCGAGAATATTGTTTATCATCCCGATCAGCCTGAACAGGGCGCGGTCTATGGAGGCCAGCATGTTCTTTTGGGATTCATTGACCGGCCCCGGTATCTCTTTGATCATGAATTCCACGAAGCCTTTTATAGCTCCGACAGGATTGCGCAGATCGTGCGTGATGGATTGGCGGAACTCGTCCTTGATACGCGCGAGTTCCCTATCAAGCGTGGCGTCATGAAAGACCACCAGCCGGCCGGACGGTACGCCCGGGCCGGGAGCGGGTATCTGGGAGGTCGAACAGGTGAAAAAGCGGCGCGAATGCTCCAGCTCGACTTCTATTTCGCGGGAGCGCTTCTCCCTGCGGCCGCCAAGAGCCTCCAGGACGGCCTCCCTGACGGGCCCGGCCGGCGGCAGTTCCGAAAGCATCCGGCCTTCCACCGGCGCCTCCGCGGCGAGCCCGAGAACGGACCGGGCTTTCCTGTTGGCGAGCCGGACGCGTCCTTCCGTGTCCGTTATCACCATGCCGTCCTCCGCGGCTAAAAGCACCGCCTCGGTAGTTTTCTGTTCCTGTCGAAGTGTCTCCAGCTGCATATCCGAATATTTCTTAAGCTGTCCGGCCATTCTGTTAAAAGCCCCGCACAGGTCGCCCAGTTCGTCGCTGGAAGCGGCCTCCGCGCCGCGTGAAAAATCCCCGGCGGAGACGCACCCGGCCGCGCGGATAAGGCCGTTTATCGTCTTCAAAAGACTACGGCTGAATATCCAGGCCGAAACCAGCAGCAGCGCGAGGAACATAAGGAACGTGCCCAGCGGCCCCGGGCTTATGACGCGGAGCTGCAGCAGCGCAACGGGTAGAACAAAAACGAGCGCGGTCACCGCCACGAACTTATGGAAAATCTTTATTTTCATGTAAATCAGGTTTATTATAGCATTAGTTGGCTGGAAGGGGGATTCGGGGCATGGCGCGGCCGGTACATCAGCCCCGGGCGCCGAGCCGTTCGAGGCTTGGTATCAGGCCGCGTAAAGCCCGGACCCTGTGGCTGATAGCGTTCTTCTCCGCGGCCGAAAATTCGGCCAGGGTCCTGCCGGTGCCGGCCACCTCAAAAACCGGGTCATAACCAAAGCCGTTGGAACCGCGGGGCGCCCCGATTATCGCACCTTCCAGCGTGCCCCGGCAGACCTCCGAGCGCCCGTCCGGGGAAACCAGAGCGGCGACGCAGACGAAGCGCGCGGTCCGCTCGCGTTCCGTACGCCCGGCCAGCGCGGAAAGGAGCTTGACGTTATTTTCGCCGAAGGAAGCGCTCTCCCCGGCATAACGGGCCGAACGTATTCCCGGGGCCCCGCCAAGCGCGTCCACCTCCAGCCCGGTATCGTCCGCCAGCGCCCAATGACCGCAGAACTTCGCAGCGGCAGCGGCTTTTATCAGGGCGTTTTCTGCCAGCGTGGCGCCGGTTTCTTCGGGGGCCCCGGCCCCGGGAAAATCCGCCAAAGACCGGAGTTCAAGGCGTAGCCCGGGGAGAATGGCCCGTATTTCTTCGGACTTGTGCCTGTTGAACGTCGCTATAACCAGTATATTTTCCATAAATTAAGGCTTCAAAATATATTAGAATATGTTTCGTGCCGAACAACCAGCCAGATTTTAACATTTTTAAGGAAGCTCCCGGCTCGTTCCAGGAGGCGCTCCCCCTTTTCTCGCGCGCGACGGAATTCGCCGTACCGGTTGCGCTGGACAAGTCCGGGCCCGCGCCCCTATACACCGTCACTCCCGTACAGGAAAACGGACGCCCTCACCTGCCGGCCTTCACGGGCGGCGGCATGCTGACCCCGCCCTTCATCATCCTGGGCCGCCTTGAAACCGCGCTGATGTTCTTCCACGCCGCTGCGTACGATTCCTTTATCTTTAATCCGCCTCATCCGCAGTCGCGCCTTACCGCCGCAAGCCTCGGGGCTTCCCGCAGGCAGATATCCCTGCTGGCCGGTTTTTTCCAGACGCCGCCGGGGCCCGCTTCAAAAGATCATTCACGGATGGCCGCCCAGGAATTCAGCCTCGGGAACCTCCATAAGGCGCACTATTTTTACACGCTTGCTCTTACAAGAAATCCGGCCTCCTCGGACCGCTTCGGGCTGTACTCGGTGCTTATAGAGCTGGGGCTGCTGCAGGAAGCCTACGATTCGCTTAAAGCCGAAACGGCGCCTGAGGCGCTGGTCAACCTTGCCGCCATATACCGAAAAACCGGGAACCCCCAGAAAGCCAGGGAACTCCTGGCCGCCGTGCCGCCCGGAACGTTCCTGGAAGACAGGCGCGCCCTCGAAACCGCCTGGCTGGACCTGGAGGAAGGTAAAGATGACGAGGCCGAAAAGACTTTCCAGCGCCTGACCACCACGGCTTTTGACAAGACCGAGGCGCTGCTTGGGCTGGGAGAAGTGATCTCAAAAACCGCTATCAAGACCAGGGACAAGGCGCTGCTAGCGGCCGCCGCCTCGACTCTCCGCTCCGCGCTGGCCCATCCGTCCCAGGTCACAGGCAGGATACTTTTCCAGCTGGGCAATATTTATTTCCGCGCCGGGGACGCGGCCCAGGCCGAAGACTGCTACGCCAAATCGGCGGCGCTGGCCCCCGCGGCGCAGGCGCTGGCCAACCTCGCGCTCGCGCTGGTAAAGACGGGGAAGATGCGGGCCGCGGCGGGAATTATCGCCCGAATTGCCCTTACGGACCCGGCCACGGCCGGGAAGCTCTCCGCGGGCCTTTCAAGGGAAGGCCTGGAAGAACTGGCGCAGCGGGTCCGCAGCCAGGCCGCGCTCCAACCCGCGGCGGCCGGACCGGAAGCCTCCCTCACACCGTCTGAGCCGATAGCGCCGCCCCCCGCCCCCCTCTCCGCCGGGAGCACCCCGCAGAAAGACGGCCCCCCGGACGCGGCGCAGCCCCGCGCGGCGGCGTCCCTCGTAGCCGCGGCGCCGAAAAGTCCCCCGCCGCCTCCAGTTCCTGCCCGGAAACCGTCCGAACCCCTAGTAATAGAGACTCTGAAGGACGTGATGTCCTCCACCTCCGCGCCCACGCTGGAGGACGACAAACGGGACGATTTCATCTCCCGCGCTTTCAAACTGGCCTCGCTGCTCGAGGACGAATCCGGCAGGAAGATATACTTTAATCCGGACGGGCTTATGGAGGTGGAGCGCAAGCTGCGTCTGGTCTTCATTAAAGACAGGGACAACGCCAGCTATAACGTAAACCTCATAAAGGACTGCGCCGCCTTCCTCTGTTACGTCCTGCAGGAACGCAATAAGGGCCGCCTTGTAAAATTACCCGATTTTGATCCCTGGAGCTGGCCGATGGTACTGGAGCAGCCGGGTATCCGGATGACCACGTACCCGGCTCAGCGCGTCTGGAGACTCCTCTGGGACAAGACATTGCCCGAGCCCGGCTGGCTGGGAAAATACTGCGCCTGGGTGGCCGGCAGGCTGAAGACGTCGGTAGCCCCTCCGGAAGGCGCAGCGGCGGTAAAGGCCAGGATCATGAGCCACCCCGAACGGGTGATCGACGTTCAGACCGAACACAGGCATATACTTATACTCGCCTCCTCGCTCCAGGAAACCTCCTTCATAGAGCTCACGGCGGCCGGGCTGCCGAAGCTGGAGAGCGCCATAAAACACAATTTTAAGCCCAACACTCCTCCGACCACGGACGGCTGGAAACTATTACGCTGTTTCGGCCACATGCTGGCGGAAATACTCGCCAAAGATTTCAACGCCTCCTGGTACAACGTGGAAGGCGGCGACGGTCTCTGGTCGATGCAGACACCGTGGAAAACCTTTGTCTTCCCCCTTGGGAAGGTCTACAGGACGGCCACAGGCGCCGGAGATCTGACATCTTACTACGAAACCCTGGAGGCGGAAAAGCGCCGCCACCAGAAAGACAGCGAGCCCGCCGTCTGACGGCCCCCGGCCCTTGATTGAGACCGGCATTTTTGGCGATAATAACAGGGCGGAGAGGCGCGCACGATCTTAATGAAGAAAACATATTTTTTTCTCACCTCCATACTGCTGGCCCCGGCCGGAGCGTGGGCCGGCCCGGCCATGGACAGCCTTTTTCACGGCGCCCCGGCGGTCTCCGTGCCCCTGCCCGCGGCGCAGAAGGGCTCCGCCCCGGACAAAGAATGGACCGTAATGGTTTACATGAACGGCAAGAGCAATATCGAGCCTTTCGCCCTGGCCGACCTTAACCGCTTTGAAACCGCAGGTTCAAGCGAAAAAATAAACATCGTGGCTGAGATAGGCCGCTCAAAAGGCCTGGAGAACGACACCACGGCGGACGGTGACTGGGCCGGCGTACGCCGCTACTTCGTTGTGAAAGACGCCGACCCGGAGCACCTGGCTTCCCCGGTGCTCGCCGAACTCGGCAACGCCGATATGGGCGACTGGCGCCAGGCCGCCGCCTTCGTGAAATGGGCTAAAGCCGCCTATCCTGCGAAGAAATATCTTTTTATAATCTGGGACCACGGCTGGGGCTGGATAGACCCGAGGGTGTCCGGGGACAATTTAGCGGGAAGCACAAAATCCATCTCGCATGATTTCGTGACCGGCCATTACATACACACTACCGAGATGGGGAATATTTTCCGTGAGGCGGGCAAGGTTGACATGTACGTCTCCATGGCCTGCTTCATGCAAATGGCGGAGGTAGCCTACGAGATAAAGGACGGCGCGGACGTTATAGTAGGCTCCGAAGAGGTCATACAACTGGCCAGCCTGAACTGGGAGGGTTTCCTCTCCCGGCTGGCCGGGAACCCCGGCGCCGGGGCCGAGACCGCAGGGGCTTACATGACGGACAGCTTCCGCGAAATGTACTCGCGCCCCGAGTATCTGGACATGCTTCAGAAAACAAAATACGGGACGCAGCTTTCGGCCATCAGGGCCGCCAAGCTTCCGCTCCTGGCCGAAAAGGCCCGCGCCTGGTACGAACTGGCGATGGCCTCCGGCGACTCCGCCGCCCTGGCCAGGGCAAAGGCCGAAGTTTTGCGCTTTGAAGTGGGCGACGAGGTTACGGACCCGGACAAAAGGATCTCCTTTTACGGCGACCTTTATAATTTCGTGGAACTTGCCGGCCTTTACTCGGACCGTTCGAGGCCCGGAGCGGCCGCGCTTGCCGCGGCCGGGGAAGACCTCAAGAAATTCATAACCTCGGAACTGACGATCAGCAACGCCTGGCTGGGCCGGGACAGGACCGGGAAGGAATACTCCGGCGCCCACGGCGTGGCGATAGACATACCGGGCAGGCCCGGCAACCTTATAGAGTACTACCATTCCTACCCGGACCTGGCTTTCGCTAAAGCCTCGAAATGGGAGCGTTTCGTGGAATACCTGGAAACGATACCGGACTAGTCATGAAGAAAACCTACGAAGCGGGCTCCAGTTTCAGGCCCGCTTTTTTCTTTCTAAAGGAAGACCAGCGCAGGGCCCTCTCGGCCTATTACGGCTACGCCCGCGCCGTGGACGACATAGCCGACGCCCCCGGGATGGAGCACGCCGAAAGGGCCAGGCTGCTGGCCGCCTGGAAAGAGGCCGTTGACAGGATATTCTCCGGAGGACCGGCGGCCTCCGCGCTCGAAGAAGAACTGGCGCTGGCGGTCCGGACCTTCCCCCTCAAACCAGAACATTTCCTGCTGGTCCTGGAAGGCGTCACCGGGGACCTGGAAAATAAAACTTACGCCACTTACGCGGAACTGGAGCTCTACATGCACAAGGTGGCCTCCGCCGTCGGCCTGGCCTGCCTGGCCATCTTCCGGTACGGGGCGCCCCGCGCCCCCCTCCTGGCCGAAAAACTTGGCTGCGCCGTGCAGCTCACGAATATAATACGTGACGCGGCCGAAGATCACGCGGCGGGCCGGGTATACCTTCCCGCGGAGGACCTGGCGCGCTTCGCCTGCCGCAGCGCGGACCTGGGCGGTTTAAATTACACTCCGAATTTCATAGAATTAATGAAATTCGAGGCCGCGCGGGCACGATCCCTCTACACCGAGGCGCTGGCTCTGGCCGAGCCTTCGCTCAAACGGCGGCTCATAGGCGCACTGGTAATGGGGAGCCTGTACAGGGAACTTCTTCTAAAGATAGAGCGGGGCGGTTTCAGGGTCAAGGAAGGCCGGATCAGGCTGACCTTGCCCGGGAAATTGATTGCGCTTTTCAAAGCCTGGAGAGACTATGTTAAAATCTGACGCCTGGATACGCGATAACTGCCGGAAGAACAAAATGATAGCCCCGTTCGTAGAGGGCCTGGTGACCAGGGGAAGGATCTCCTACGGCCTTTCCTCCTACGGCTACGATATACGTGTTTCCGACGAATACAAGGTCTTCACCGACGTACACAACTGCCTTGTGGACCCGAAGAACTTCAACGACAAGTCCTTCGTCGACATAAAAGCCCCTTACTGCATAGTGCCCGCCCGCTCTTTCGCCCTGGCGCGGTCCGTGGAGTATTTCCGCATCCCGCGCGGCGTTATAGGCCTCTGCATAGGCAAGAGCACCTACGCGCGCTGCGGCATCGTGGTGAATATTACGCCGTTGGAGCCGGAGTGGGAAGGACATCTCACGCTTGAGATCTCCAATACCACGCCCCTGCCGGCCAAGATATACTCCGACGAGGGCATAGCGCAGCTGATCTTTCTGGGATCGGACCGTGTCTGCGAAACTTCATACAAGGACAGGAAGGGCAAATACCAGGCCCAGCGCGGAGTTACACTGCCGCGCGTACTCAAAGCAAGGTGAAAACGATAACGGCCGCGGCGCTCGGCGCGGCCTGCGCCCTCTTTATCTGCCCACCGCACGCCGGCGCGGCCGGAGAACTTCAGCGGGCGCGGGCGGCGGCCGCGCTCGGCTCCAGGACCCAGGCCCTAGACATAGCCTTTGAAGGACTCAACTCCTCCCCGCCCGACAGGGAGTTGTTCCTGTACGCCGTGGAACTGGCTCCGGAGGGGCGGACAAAATACTCGTCCAGGCTTGCCGCCGCGGCCAGATACGGGATCGCCGCGTACAAAGAAGATTACGCGTGGTACCTCGGGCTCTGCAAGGCGGAGCGCTCTTCACCCAGGCCGCAGGAAGCCCTCCCCAACTGCCGGAAGGCCCTCGAACTGGACCCCACGGCCTACCCCGCCTACCGGGAACTGGGACTGACCTACGCCGCCGCCGGGTCCCGGCGTAAAGCGGTGGAAACGCTTGAGCAGGGCGTAGAGCTTTCATCGTCGGACTTCCAGGCATATTACCATCTGGCGCGCATTCTGGAGAATGGCGGCGACCTCGGGCTTGCGGCCTCGTATTATTCAAAGGGCCTGGCGCTGGCCGGGAAAGATACCGTGCAGGAGGCCGGCTATTACCGCGCCCTGCTCGAGGCCGGTCTGAAACGCAGCGAAACCAGAAAGCCGGCGCGGGCCGCGGCGGCGAAACCTCCGGCCCAGGGGCGCCGCAAACCGGCGGCCGCCTGCCCGGAAAGATCAAAACGCGCGCTCCTGCAGGACGCCCCGGCTGCGGCCCTGGCTCAGATCGACGCCTGCATCAGGCTTGCCCCCTCCGACCCAGGACTGGCCGCCGAAAGGGCGCCGCTGCTGGTGCGCCTCGGGAAATACGGGGAAGGCCTGCAGGAATACTTAAGGGCGGCGGAGCTCTACGGCGGCAAGAACGCCGCGGGCTCCGTCTGCCGCGTCAAAGCGGCGGAAACATATCTTAAAATGGGGAATTCAGGGGGCGCCCTGGAACAATTCAAGGCGGCGGCCGCCGCCGATCCGCGCAACATCGACGCGCTCAGGGGCCTCGCAGCCGCTTACGAAGCCGGCTCCGACTTCACCTCCGCCCTGCGGGTATACGGGGACATACTGAAGCTGGCCCCCTCCGACTCCGCCGCGCGCGCGCGTGGATCAGCTTAAAACGGGGCTTCTTACCGACGAGCAGGTACTGGAAGAGCTCAAGTTCCGGGCCGCGGTGGATGAAAAAAAGACGGCGCTGCGCCCCGAGGATATGGCGCTGTTCAAGGCTATAAAGGCAGCGGAGGCGGCGGGCGCGGTGGATTACGTAAAACGGGAGGATCCCGGGGCGAGGGGTCTTACGGCGGAAAAGGAAACCCCGGAAGGAACGAGGCTGCTCCTGACCGGCGCCGGCTTCAAGGCCTACATTTTTTACTCTACCAGGGACGCGGTCAAATTTTTCGAGGGACGCGGCATAGGGCTGCGCGAGATCTTCCAGCTTAAAGACCTCTCCGGCGCGCCCATTTTCGATCCGTCCGGAAAGCTCACCCCCGAGGGCTCCGAGGCGTGGCGCGGAGCCGCGGCAGGAGCCAAAACCTGGCTGATGCCCTACGAACCGGCGGGAGAAAGCCAGCAGGCCGAGCGGGTTCGCAACCAGATGGAAGAAGAGGCGCACCTGGGTTACCGGGAAATTTCCGAACCGGAATATCTTTGGCTGCTTCGCGAGACCAACTGCCCGGAAGACGTCCTTAGAAAAGACCCCGTGAACCTGAAAACCATCCCTGACGGCAAGCACGAGCGCTACCTGCTCTGCTATATCGAGAACACGACATGCATGAATGCGGTCAACCGGGGACTGCCCTCCCTGATCGAATCCTACAGGAACGGGAACACTGCAATATCCGACGCCAAAAGGTCCACGGCCTTTTTCGGTTCCGGCGCGGTAAAACAGAACCACTTCTGCGAAAACGGGAAGCTGTGGAACGGGGAATGATACCCCGCCGGCGCGATATTTTGCATTAAATCGGAAAATTTGTTATCATAATACGACTATGATACAGAAAACCACTTTACCTAAAACCGACATGGCCGAGAAAAGCAGGAAATGGCACTTCATGGACGCCACCGACCAGATCCTCGGACGTCTTTCCACCAAGATAGCCGTCCTCCTGATGGGCAAACACAAGCGCGATTACGCCACCAATGTTGATTGCGGCGATTTCGTGGTGGTGACCAACACCGACAAGGTGCGCATCACCGGCAATAAGGCCGTGGATAAGTTCTATTTCCGCCACTCAGGCTACGCCGCCGGCGCGAAGACCATCCCCTACAAGCGCCAGATGGAGAACGATTCAACGAAGGTACTGGAGTTGGCCGTCAGGCGCATGCTGGACGACAACCGCCTCCGCGACAAGCGTATGAAACGCCTCCGTATCTTTACCGGAGCGCAGACTCAGTTCCCGGTCGCCAAGGCCGCAAGCAAATAGCACTTAAGGAAAAAAAATGGAAAACAAGAATCTTATACTCGCCACCGGACGCCGAAAGACTTCCGTCGCCCAGATACGCATGTCCCAGGGCGGAGAGGGAAAAATAACGATAAATTCCAAGACCCCCGAAGCTTACTTCGGCAACAATCCCAGGCTTCGCTACGTCATAACCTCCCCCTTCGACCTGGCGAAAGACCAGAAGTTCGATTGCGATATAACGGTTACCGGCGGCGGCGTCTCCAGCCAGGCCGGAGCGATACGCCACGGCATATCCCGCGCCGTAGCCAGCCTCGGGGACAGCTTCCGCGCGTCAATGAAAAAAGCCGGTTTCCTCACCCGCGACTCCCGGATGGTGGAGAGAAAGAAACCGGGCAGGCCGAAAGCCAGGAAACGCTTCCAGTTCTCCAAGAGGTAATTCTCTCTTGGCGCACTGCCGACCGCGGGAGGCTCAATGCCTCCCGCGGTTTTTTATCGCCCCGCCCGGCGGCCCCCGGCGATTTTCCTCAAAATCAAAATTTAGTAGTATATACTCCGGGCCGGCTGATGTTTGATCCCGTTATCCCGCGTTTCGCCGGAACCCGCTAAGCATACAGGAGCCCTCATGAAAAGCATCTTAGCCGCCCTCGTTCTGGCATCGTGCACCTCCCCGGCATGGTCGCTGAATATTGCCATCTACCATACAAGCGATGTGCACGGCTGGTATTCGTCCCGCCCCGCCAAGTGGGATAAGGAGAATTCCACAAGGACCATAGGCGGCTTCCCCGCTCTGGCCGCCCTCGTAGAGGCCGACAAGACCCCCCACATACTTCTGGACTCAGGGGATACTTTCCAGGGCACGCCCGAAGGCAACCTTTCAAAGGGCATGGCCACGGTCGACCTGATGAACCAGCTCGGCTACTCGGCTTCGGCCGTCGGCAACCACGACTACGACTACACGGAGCCGAACCTCCGGGCCATGGCGGCCGTGTCCACTTTCACCTGGCTGGGCGCCAACGTCTATGTCAGGAAAACCGGCCTTACCCCCGATTACCTTAAGCCGTACAGGCTGATAGACATAGCGGGAAAGCGCATCGCCGTGATCGGCGTATCCGGCCGCCATACGGCCACCTCCACCCTGCCGGCAAACGTAAAGCAGCTGGTTTTCAGAAGCGAGGCGGACGAGGCCGCGCGATGGACCCGCGCCGTCGCGAAGTTCAAGCCTGACGCGATAATCATACTGGCCCACATCGGGTTAAGCGGGTCCCTCGGCGGTCAAAAGCTGGACGTCTCCACGTGGACCTTCACCGGAGCCGACGCGGAATACGGCACTCTCTCGATAGCCAGGGCCGCGAAGGGCGCCACCGTGGTGATAGGCGGGCATAACCACACCGGCCTCCTTCACGGATACCTGGACAAGGACAGCGGCGTGCTGCTCGCGGAAAGCTATTACGGCCTTACCGACGTATCCAGGATAAACCTGGAATTCGACGACGCCACCGGCAGGCTTAAAGGCGTTTCCGACGAACTCATACCGCTCTGGACCGACAAGACCGGCGAAGATCCCGCCGTGGCCGCCACCATAAAAGTCTTCAGCGACAGGGTGGAAAAGGAAATGGGCAAGGTCATAAGCAAAAGCGCCGTGGACCTGGGCCGCTCCACGACCGACCTCGATTCAGACATCGGCAACTGGTTCACCGACGCGATGCGCCGGCAGGCCGGCGCCGACGCCGCCTTTCAGAACACGGCGGGGATACGCGCCGAAATAAAGAAAGGCCCGCTCGCGCTCCGGGACATTTTCCAGGTGATGCCCTTCGAGAACACGCTGGTCAGGCTCACGATGACCGGCGACCAGGTCAAGCGCATGCTGGCCGACAACCTGCGGGGCGGCCATGCCAAGATGCAGCTGTCCGGGCTGACCGTTAAATTCAGGGAGCCGCCGCAGGGCCCCATGGAGATAACCCTTGAAAGGTCCGGCAAACCAGTGAAGCCCGAAGACCGGCTGATCGTCGTAACCAATAATTACCTGACCACCGGCGGCTCCGGCGGGAAGGTCTTCGGCGAGGCGGAAAAGTCGCAGGACACAATGACCCCCATACGCGAACTGCTGATAAAGGACGTCGAGGAGCACCCCGTCACGGAGGTCCCGGCCGGCGGCAGGATAGTCCGCCTGGAATAAACCATGGACCCGGGCACGAAGGCGGGAACGCTGATACTGGCCGCGCTGCTGCTCGGCGCAGGCGCCTGTGCCCAAAAAGAGCAGATCGTTATCTTCGCCACGGCACGTTCCGAGGGACGTCTCGAGGCGCGGCCGGTGCCGTCGTTAAGCAACCAGATGGCGGGCGGCTTCGCGGTTTTCAAGAAACTCTACGACTCGGAAAAAAGGCCGAAGCTGGCGGTGGACGCCGGCAACTGGTTCTCCCCCACCCCCGAGGGTTGGATCACTAAAGGACGTTCCGCCATAGCCTGCATGAACGCCGTTCCGTACTCGGCCGCCGCCGCCGGCATGGAAGACCTCGCACTTTCCCCCGCGGACCTGCAAAAACTGGCGGAATCCTCGTCGATGCCGCTCCTGGCCTCCAACCTCTACCTGAGAAACGGCAAAAAGCCGGGCTTCATGCAGAGCAGCAGCCTGGTCCGGGCCGGCGGCCGGAAGATAGGATTCTTCTCCGTCATAATAGCCTCTCCCGGCAAACCGAACCGCGCCCGGAACCTTCCTAAATACCGGCTTGAAAAGGAAACATACGAAACCGAAAGGTCCCTGAAGGCCCTTAATGACGCCGGGGCGGAAGTTACCGTGATGCTCTTGAGCGTCAAACCCGGGGAAAGCGCCGGGAAGGATTTTTTCAGGGATTTTCTCTCCAGGGTCCCGAAGATAGACCTTGTGATAACCGACGAACCCTCGGTTGGAAGGCCCTACAGGGTGAACCGAACATGGGTGGCCCGTGCCGGTCTGGGCATGGCCGAGGCCGCCAGGCTCACCCTCACGCTGGACCCCGCTACGGGACGCATGACGGACCTGGACTGGGAACGGCTCCCCCTCTATACAAAAAAATACGGCGAGGATAAGGCCGTGCTTCAGTTAACGGGCGAGTACAGGGCCGGCGCCGCTGCGCATTTCCTGAAGCGCCTCGGTTTCCTGAACGATCCCCTGCCCCTAGCGGAGAACGGAACCTCCCCTGTGGGCGATTTCGCGGCCGATTGTATGCGGCGCTGGGCTAAATCCAACGCGGCTATAATAGGAGTTTCGGAACCCGCCGCAGGCTTTTCCAGCGGAACGGTCACGCTTGGGGCGCTGTACGCCGCTTTCCCCCGCGATTCCAGCATGGTTTTCGTCAAGATACGCGGCGACGACCTGGAACAGGCGCTGGCCGGGCTGCAGCCCGGAGAGATAAGTGTTTCAGGGCTGCGCCTTTACCTGAAGGGCGGCGCGCTGGAGCGCGCGGAAAGCGACAACGGTCCGCTGTCGCCGGGGCGCGTATACCGCCTGGCCGTGCCGGATTCCATGGTAGGGGGGCGGGACAACCCGGTGCTTTCAAGGGCGATGGAATTCGCCAATTCCCGCCGCCCTGTCCGGGATATAATCGGCTGGTGTTTTTCACGTCAGAGTTCTTTCTCCCGCCCCGAGGGCGGAAGAATAACGAGGAACCAATGATCGAGTCAACCGGCGCTTTCTTATCCAAATGGTTCGCAAGGCTGAGGGCTTTCGCGATGCTGGCCGGGGCCTGGGGCTTCCTTTTCAGCGTCAATTCCCTGATCGGATTCCAGGCCGGGTTCGAGTACGACGACGGTCTTGTCTATTCGACCCCGGCGTACAAGGCGGCGGGTAACGACAAGGTCGTTCCCGGAACGCCCGACTACTGGAATTCGGTAAACCGCTCGTTCTCTTACGAACGGCTGAAACCGGCCGTCTGGGCGGCGGCGTGGAGCCTCAAGATACTCGGCGTCAAGATAGCGATCTTCTGCGACCGGGGCCCGGAGGGCGCAGACAGCCTTGAGGCATCCTGGCGCGGGCTGGCCGACCACTTTTACTTTACCAGGAACGAGGACGAGAAATACCGAATCCTTGAAAAGGACCGCTTCGTGCTCTACGCCGGCCCCTCGGACTCGGGACTGATACAGGCCCGCAAAGCCGGCGTCACCCCGCTGCGGCTGGGTAAAAGCCCCCGCTCGGTACTGAATTTCGACTACAACCCCGGGAAATTCGGCGAACACCGCCTCCCGCTGTCTTCGTTCTAGCACCGGCCCATTGCCTTGGGCCGCCTAAAAATAATAAAATAGAATTAATGGCGGATTGTATTTTTTGCAAGATAGCCTCCGGGGAGGTCAACGCCAGGATCGTATACGAGGACCCGGAAACGCTGGCTTTTTTGGATTTGAATCCCCAGGCGCCCACGCATGTTCTGATAATACCGCGCCGCCATATCGGCAGCCTCACAGCCGCCGCGGAAGCCGACGCCGGACTGCTTGGCAGGCTGCAGCTGGCCGCCGCCAGGACGGCGAAGCAGCTGGGTGTGGAAGGGGCCTTCAGGCTGGTTACGAACAACGGCAAAGGCGCGGGGCAGTCGGTGGATCACCTGCACTACCACCTCCTGGCCGGCCGCAAACTTCTCTGGCCGCCCGGTTGACGGAATTTCGGATTTTATTTCAGACGACAAGGTGGTGATTAGCTTGGTATTTATAAAATTAAGGGACGACGAATCGATCGAAGAGGCGCTGCGCCGCTTCAAGCATGACTGCGAGCGCAACGGCATCCTCAAGGAGATCAAACGCCGCGAGCATTACGTAACTCCGGCCATGAAGCGCAAGATAAAGTCGCAGGAAGCGAGGCGCAAAGTCCGCAAAGGCAGAAGGTCTTACTAAACAGCCTTCTATCCACGGCCGCGCGGCTTGTTACGGCGCGCGGCCTTTGCCTTTCCCCGCGCGCGCGGGAATCATTATAATGAGCTCCTCCCCCGTAATAGAATTGATCAGGGAAAAACTGGACATCGTGGATGTCGTCAGGGAGTACGTCCCCGCCCTTAAGAAAGCCGGGAGGAACTACAAGGCGCCCTGCCCTTTTCACAACGAAAAGACGCCTTCCTTCACCGTAAGCCCGGAAAAGCAGATCTTCTACTGCTTCGGCTGCAACGAAGGCGGCGACATGTTCACTTTCGTGATGAAGATAGAAGGCCTGGCGTTCCCCGAAGCCGCGAGGAAGCTGGCCCTGAGGGCAGGCGTGGAGTACGGGGACGAACGTTCCCACACGCTTACCGAAGAGGATAAAGAGAGGCTGGAGCTGAAGAAGATGCTGACGCACGCGGCAGACTTCTACCACCAGGCGCTTTTCTCCCCGTCCGGCGAAAAAGCCCGCCTGTATCTCGGGGAAAGACGGCTCAGCAAGACCACGGTGGAACGCTTCGAACTTGGATGGGCACCGCCCGGCGGCGCGGCCCTGATGGACGACCTGAAGGAGAAAGGCTGGAGCCGCGACCTGGCGCTGAAAGCCGGATTGGTAACCGAGCGCGAGGGCGGCAGGGTGGGCGACACTTTCCGGGGACGTATAATGTTCCCCATACGCAACCAGTCGGGCGACACGGTGGCGTTCGGCGGGCGGGTTCTGGATCCCGAGGCGCAGCCCAAATACCTCAACTCCCCGGAAACCGTCCTGTTCTCCAAGCGCCGCACGCTTTACGGGCTTCACGAGGCTCTGCCCCACATACGCAAGAGCGGCCGCCTGCTGCTGCTGGAAGGCTACATGGACGTGATAGGCGCTCACCAGCACGGGGTGGACTGGGCCGTGGCTCCGCTGGGCACGGCGCTCACCGCGGAGCACGCGGGCCTGGTGGGCCGCTACGCCAAGGACGTCGTGGTGATGTTCGACGGGGACCGCGCGGGTATAGCGGCCTCTGTCAGGGCGGCGGAGATATTCATGGAGGCCGGGCTGTACGTGAGGCTGGCCGACCTGGGCTGCACTCTCGACCCGGACGAGTTCCTTAACGAGCACGGCCGGGAAAAATTCGAGGCCAAGATAGCGGAGGCGGCCGACCCGCTGGAATTCCGCATGAACCTTTTTCACAAGGGCCGCAAAACGCCTCCTTCCTCCCAGGAAAAGGCCCAGGCCATAGCCGTGCTGCTGGAAACCGTGGCGAAGCAGTCGGACGAGATACTGAAGAGCGAATGGGTCAAGTCCCTGGCCTCGCGCTTCGGAGTGGAGGAAGATTCGGTGCTGAAGCAGCTGAGGAAAACGCAGGTGGCTCCGCAGCGCGGGATAAAGCGCGCCCCCGCCCAGGCGGTCCAGATGCCGTCCATAGAGCGCGGCTTCATACAGCTGTTGCTCCGCGACCCCTCGCTTATAGAGAGATCGGCCGAGCTGGACCCGGGGGATCTTTCAAGCCCCCTGGCGCGCGATATTTTAGCCGCGATGCGGGAGCTTCCGGCCGAGGCAAGGCCCAAAGCCGCCGCCGCGATCGCGGGGAAGTTCCCGGAGCAAGCCGCCCTGATAATGGAACTGGCGGTGGCGGACCTCGGGAGCGACGCCGCCGGCGTACAGAACGCCGAGGGCGCGGTGCGCATGCTGAAGCGGCTTTCGATAAAACGGCGGCTTACGGAACTCAACAGTTCGGCGGTCATGACGCCGCAGCAGCTGGAGGAGTTCAGGAAACTTTCGGCGGAGATAAAATCCTCGGGCAGGGAAATTTAAAAACGGAAAGGACAGGAGACTAAGATGGCACAGCCAAAGAAAGCTTTACGCGACCTGGTGGAACTGGGCAAGGAGCACGGCTACATTACCCTTGAGGAAATGAACCGTTCTCTCACCAACGCGTCCATGTCCAGCGAGGAAATAGACACGCTGATGGGCACCCTCGAGGACCTCGGCATCGAGGTGGTGGACCGGAAGAAGTTCAAGCATGTCGCCGCGGCCGACCGCGAGGCCTACACCGAGGAATGGACGGCTACGGCCGACGTTTCCAACTCTATCCGCATGTATCTCTCCGAGATGGGCAAAGTCCCGCTCCTGACCCGGGACGAGGAAATAACCCTGGCGCGCAATATACGCGAGCGCGAGCGGGAACTGCGCATGCTGGTCCTGGAATCCCCCATAACCATGCGCGAAATACGCAACTGGGAAACCCTGATCGAGCAGGACGAGATGACCACTAAGGAGCTGATGCCCCGCGGCCGCAAGTCCAGCCAGGAGCTCTCCGCGATGAAGCGCAAGATGAAGAATATAGCGCACCTCATCACACGCACCGAAAAAGAGATAGCCAAGCTCACCATGCGCGAGGCCAACCCCGCCCTTTCCAACGAGGTGCGCAAAAAGATAGGCGCGGTGATAGACAAAAAGCGCAAGGACATCGTAAAGAACATCATAAACCTGAACCTGAACCAGGAAAAGATAAAGCGCCTGACGAACAAGATAAAGAACCTGGCGCACAAAATACGCGAATACCGCCTGGAGCTCGAAAAATACCAGAAAGTTTACGGCGATCTGGTGAAACTGCAGCACGACCACGAACTGGTCGGCCGCAACCGCATGAAGCCCGGCGCCTTCAAATCCAAGTGGGGCTACCACCCTACCGAGGTAGAAGCCGCCCTGGAAAACGTAAAGGCGGTCAAGGAACGCGAACACCACCTGGTGCGCACCCTGCCGATAAATCCCGACGACTTCATGTCGCTGAACGACAAGATCACGTTCCTCGAGGACCAGATACTGCAGGACAAGCTGAAGCTGATAAAGGCGAACCTCCGCCTCGTGGTTTCCATAGCCAAAAAACACGTGAACTCGAACCTCGAACTGTCCGACCTGATACAGGAAGGCGGCCTGGGCCTGATGAAGGCCGTGGAAAAATTCGAGTACAAGCGCGGGTTCAAATTCTCCACCTACGCGACCTGGTGGATACGGCAGTCGATAAACCGCGCGATCGCCGACCAGGCCCGCACGATCCGCATCCCCGTGCACATGAAGGAACTTGTCTCGAAGCTGATGAAGGTCACGCGCAAGTACCGTCAGGAATTCGGCCGGGACCCGTACATCGAGGAATATTCCAAGCACATGCACATCTCGATGGACAAGGTGAAGAACGCGCTGAAGATAATGCAGGACCCAATCTCGCTGTCCACCCCTATAGGCGAGGACGAGGATTCCCACCTTGAGGACTTCATCGAGGATAAGGCCGGGCTGCCCCCCTCATATTCGGCCCTGGACCTGCTCAGGCGCCGCGAGGTGACCAAGATACTCGATACCCTGACCGAGCGCGAAGCGAAGATAATAAAGCTGCGCTTCGGCATAGAAACCGGCTACCCGAGAACGCTGGAAGAAGTGGGAAAGATATTCCGCGTTACGCGCGAGAGGGTTCGCCAGATAGAGGCGAAGGCCATACGCAAACTGCGCCACCCCTCCCGCAGCAAGATGCTCAGGGATTACCTGGACTGAGCGGGAAATACGGAGGGCCGCGCCTGACCGCGCGCCCTCCAGCGATAAAAATTAAAAGCCCCGGAAGGATCCGGGGCTTTTAATTTGCCGGCACGGAGGTTTTTGCGGCGGGGCTACTTATCCTCTTTGTTCTCGGTCAGCATCCCCCGTATTATGTCGCGCGCTATATCTTTGGCGCCAAGGCCCACGGCTATGGCGAAAGCCAGGCCCATCGAGGCGAACAGTATGTTCAGGCCCCCGATGATCATCTTCATCTTTATACCGAGCTGCTCGATAGCCGCTATCAGGGTGAACACCACTATCACGAAATGCACCATCTTGGACAGCGAACGTCCGCCGCGCAGGTTATTAGAGGTAGCGGAATTGAGGACGACATCCGCCATGAAGCGAGCGAACATCAATCCGCCGAAACCTATGGAAACCGCGGCCACTATGCACGGCAGGAAAACAAGGACGAACTTTTCCAGTATCTCCGATATAACGGTAAGGTTGAGTATATTAGCCGCGGTCACGAGGAAGACCAGCAGCAGCGCCCAGTAGACTATAAAGGACAGCACGTGGGAGAGCGATTTCCCGAACCCGAAACGTATCAGGATCTCGTTCACGCCTACGCTGCTGGTATAGGAGTCCAGTTTGATCCTGCGCAGGAACTGTTCCAGCACGGAACTCAAAAGACGGGCGATAAAAAGCCCGAAAAGGACGAAAAGGAAGGCCGCCACCAGGTTGGGAACATAGGCGGTGAACATCGACCAGATGCTCAGCATAGGCTGTATAAAAAGTTCTGCGATATCCTTTATCATTATTGACCTCCGGACTTGCGCGACAGGTTTATTCTATTATTTATGGCCCGGGAAAGCAAAAACCGCGGCCGGCCGCGGTTTTACGCCTTACGCTGCCGCGCGGATGGCTAAAGAGTGTTTTTCAGCCTGACCGGATCGGAGTGGACGGGCTTTTTCGCGGCAGGCTTCTTCAGGGCCGCGGGGGCCTTCACCGGCATTCGGGCACCGGAACGCACCGCGTCGCGGTACTCGGCCTTAGCCGGTTTAACGGCCTGGGCGGCCGTGTCCTGTTTTGAAACCTGCTCGAGGAATTCTTTTGAGCCCTCCCGGTAAAGGGGATCGTTAACCGTGCTCAGGGCGTCAAAGTCGGTGGACTCGGGGGGGCGCACCCTGGCCTGGGCCGTGGCCGGCGCCTTAAGTTCGGACATCCCGACGCTTATCACGGTCCCGGACGACCTGTTCATAGCGAGCGGGGTATCGCCGCCGGCACGCGCGGCTCCGGGGAAAAACAATACGGCAGAGACCGCCAAGAATCCGCACGTCTTCAGCATGATATCCTCCGCTCTTCGGTCCGCTTTCACGCCTATATTGTCGGATAAATCGCGCAGGCGCGTAAGTGGCCTAAGACCCAAACGCCGCTGGGCCATCGTACCCACAGCAACCCCGGGAGCGGCGGCGCTCCTGGAAATTCGCCTCCTGGAACTCCGGCCCGGGCCGGCGCGGGCTATTTTTATTTGCCTGTTTCCGGATTTTTTGATATTATATACATACTATGTACGCAATCATCGAAACAGGCGGCAAGCAGTACTGGGTAGTTCCCGGCGAAATTCTGCAGGTTGAAAAACTCACAGTGAAAGAAGGCGCGGAAGTGACCTTCACGGCGCTGTGGTCAGCCTCACAGGACGAAAAAAGCGCCCCGGCTCCCAAGGCTCCCTCCGCCAAAGTAACCGCCCGGATAATCCGGCATCTCAAAGGCCCCAAGATAATAGTTTTCCGCAAGAAACCTAAGAAAGCCTATGAAAAGGCTTCGGGCCACCGCCAGGAACTGACTGAGATAGAAGTTAAAGATATCCAGTTATCATAGTTTTCTGGCTCGAGCGGACAGGCGAGGTGCCGACACCACCCTGCCGCAATACAACTCTGAGGTTCAAATATGGCGAGTACCAAATCACAAGGTTCAAGCACTAACGGACGCGACAGCCACGGCCAGCGCCTCGGCGTAAAACGCTACGGGATGCAGACCGTGAACGCGGGCGAGATCCTGGTCCGCCAGCGCGGCACAAAATTCCTTCCCGGCTCGAACGTGCGGCGGGCTTCCGACGACACGCTCTTCTCGATAGTCGCCGGCGTAGTCAAGTTCGAGTGGGTCAAACGCGGCAAAAAGCAGATCAGCGTTTACCCCCCCGCGAAATAACCTTTCACAAAAGGTAAAGCCTCCTGGGTGCCGCAGGCGTTCAGGAGGTTTTTTATTCCCATTCATTATGGCAAAAACAAGAGATCACCGCGCATCTTCGCAATTTATCGACACCGCGCACATATACCTGAAGGCGGGCAAAGGCGGCAACGGCTGCTCATCCTTCCGCAGGGAAAAGTACATCCCCTACGGAGGCCCGGACGGCGGGCACGGCGGCAAGGGCGGCAGCATCTGGCTGGAAGCCTCCTACAATATAACCACGCTGTCCGAACTCGCCTGCCACCCGCACATCACGGCTTCGGACGCTTCTCCCGGCAAGGGCAACCGCAAGGACGGGGCGAACGGCGAGGACAAGACGGTCTATGTGCCCTGCGGCACCGTAATAAAGAGGGACGGCGTGGTATTGGCGGACCTGAAAACCCACGGCCAGCGTTTCATGGCGGCCAAGGGCGGCCGCGGCGGCCGCGGCAACACGGCCTTCAAAACCAGGTTCAATACCGCCCCGAAGATATCGGAGAACGGCGAACCGGGGGACGACTACGAGGCCCGGCTTGAGCTGAGCGTGCTGGCCGACGTAGGCTTCGTAGGGCTGCCCAACGCCGGCAAATCGACGCTGCTGTCCGCGATTTCCGCGGCGCGTCCCAAGATAGCCAACTATCCCTTCACCACGCTTAATCCCCACATCGGCATGGTCTCGCACAAGGGCAAAAGCTTCGCAGCCGCCGACATCCCCGGCCTTATAGAGGGAGCGCACGACGGGCGCGGGCTGGGCGTCATGTTCCTGAAACACATATTGCGCACCAAATTGCTGGTGCATCTGGTGGACCCGTGCGGCTTTGACGGCATGAAACCGGAAAAATCCGTGCGCGTCATAGAGAAAGAACTGAAAAGCTATCATCCCCTGCTCGCGAAGAAAATGACCATACTCGCGGTGAACAAATCGGACCTGCCGGAAGCCGCCAAGGTGCTGGCGGACCTCCAGAAGAAATTCAAGAAACGCGAAATATTCCTTATCTCCGCAGCCACCGGCAAAGGCGTCAGCCGCCTGCTGGACCACATAATCAGGGTGCTCCCTTCCATAAAGGAAGAGGAGCTTTACCAGGCAGCCTCGGAATCCGCCCCCGCCGCGGGAAAGCCCGTGGGAAGCGGCTTCAAGATAGCGACGGATGCCGACGGCGTTTTTATGGCTACCGGCGTAAAGATAGAGAAACTGATAGCCATGACCAATTTCGCCCAGCCGGACTCCTGGGACCGCGTCCGCAAGATCTTCCGCACCATAGGCCTGGACAAGGCGCTTAAAAAAGCCGGCGCGGTTGAGGGAGACCTGGTCCGCATAGGCGCGCGCGAATTCCAGTGGAGCGACGCGTCCCTTCCCGCGGGACGGCCGTCCAAGTTCGCTTATAAATACAGGAAATTCGACGAGGAATACGGCAACTAGCGGCGGAGACCCTGGCTTTCAACCGGCAGATCAATAAACAGTGCCCCAATCTCTCAGGGTGATACGGAATTCCACCCGCCTGTTGAGGGCGCGGCCCTTATCCGTATTTTCGCGGGACACCGGCACCCTGTAGCCGTACCCGTACACTCTCACCGAGTCGGGGTATACGCCTTTCACGGCCAGGTACATCTTAACGGCTCCCGCCCTTTCCAAAGAAAGTTTATCGTTAAATTCCATTGAGCCTATATCGTCGGTGTGGCCGGAAACGATAAGTTTCAGTTTGTTATGCTGCAGCAGCACCTCGGCCACCTTGTCAAGCAGGGGGTAGGAGGTTTCGAGCAGCCTGGCCGACCCGAACTCGAATTCCACGGGAGGGATCTGGCGGCTGGCGGCCATATCCATAATGGACTGCAGCTCCAGCGCCGCCCTGCGGGCCTCCTCTTTATCGTCTTTAAGCATCGGCTGCGAGGCACAGCCGCAGAGGATCAGGACCGCGCCCGCCAAAACGATAAATCTGCTCATATTGCCCTTCCCTCGAAATTATCCCCCACTATGGAAACCAGCAGTGTTTCCCTGCGGAAACGGTAGCCGTGCGCGAAGGCCGTGTTGCTGAGCAGCAGCGGCGGTGTGGAGGCGATGGTGGCGTAGATACGGCTGCGTTTTACGCGGGGCCGGTCCTTGGGGTCCAGCAGGTTGGCGTGGGCCGCTTCCTGCAGCGTGTCCATGGCCCAGTAAACCGGCCAGATCACCGCCGCGCGCAGCGCTATTTCCGTCTTGGGTATGGCCGAGACGAAAGCCTCGCTCTGGTCAAGGCGGTCCACCGCCCAGGAGATCCAGCGGACGGTCACTTCGCGCAGGCGCGCCATATTCGAGGAGTGCAGAAGGTCCGCTGGCCGCATGTTTTTCGGATCCAGGTCCTCCTGGGGGATATAGCAGCGACCGATGCGGATGTCGGCGGCCATATCCTTGAGGATATTGGTCATTTGGAGCGCGGAACCTATCATCTCGGCGTCCTTTTCAGAAGGGAAGCCGGCCGCGGACGGGTTAGAACGGCGTATGGCTTCGCGGTAAAGCCTGGCCCAGAATAGCCCGGGCGCCCCGCCGATAAGCGAGCAATATCGCTCAAGCTCCAGGCGCGTTTTAAAAGCCCTGGGGGCGCCGCCGGGGAAAGCGCCGATGTCCATGGTCATTCCATCCGCCACGCTGCCGACCAGCTGGGTAAAAAGTTTTTTGTCCTGCTCGGGGAATTTTTCGTAAAGGGAAATTATCTTGCCGAACTTAAGCAGCAGTTCCTTTTCACCGCGGTTCACGACCGCGTTGGAAAGGGCGAGCAACCTCCCGATAAGCACGGAGGAGTCCGCCGGCTTGCCGATGCCGCGCATAAGGCCTAGTATCTCAAGTTTCTCGGCCGCCGATACCTGCGGGGAGTCTACCACTGTATCCATGGCCCGGCAGAGGAGATAACCCATCCCCATGCAGGTTTTTACGGGCTCAGGCAGTATGGTCACGCTCAGGTAAAGCGTGCGTGATACGTCCTTCAGTATGCTTTTGATCTCGCCGGAGAGAAGTGCTCTGTCGCCTTTTTCCATTGTCTTAATTTTACAATACTACTGGCCGGCACCTATAGAGGATTCTCCGCCTTTTCCGCCTCGCCTAGTTCCCCGGCGGCTATGCCTCCGAGGCCCAGGCGGCTGTATACCGGGGCGGCATGAACTGAAATTTCCCCCAGTTTGGAAGCGAATAACAGCGCGCCCGCGAGCAGGAATATACCGTTGAGAGTCATAGTATTGGCCACCCCTATATGACTGGCGGACCAGCCGGCCAGCAGGCTGCCGAAAGGCGCCATACCCAAAAACGAGACTCCGTACAGTGCCATTACCCGGCCGCGCTTATCTTCGTCGACCAGCGTCTGTATAACGGTATTGCACGAAGCCATAAGGCTGATCATCCCGAAACTTGCGGTGCTGATAAAAACGGCAGAGAGCGCGAAGCTTTTGGAGAAGGAAAAGAACAGCAGGCCCAGCCCGAAGATCACCGTAAACAGCGGTATGCCCCTTTCCAGGCCGGCCGGATGCCGGCGACCGGCCAGGCGAAGCGCGCCGATAAGCGCCCCCGCCCCGGAGGCCGCCATTATAAAGCCCAGCGTCCTGGGCCCGCCGTGCAGGATCTCCTTGACGTAAGCCGGCATAAGCACGGCGTAAGGCATGCCCAGCAGGCTGCCCGCGGCCAGCATGAGAAGGATGTACCTTATTGGCGGGTAGCCGAAAGCGTATTTCACGCCTTCGGCGAAACTCCCGCGCGATTTCGACCTGTCCGCCATTTTCGCGTCCCGCTTAACCCGCATCGCCAGCAGGGCCGCTATTACGGCCAGATATGAGACCGCGTTGGCGAGGAAACAAACGCCTTCGCCGAAAGCCGCTATAAAGATGCCGGCGATGGACGGGCCCAGCAGCCGTGCGGAATTGAACATGGAGGAATTTAGCGCTATGGCGTTAGCCATGTCCTCGCGCCTCTCCACCATTTCCACCACGAACGATTGCCGGGCAGGCATGTCGAAGGAGTTTATGACGCCGAGCACCGCGGCCAGGGCTATTATCTGCCATACCTGCGGCGACCCGAAAAGAACCAGGAACGCCAAAGAGAGCGCCTGGAGCATGGAGAGCAGCTGCGTCAGGACCATTATCTTCCTGCGGTCGAACCGGTCGGCGGCTATGCCCGCGAGGGGAGCCAGCAGCAGGGTGGGGAATTGCGAGGCGAACCCGGTTATCCCCAGGAGCAGCGGGGAGCCCGTCAGCCGGTAAACCAGCCAGCTCAGCGCCACGTTCTGCATCCAGGTGCCTATAAGGGAAATGCATTGCCCGCCGAAGAACAGCCTGTAATTGCGGTATTTGAAAGCCCGCATCAGCAGGTTAAGTTTCGAGCGGAAGGATTCGGGCTGCTGCATTTTAATTTTTTATTATTTTCCCGAGTACGCGGGGGCCTCTGGCGCCGGTAGCCGAAGGGCAGTTGTTCGGGCGGCCTTTAAGAGCCATCCAGGCCAGGAGGGCGAAGCAGGCGGGCTCTTTCGAGAGCGGATGCAGCCCCAGCTCGGCGCAGGAACGGACGGCCACTCCCGAAGGAAGAAGCAGCGCCGCCATATTATCCATCAGGACCGGGTTCAGCGCCCCGCCGCCGCTCACTATAAGCTCCCGCGTGCCCCTGGGGGCGTAATTCCTGAAGGCCAGCGCTACTGAGGCCGCGGTAAAAAGGTTAAGCGTGGCCAGCAGGTCACGCGAGCAGCGCCTGTTAAGCGTCCCCGCGAAATGCTTTCGCAGGAAATCCAGCGCGAACTCCCCCCGGTCGAGCGACTTGGGCGGCCGGCGCCTGAAAAAAGGCGCACACAGAAGTTTCTCCACCGTCCGCATGTCGGCCTCGCCGGCCGCGGCCCAGCCCCCGCCCTTGTCATAGGCGAGTTTGCCCCCGGATAGAACGGATACGGCGGTGTCCATTAGCGAGTTCCCTGGGCCGGTGTCAAAACCGAAGGTCTTCACCCCTTTCCCTGCGAAGGCGACATTCCCCACCCCGCCGATATTTTGAAGCGCCACGGGACTGCCGCCGCCGAACAGCCGCCCGTCCAGGAAAGGTATAAGCGGCGCGCCCTCCCCGCCGGCGGCCATGTCGGCGGGGCGGAAGTCGCAGACCACGGGGCGGCCGGTCTCCTCGGCTATGAATGAGGCTTCGCCTATCTGCAGCGTATGGCCCCGCCCCGGTGAATGAAAAACGGTCTGGCCGTGTGAACCTATAACGGCTAGGCTTTTATACGATACGCCCCGCCCCCGGCAGAACTTGCGAACGAGGCGCGCCCAGAGGCGGCCCAGCTCGAAATTCAGAGCGGAAAGCTCCGGGGCCTTCATTTCTTTGGCCGCAATTATCCTGGCCCGCAGGGGGCCCGGGTAGGGAAAGTTCGAAAACCCGGTAACTTTCAGCGTTTTTTCCCCGGCTTCGCACAGGGCTATTGAAAGTCCGTCGGCCGAGGTGCCGCTCATCAGGCCCAGTATTTTTTCGGTTTTCATGGTTTAAGCGATCCCGGTCCGCGCGCTTACTTTATGTCGTCAAAAAGCCAGGTGCTGAGGTAGCGTTCCCCTGTGTCCGGAAGTATCGCCACGATGGTCTTCCCGGAATATTCAGGCTTCAGGGACAGCTCAACCGCCGCGTGCATGGCGGCCCCGGAGGAGATCCCCGCCATTATTCCCTCTTCCGCCATAAGCCGCCTGGCCATTATTCCGGCGGCGGCGTCTTCGACCGCCACTACCGCGTCGAGCAGGCTTTTGTCGAGATTGGCGGGTATAAAATTGGCCCCGATTCCCTGTATCTTATGAGGCCCCGCGGCGCCGCCGGAAAGGATCGGCGAGGCAGCCGGCTCAACGGCGATTATTTTCACCCCCGGCCGGAGTTTTTTGAGGGCGCGGGCTATGCCGGTTATGGTGCCGCCGGTCCCGACGCCGGCTACGACGGCATCGACTTCCCCCCCGGTGTCCGCCCATATCTCGCAGGCGGTGGTGCGCTCGTGTATGGCCGGGGTTGCGGGGTTGGAGAACTGCCGCGGCATGAAAGCCCCGGGGGCGGCGGCCAGTATTTCTTCCGCCTTCGCCACCGCGCCTGCCATCCCCGCGGAGCCGGGAGTAAGCACAAGTTCCGCGCCGAAAGCCTTAAGTATGCGGCGGCGCTCCACGCTCATGGTCTCCGGCATCGCCAGCACGAGCTTGTAGCCCCTGATGGCGCAAAGCCAGGCAAGCCCTATGCCGGTATTACCGCTTGTCGGCTCCACCACCAGGGACCCGGGCTTAAGCAGGCCCCGCTCCTCGGCGTCGCTTATCATGCCCCAGGCGGCGCGGTCCTTTACGCTTGAAGACGGGTTGAAGAATTCAAGTTTCGCCAGCAGCAGCGCTTTCCCCCCCGCGGCTAGACGGTTTATCCTCACGAGGGGCGTGTTGCCTATCAGTCCGGCCATGTTTTGGGCGCATTTCATCGCTTTGCCAGCTCCTTCTTCATATCCTCTATCTGCTGCTGCACGCGGCGCATTTCCTCGGCGCAGTAGTCCGGAAGCTTGTTGTGGTCCAGCTGGGCTCGGCCCGCGGCGCCCCCGCGCCCGCTGTGAGCGGGGATACCGAAAACGGTAGTGTCCGGCGGCACGTCCTTAAGCACCACGGAACCCGCGCCTATGCGCGAGCGGTCCCCTATGTTTATGGCGCCAAGTATGACGGCCCCGGCCCCCACCACTACGCCGTTGCCGAGCGTCGGGTGGCGTTTTTTGTGTTCCGTGGAGATACCGCCCAGAACCACACCCTGGTAGATGAGCGCGTCGTCGCCTATCTCCGCGGTCTCGCCGATGACCACGCCCATGCCGTGGTCTATGAAGAAACGGCGGCCTATTTTCGCCCCGGGGTGTATCTCGACCCCGGTAAGGAAGCGGGCGGCGTGCGAAAGCAGCCGGGCGGCGAAAAACCAACCCCGTCCCCATAGCCAGTGAGCGGGCCTGTAAAGCCAGACCGCGTGCAGGCCCGGATAACAGAAAAGCACTTCGGGCAGGCTGCGCGCGGCCGGGTCTTTTTGAAAAACCGTTTTTATGTCTTCCGAGAAGTTCATTCTTTCCTTCGGTAAAGCCCCGTCAGCGAAGCTTTGCCGAGCGCGCCGGCTTCGAGAGC
This sequence comes from uncultured Elusimicrobia bacterium, assembly GCA_903889965.1. Taxonomy (GTDB): domain Bacteria; phylum Elusimicrobiota; class Elusimicrobia; order Elusimicrobiales; family UBA9959; genus UBA9959. Next base: position 41,962 of record CAISZM010000057.1, read on the forward strand.
GGCCTGGAGGGCGCCCCGGCCGGCCTCGAAACTGCCGGTCTTAAGGGCGTAAAGCGTGAAAATATAGCGGTGCGTGCCCGAGGGCGGGCAGGGCCCGGTATAGCCGTTTATACCGGCGTCATTTTGAAGCTCGCGGGCGGGGGCGGGCGGGCGGACCCCCGGTTCTAACCCCGCTGCTCCGGCGGGGATATCCGTCACGGCCCAGTGCAGGAAATCCCCGGACGGGGCGTCGGGATCGCGCAGCAGCAGAGCCAGGCTCTTTGTTCCCGCAGGAACATGGCTCCAGCGCAGGGCGGGCTGCGTATTTGCCCCGTCGCAGGTGAACTCCGCCGGGATAGCCGAATTCGCGGCGAACGAATCCGAGACAATAGCGAAGCCGCCGGCTTTAGGCGGATTCGGTATTTCACGCGGCACGCAGCCGCCTAGCGCCATCAACGCCGCAACAAAGTATAATGCTTTCATTTCACCCCTCCCCCCAGATGCTTCCTTAACTTGGCAAGCAGTTCGGCCTTTTTTACCGGCTTTAAGATATAGTCCGCGCAGCCGGCATCGAAACACTCTTTTATCCTCGCGGGATCGTCGTCGGCAGTGAACGCCAGGACCGGCGCCGCGCAGCTGCCCCCGGCGCGCAGCGTTTTCAGCGCGAAAGATCCGTCCATTACCGGCATTTCCATATCCATAAGGACCAGGGAGAAGTCGTTCGCGGAGGCCAGGTCGAGCATTTCCCGCGCGCTGCCGGCGTGCCACAGGCGGATGTCTTTTTCGCCCTTAAGAAAATCGTCGATCAGCACGATATTATCGGGGTCGTCGTCGACCACCAGCACCTTGTGCCTGGTATCGAGCCATTTCCCCAGAACGTCGAACAAAAGCGCCTTCTTTATCGGCTTGGTCAGGTGCGCGTTCATACCGCTGGCTATGGATTTAGCCATGTCGCTTTCAAGGCCATGCGCGGTAAGAGCGATAATGGGTGTTTTTCTGTACGCCTCCATTTTCCTCAGCTGGAGCGCGGCCTCGTGCCCGTCCATTTCCGGCATCTGTATATCCATAAAAACCAGGTCATAGTTGAAAGCCGCGCATTTTTCCAGCGCTATCCGGCCGTTTTCCGCCAGGTCCATGCGGTAACCGGCCCTTTCAAGAAACAGGCGGATAAGGTTCTGGTTGTCCGGGTTATCTTCCACCACCAGTATCCGCAGGTATGAAAAGTCGCGGCGCGCCCCGGGCGCGGGGTTCTCCCGGACAGCCTCCGGCGCCGGACTGAATATCTTCAGTATGGCGTTGAACAGGACGGACCGGGTTATGGGTTTTGAAACGTATCCCGAAATATATTTTTTCACGCTTTCCTCTACCTCTCCGGGAGTCATGGACATCATCAGAACCTTGGCGCCGCTCCCGGAACCCGGCTTGAACGCCTCGGCCACTAACCGCCCTCCGTCCATGCCCGGCATGCGGTGATCGACCACCAGCAGGTCGAATTTTTTTCCCGCCTTCAGGGCGGACAGCGCTTTCAAAGGATCGGAGTAAGACTCGGTGGCGAATCCCCGGGCGGACATGTCCTGCGCCAGTATTTCCAGGCTCGCGGGATTATCATCCACAAGCAGCGCCCGCATGCCGGAGAAAGAAACGCCCTCACCGGCCTTGGCTGCGGCAGGCGCCTCCTGGCAGGGAAGCCTGAAACTGAAAACTGAACCTCCCCCCGCGGCGCCTTCCATCGTCATCGAACCGCCCATGATCTCGGCCAGATTTTTTGAAATTATGAGGCCCAGCCCCGTGCCCCCGTATTTGCGCGTGCTGGAATCGTCCACCTGCGTGAATTTATTGAACAGTTTTTTACGGTTCTCGGGGGAAATGCCTATGCCCGTATCCGCCACCGAAAACTCCAGCCAATCCCCGCCCGGCTCCCTGCGGCGCTCGACGCCTACCTGTATCTGCCCCTTGGACGTGAACTTGATGGCGTTGCCCACAAGGTTTATCAGTATCTGGCGCAGGCGGTTCCCGTCGCCCAGCACGGCGGTCGGGACTTCCGGGGAGATCCTGAGCAGCAGCTCCAGGCCCTTGGCGTCCGCACGCTGGGAGAACATTTCAGCCGCGCTCTCCGCTACTTCGCGGGGATCATAGGGCTTTTTCTCCACCTTCATGCGCCCGGCTTCCACTTTTGCGATGTCTAGAATATCGTTGATTATATAAAGCAGGGCGTCGGCTGACCGCTGTATCGTCCGCAGATGTTTTTTATAGTCCTCGGACAGCGGGGCGTCCATCAGTATTTCCGACATGCCGATTATGGAATTCATCGGGGTGCGGATCTCGTGGCTCATGTTGGCTAAAAATTCGCTTTTAGCGAGGCTGGCCGCCTCCGCGGCTTCCTTGGCTTTCTTTAGCTCCTCCTTGGCGCGCGTTATTTCCGTGATATCGCGTAAAGTGCCCTCCACCGCTGCGGGTTTGCCGGTTTTATCGAACTTCAGCCTGGAATTAACCTGGGCGGTGGTAAGGCTGCCGTCCTTGCGCCTGAGAGTCACCTCGTATCCGCGCACAGAACCCTTGCTCTTCAAGGCCTCAAGCAGCCCCGCGCGCTCGGCCGGGTCCACGTAAAGTTCGATCACGTTCTTCCCGATGCATTCATCGACCGTATAGCCGGTCAGCTCCAGCACGGAGGGCGAAACCATGGTCAATTTACCCGACATGTCGGTCTGGTAGTACAGGTCAAGAAGGGTTTCGAAAATTCCGCGGTACTTGTCCTCGTTTTCTTTCAGGTCGGCCTCAACCGCCTTTTTCTCCGTAATGTCCTCTTTTATGCCGAGATATTTGATGATATTGCCGCGCTCGTCCCTGATCCCGGAAATAATGGCCGCCTCACAGAATGTGGTCCCGTTCTTTCTTTTGTTATAGAACTCACCGTGCCAGGTGCCGCCCCGGGTTATTGTATTCCACAGATCCGTATATCTTTCCGGAGGGGTCTCGCCGGATTTGAGCACGCGGGGATTCTTCCCCAGAACCTCGCCGGGAGCGTAGCCGGTTATCTCGCAGAATTTCGGGTTGACATATTCTATAAGGCCCTGCGTGTCGGTTATAACCACGCTGGCCGGGTTCTGATCGGCGACAATAGGTAAAAGCCTGAGTATTCCGTCGGGGATAGCGCTTCCGGGGCCACCCCCCGCGGCGGCGCCGCCGGCGGAACGCGCCCGGGCCTGCATGTCTTGCGCGGAGGCTGGCGGCATCGCCCGCATTTTGCCTGCTTTGGATTTAAACCAGTTGAACATCCTTCCTCTCCGATTTCCCGAAAATGGCGTATTCTTTAGAAGGTAAAATGGAATTCCAGCCCCGGCAACCGCAGCATTTCCGGGCGCCCGCCCCGGCACGCCGGCCCGCCGACATCCCCCATCCGCGTTCGAAAGCTATTATATAATTTTAGGGCAGGAACAAAGCCCCGCAAAAATAAAAGGATAAAAAGACGAGGAACGGCGGGAAAAGCGCTGAGAATAAAAGAACAGGGCGCCCGGAATTCCGGGGGACACCCTGTTCGCCTGCGCCGCGCCCTACAGCCTGTATATCTCCAGCATACCGCCCTCACGCCTGAACCCGTAGGCGGGCTCGAACGAGGGGAAGGTGACGCCCGAGGTGGTTACCTGCGAAGCTTCGATTATGAAATAAGACGAGGCGTCCACCACCGGGAAGGGGAGCATCAGCACCAGCAGCTTGGAAGTGAACCGGGCGCCCTGCGGCCCCTGCACTATTTCGTTGCCGTAAGCCAGTTTATAGGCCCTGGAAAGCTTCACATCCTCGCCCTTGAGCGCCACGGCGTCCCCGACCTGCTTAAGCGTGACGCTGAGAACCACGCCCTTGGGGCCGCTGACCTCCAGTTTGCTGCTCTTGGGATCTGTGGCCGCCACGTAGATCCTAACCACGTATTTCTCCCCGTCTATGGTCACGGTTTGCGAGCCGCTGCAGAACATCCCCCAGTTGAGAACGTCTACGGCCCGCACGAAAAAGCTCTGGTTTCCCTCGGTGGTCACCACCAGGAAGAACTTTTGCTTGTCCTTGCAAGAATTACCGCCGTCGGGACAATTCGAGGCCTTTGTGCCGCTGATATACACCTTGGTTCCGGAACCGGTGGTGAAAACCACCGAAGGCTTCAGGTACGCGTTCTTTACGGCCTCAAGGTCCACTGAGGCCACGGATTCGCTGCCCGCGCCTTTCTCCCCCTTTTCCGCCATCCGGTTTTCCTCCGGAGCCGCCTCGGCCTTAACCACTTTTCCATAGCCGAAATAACGGAAAAGGTCTATATCCGGCGCCGCCTGCTTCGCCGCGGCGTCCGGGGCCCGTTCCTCCGCCGCTGAAGCGGACGCGTCGGGAACCTCGCCAGCGCCCTCTAGACCAAGTTCATCGAGAGCCCCGCCCGCGGAGGCGAAAGACGCCGAACCCAGGAAGATGATCCCGGCCGTCACAGCTTTCAGCATTATCCTCATACAAGGCCTCCGGGGAAACGCCCGCACCGGCGCGCCGCACTATGTATATACCACACGGGCGGATAAAGCGCAAGGGCCTGCCCCTTGACATGTCAAGACCTGGGGATAGATAGTCAGCGGACAAGCGGGTTCGTCATGAAGAGAAGCAGTTCAGCCGGCCCGGCAGCTTTGACGGGGCGCACCTCGCGCACCAGCATGAAAATAGGAATAACGGCGAGCCCCCGCAGGAAGGCGGAAATAATAAGCAGGAAAACAAAAGCGCTTCCCGCTATGGCCGGGAGCCGCCCGTAAAGCCACCCCCCCAGGAGCGCTCCCGCGAACTGCGCTATGCCGTTGGTAAAACAGAAGAAAGCGTTATACCCCGCCCTGGAATGAGGCGGGATGGTTTCGTACATGAAGTTGCTCATGCCCATGATGTACGCTCCCCATACCACGCCGGAAAACATCTCCACCGCCGACAGGTAATAAAAATTCCGGCTGAAGGTCCAGAGCAGCGGCACCGTGGGGATAAGCAGGAAGGCGGCCTTGAGCACCTTAACGCTGCCGTACCTGTCTGCGGCCTGGCCCCACCGCTTCATGAGCAGGTAGGTCATAAGCGGGCCTATCGACATAAGCACCATGTACCGGAAGTAATCGCACTTAAGTTCCTTAAGGGAATAGACGCTGAAATACGGCGCGGCCAGGTAAGTGGAAAAAAGCAGCATCAGCACCGAGAAAAAAAGGGCCGGAACGCGCCCCCGGCGGAAATCCAGCGCGGCCAGGAAGTCAACCTCGGCGCCGCGGGGCATATGGAAGCCCGTCCGGGGCTCGTACATCCGGGTAAGGTAATAGAATGAGACCAGCCGGAACACGCCAGCCGCGGTGAAAACGGTGAAAAAACCCCACAGGCCGAACCCCTGCGAGAAACCAAGTATTTTAGAAGCAAGGAAACTGGCGGCGAAGAAAGCTATACCCACCACCTGCGACCGGAAACCGAAAAAGTTCCCCCGCTTTGAAGCGGGTATATACTCCCCCATCAGCACCGCCCAGGGGGGACCGGATATGTTCCCGGCCACGGTATAGACCACCACCGTGGCTATAAAAACAGCGAGAGCCGCCTTGAGCGGCAGGAAAACGGCGAGGGCCGCGGCGAAAAGGGAGAGGGCCTGCAGGAAAACGGAGAGGAGGAGCACCCTCTTGCAGCGGCCCATGGCGCAGACCAGCTTTTCAGTGAACATCTGGAAGAAAGAAGAAACCAGCGAAGGCGCGGCGCGGAGCACGCCGATATTCATTGTGGTGGCCCCGAGCGCCATGGCGAAAGGCACGGCGTAAGGGTCGGCGAAGCCGCTCATAAGCGCCCACGCCACGCCGTCCTTTATGGAGGCGGCAACGCTTTTCTTTACCTTGTTTTTCCCTATCATCCGGTTAGATTATATAAATTACGGAAAACCAAAAGGCCCGCCCGCCTTTCAGGTCCGCTTGCTGTACGCGGCCTTTTTGCTACAATAGTACCGTTATTAAATTAACAGGAGGGATAAATGGGAAAATTGACGATCACAGCATTGTTGGGCATCATGGTATTGGCTGGCAGCGCCAAAGCCTCGGGATTCCGTCTTTCGGAGCAGGACGCTAAAGCTAACGGCATGGGCAATTCGTTCACCGCCGTGGCCGATAACGCTTCGGCGGTATGGTACAACCCCGCGGCCATTACCGACCTCGAAGGGACCAACATCTCGGCCGGCAGTGTTATGGTCGCCCCCTCCATGACGCACGATTACACCGGCGGTTCTGATAAGATAGCTAACGTCGTACATGTCCCCCCCTACCTTTACGCGACCCACCAGCTCAATGACAACTTCGCGCTCGGCTTCGGTTTTAACGCCCCGTTCGGTCTTTCAACCGACTGGGGAACCGCCAGCCAAACGAGTTACGTAGCCACCCTTTCAGATATTAAAGCCTTCAACTATAATCTGAACGGCGCCTATAAGGTCAATGATAAACTCTCTTTCGGCCTGGGCGCCGACTATGTAAGTTTGGATGCCACCCTCAATAAAATGATTACCCCCTACCATCCCACCTGGGAACTAGGGCTGGAAGGGACCGGGACAGGCTGGGGCTGGAATGCCGCAGCAATGTACAAGCTGATGGAGAACTGGAAAGTCGGCGTCAATTACCGCAGCCCGGTGAAGATCGATGTCGACGGGACAGCAAAAGTAGACGCTATCGCCGTCTCCAATAGCGCCACTACCAGCATCACACTCCCAGATACGTTCCAGATAGGCGCGGCCTACCAGGCCAATGCCAAATGGCTGGTCAGCGCCACGGCTGACTATACCGATTGGACGACCTACCACGCGCTGCAAGTAAAATCCGCGACGATATCGACACTTACCGGCGGAGCCACTGACACTTCCACGGACATTAAAAACTGGAAGAGCGTCTGGGCTTTCCGCTTGGGGACCGAGTATAAAAAATCGGACACCTGGAAATTCCGCGCCGGCACCTTCTACGACCTGAACCCGGTTACGGATCAGCGCTTCGAGACCCGCGTGCCTGATACCGACCGCCTGGCCTTCTCGGTTGGCGCCGGTTACACCAAGGGCAACATAGTTGTAGACGCTTCCTACACCTACCTGATGTTCATAAACAGAACCGTAAACGCCAGCCTACAGGATGATGCTATCCTCGGGGGAACGGGGACGGAGCTCAATGGGACATACAAGAGTGCGGCGCACCTGCCCGCTATCAGCGTAGGCTACAAGTTCTAAATCCGGCTCAGGCGCCGTGGCACTTC
>CAISZM010000058.1 GCA_903889965.1 uncultured Elusimicrobia bacterium
ACATGGTCATCGCCCCGCCGCCTATGATCTGGTTAGAGCCCATCACAAGATCGGCTGTGGCCGTATGGCTGCCCAGGTCGTCGGCGGAACCGCCGCTGGCTCTTATGCCCGTAAGCTTCGAGCCGTCGCCGTAATACCTGGCGGCCGAAGAAAAACCTACTACATATATGTTGCTGGACACGCGCACACCGTCACCCGAGTCCGCGTTGGTCTCGGAGGAAATCACTACATTTTTAGACAAGAACAACTGCGCAGCGCTCAAGCCGATGCCGGTGGCAGTGAACGAAGACATGGTCATCGCCCCGCCGCCTATGATCTGGTTAGAGCCCATTACAAGGTCGGTGGTGGCCATATGGCTGCCCAGGTTGTCGCCGGAACCGCCGGCAGCTATGCCGGTAAGGCCAGAGCCGTCGCCGTAATATCTGGCGGCGGATACAAAACCCGCTGTATATACATTGCTTGACACGCGTACGCCGCCGCCCGCTGCCGCGTCGGCCCCGGAGGACACCACGATATTATTGGCTAAAAACAGCTGCGCCGCGCTCAGGCCCAGGCCGGCGGCAGTGAAAGAAGACATGGTCATAGAGCCGCCGCCGGTGATCCGGTTCGAGCCCGCTATAAGGTCGGTGGTGGCGATGTGGCTGCCCAGATTGTCAGCCGCGCTGCCGCCAACTTTTATGCCGGTAAGGCCGGAGCCGTCGCCGTAATATCTGGCAGCGGAAACAAAACCCGCTGTATACGTATTGCTGGACAGGCGCACGCCGCCGCCCGATACCGCGCTGGTCTCAGAGGAAACTGCTATATTATTGGCTAAAAGCAGCTGCGCCGCGCTTAGTCCCAGGCCGGAGGCAGTGAACGAAGACATGGTCGCCGACCCGCTGCCGGTGATCCTGTTCGAGCCCATCATAAGGTCGGTGGTGGCCGTGTGATTGCCCAGGTTGTCGGGGGCTCCGTCGTTGGATATGCCGGTAAGCGCCGAGCCGTCGCCATAATACTTGGCGGCGTATATCCCGCCCGTGCCTGTCATGCGGACCAGATTTGAGCCGCCGGCGGAAATAACCAGCATATTGCCGCTATAACCGGAGGCACCTGACAAATGTAACCCACTGCCGTTATACATCCCCGCCCAGACAGACGAGGCAAAGGAAACGGAATAGCCGGCGCCGCCCGCCTTGAGATCGGAAGAAGGATTTAGAATATAGGCGACCACAAGATTTGTAGAGACCTGCACTCCCTGCCCCGCTGAAAGCAGGCTGACACCATCGTTAAACGTAACATCGCCGGTTATGCTGTACGCGCCAAGGCTTGTTACCTGGTCACTCCCGCCGCCGGCATGCGTAGCGGCATGCATCGCGCCTGAACCGGCGGTTGACGTCCAGTTTGAGCCATTCCAGAAATAAAGTAAATTCAAAGAGGTGTTCAGCCAGAAGTCACCCGCATTGGGCGATAAAGGCGCGGCGCCGCTGTTAGTGTATTTTTTACCGGAATGGAGCGCCGCGTTTATCGCGTAAGGGG
>CAISZM010000059.1 GCA_903889965.1 uncultured Elusimicrobia bacterium
GCGCGGCGAAGAAGAAAATAAAGGGCGTCCGGGTTTCCCGCAGGTAAAACAGCCGAGGGCCGGGCATGGGGTTACTCTGAAGCCAATGCTTGTGCAGGTGCCGTGACAGGCGCTATGCGTATCAGACGGCCGCTTTGGGGAGGGGGTGGACTGGGCTTCCAGAGGTTTGCTACGGACACCGCAGTGCACCCGCTTCGGGGGGAACCGCGCAACGGTTCCTGCGCGGCGGAATGGGCAACCCCATGGCTGGCCCGTATCCAGGCTAAACCCGGAAGTCCCGAAAATAAAGGATGTATGATTGTAAAAATGGAAGATACGCTGACCTACCGGGACATAACCGAGATCCCGGGGCTTCTTGAGGATTTTTCAGCCGCGGCGCCCAGCTATAAAAAGGCCATGGTCCGGTCCGCCCGCGGGGCCGCGTACCTCGTCGGCCGCGGTTCCTCCGGCAACGCCACGCTTTTCGCTAAATACGTCTGGGAAACCTACGCCGGGGTTATCGCCAACCTCGTGCACCCGCACTCGATACTTGGGGCCAGGCGCCAGCTGAACTTCAGGGGCGAGGCCGTATGGGCGTTCTCCCAGTCCGGCCGCAGCAAGGATGTGACCGCCTGCCTTAAGAAGATAATAAAATGGGGCGCGAAAGGCGTGGCTGTCACCAACGAGGCCGCCCTTGATAAAAATCCCCTCGCCCGCGCGGCCAAGCGCCATATTCTTCTTTCTAATTCCCGGGAGCTGCCCGTAGCCGCAACCAAGAGCTTCGTCCTCGAGCTCTGGGCGGTGCTGTGGACGGCGCAGGCCTGGAGCCGCTGCTTCAGGCCGAAAGATTTCACCGCAGCTGTAGCCGCGGTCCGCGGGGAGATAAAGGCCGGCCGCGCCGACATGGGTCTTGTCGGGAGGCTTGCCAGGGCGGATATGCTGGGTTTCGTCGGGCGCGGGCCCTACAACGCGGTGGCGGAAGAGGCGGCTCTTAAATTCCGCGAGGTGGCCGGGGCCCACGCGCTGGGCTATTCCGCCGCCGAGTTCCTGCACGGACCTATCGGGGCCTATACGCGGAAAGACTTTGTTTTTTTATTTTCACCGTCGGAGCCGCTGCCCGGGGACATGCTGAAGGTTAAAAAGGCGCCTGACGCGCGCGGCACCACCTGCATGGTGGTCAAGCCCGGCGCTCTGCCGCTCCCTTTCAGCTGCCTGCCGGCGGACATACGCATGAAGATCCTGGCCCTGCGCCTCGCGCTCCACAAAGGCCTGGACCCGGACCGCCCCGGCGGCCTGAAAAAAGTAACAATTACATATTAATTTAGAATTTCTTCCAGAGCTTGCCGGCCAGTCACCCTGGATTTGCGGCAGATCTCAGTCTCGTCTATATCCAGCTTCAGCTTCTTATTTTCCATAAGCACGCGGCCCGCGGCTATGGTAGTGTCCACGGCGCCCTGGTTTATCCCGAACACCAGGTGGCCGTAGGAGTTGCGATATTCTACACTGCCTTGAAATTTTGGGTTTTGTCTGCTAGACTCTCAAGAGTGGATATCGCAGTGTTGTGGCAACCGGCTCGCGTCGGTATGCCGGGGGGATTATGAAACTATTCACGGGGATTTTGGCGGTTGCGCTGTTCTGCGGGGGGGGAGGGCTTTTCGCGCAGTCCGGGGGCGGGGTTGCGATTTCGCCCGTGCTGAAGTCGTTCAGTGTTGGCGGAGAAGACTCCGTCTCGTTCCCAGCCACCCACTATCCTATCTTTTCCGAAGTCAGACCCTCAGCAGCCGAGTGGGCCGCCGACGCGGGGCCGTGCGCGGCCAAAATAAGGGCATCGTCCGGGCTGGCGAAAGGCTCACAGAAGCCGTTGAGCATCTTGTCAAAAATCATAAACTTCCACAAAGAAGTGGGTGATGCCTACAGCAAAACGGCAGCGATCATGGTCACCTGGACGGTGAGAATAGAGGGGAACGCGGAACTGGCAAATCCTCCGAGCGTTTGTTCCCCTTTCTACGGGGATACCACTCAGAAATTCCCGGAGGGTGACGCGGATGTGATGCTTTATGTCGACGGCGTCCAGAAGGGCAGAGCCGTGTCCATGACCATCCCGGATATGGGGCAGCTGACAAGCTTTACCCCGCTTCCGGCGAAACCGCCTCCTCCGTATTCGCCGCAATTCAGCGATTATCATTGCTCGCATTGCTCCCCTGTGGGCCAGAGCTGCGACAGCGTGGAGGCCGCGTGCAGGGCAAGGACACATGACCCCACTGTCACCGGCACCGCTACTTTGACCGCGGCAGACTTCGGCGGAACATTCCCCAGCGAGTTCCAACTGGATATTATGTGGATGAATAAGACGACCGGCTCGGCAATTGTCAGCCCCGCCGGGATGCGCAATATGATCATTACTATATTGCCCGTCAAGTAGACGACAGCAGTTGCCGGTAGTGAGAACAGAAGGGCCGCCTTTAGCGGCCCTTCTGTTTTAGTGTCTTTCAGGATATAAATATAAGGTGGCGTTCCCGCGAACATCAGACGCGCGTTCGCGGTTCGTGGGAAGTTCTCCGCCGCTCCTTAGCGGAGAAAATGCCGCGCATGCCTTGTCTGTCAGAATTTCTTCCAGAGCTTGCCGGCCAGTTCACGGGATTTGCGGCAGATCTCAGTCTCGTCTATATCCAGCTTCAGCTTCTTATTTTCCATAAGCACGCGGCCCGCGGCTATGGTAGTGTCCACGGCGCCCTGGCTTATCCCGAACACCAGGTGGCCGTAGAAGTTGCCCGCTTCGAGCGGCGTGGGGGGGATATAATCGATTATGGCGATGTCGGCCGCGAAGCCCTGCTTTAACTCGCCCAGCCCTCTGAAATAACGGTTGGCTATCACGGCGTTGTTGACCAGCAGCGCCCCCGCCGTTTCGCAGAAGCCCTGCGACGGATCCCGCTTCAGGTGCTGCAGCCACAGGCCGGCACGCACCTCTTCGAGCATGTTCACCGTCATCGCGTCGGTGCCGAGCCCGACCAGCACGCCCTTCGCCGTCATCCCGGTTATGTCCGCTATGCCCACGGAGTTGTTGGCGTTCGATTGGGGGTTGTGGACTACGGCCGTCCCCGTTTCCTTCAGGATCTCCATTTCCGCGCCGTTAATATGCACGCAGTGGGCCGCTATGGACTTCCTGCCCAGCACGCCGAAGTCGCGCAGCCGCTCTACCACGCGCAGCTTATGGTGCGACTCGCAGTGCAGCTGGTCGGCCTGCGATTCCGCGGTGTGCACGTGGAAGCCGGCCCCCAGCTTGCGGCCCCGGCAGGCCGCCTCGTCGAGCGTCTCGTCGGAAATGGTAAAAGAGGCGTGCAGGCCGAACATCCCCTTTATCGTATTGTCGTCTTTGGCCTGGGCGGCAGCTATGAAGGCGGCGTTCTCCTCTATGCCTTCTTTCGCCCTCCCTTTCCCGTCGCGGTCCGAGACCTCGTAGCAAAGGGCTGCGCGCAGACCGGTTTCCCTCACGGCTTTCTCTACCGCCGCGAGCGAGCCTTTTATGGCGAACGGGCTTGCGTGGTGGTCTATCAGGGTCGTGGTTCCCTTTCGCACGGAGTCCATCAGGGCTATCGCCGCGCTGTAATACGAGTCGGCGTTAGTCAGGCGCTTGTCCAGCCGCCACCACAGGTTATTCAGTATCTCCACGAAATTCCTCGACGGTGGCGCTTTCCCGAGTCCCCGGGCGAAGGTGCTGTAGAAATGCATGTGGGCGTTTATAAAGCCAGGCATAACGATGCGGCCCGAAGCGTCTATCACTTTGGCGTACCGGCCCTTGAAGGTCTTCTGGGGGGCTATCCTCTTTATCAGGCCGTCCTCTATCAGCAGCGCGTGGCCGGTCAGGACGCGGTTCTTGGCGCCCAGCGTGGCGATGACGCCGTTCTTTATCAGTATCGTTTTCATTGTGGTGGATCCTTAACCTCGTCGAACGATTAAACTGTTCACCGTTCGCGCTCCCGGTTTACTTTATTCCGGGCAGGCCTTCAGCTCCGCGGGAGTGCGACGGCGCATCCTGAGCGCCCCTGAGAAGCATTTCTTTACGCAGAGCGAACAGCCTATGCACTTAGAGGCGTCGAAAGCCGGGACTTTCTGCGCGTCGAGTTTTACGGCCAGGTAGCCGCAGCGCCCGCAATTCCCGCAGTGGCGGCAGAGGTCCGGGTCAACCTCCGGGATGTCCTTTACCGGGGTGAGGTCCGGGAAATCCGTCACCGGTTTCGGCAGGGCGCAGCCCGTGAATTCCGCCACGGACTTGAAACCTTTTTCCTCCAGCAGGTGGCTGAGGCCCCAGTTCAGCTCGTCTATCACGCCGAAGCCGTGCTTCATGACCACCGTGCAGAACTGCACCGACTTCGCCCCCAGCGCCAGGAAATGGGCGGCGGCTTTGTAATCCATGGGTCCGCCGTTGCCGGAGATCGGAACCTCCAGCTTTACGGCCTTGGCGATGGTCAGGTTGCTTATTGGGGCCACGCCCTCCCCGCTCATTCCCACCACCATGCCCTCGTCCCAGGTCCCGCCGGAGGACAGCCTTTTCCTGAAAGCGAGCGCCGGGAAGGAATTGGCGAGTGTTATGCCGGCCTTTTTGTGCGGATACCTGTTATAGACCTGCTTTATGGCGTTGACCACCTGCCAGATGGCGGTGACGGCGCCTGTGAGCTTGAAGAGCTTCGGTACTTCCGGGTCCGAGACTTCCATAACCCAGCCTATTATCTTGGCCGCCAGTTCCGGGTCCTGCGAGACGATGTCGCCCTTGGTGCCGTCGCCGCCCTGAGGGCAGGAAAGCGAATATTCTATGGCCATCGCGCCCGCGCGCTCAAGCTTCAGGGTGTTGGACTGCCAGGCCAGTTTGTCGGCTTCGTCATTCCCGGTCACGGGGCCGCCCGTGGAGGCCGCGGTAAGCCTGTCCGGGTATTCTTTCACCAGCCGCGCCACTTCGCCGCAGACGCGGTCGAGCGGGTGGCCCGAAACATTGTCCGAGTTCCCGTAGGTGTTTTCGGTGAAAGTGACCATGTATTGAGAAGGTATGTGTATATGCAGGCCGTCGAAGGCGGTTTTCATAACGACGCCCGGCCAGCCCGCCTCGTAGGCGCGCTTCACCTGGTCGTAGCCGTCCGAGTGGGGGGAGGCGGAGATGATGAAGGGCGAGCGCAGTTTCCTGCCGAAGAAATCGGTTTCCAGGGATACAGGCAGAAGGTTCCGCCCGGCCAGCGTCACGCCGCTCTTTTTGTCGTCGGCTGCGGCGGGGGCTTTTTTCCCCTGCATCCAGGCGTGGGCCGCCATCGCGGCGTTCTTGCCGGAGGCCGCGCCCTCAACTACCGTGGCGGCGCCGTTCCTGCAGTCGCCGGCCATGAAAACTCCTTTACGCTTCCCGTCCCCGAAAACCGGGAGGTTCTTTATGGCCAGCACCGTGAAGTCTATGTCGGAACGGACCTGTTCCGTCCCGGGTATGTCCTTCGACCTGTCGTCGAGACGTACTATCCTTATTCCCTTTTTTAGTATGGCCGTGATGCGGCTGCGCCCGTTTATGTTAACGCCTTTTTTAAGAATACCGCCCAGCTCGCGCTCCGGCAGCTGTATGTCGCCTATGTTCTTGCGCGTGAAGATCTCGGCCCGCGCCGCGCCCCGCGCCAGGGCGGTCATAGCGCAGTCTGCGGCCACCGCGCCGCCGCCTATTACCGCCACGTTCCTGCCCCGTACCTTGTATTTCGCGGCGTGCCTCAGGTATTCCAGGCCTTCAACACCCGCCTCTTCGTTCGGGATGTCGAGCTTCAGCTGCTTCTCCACTCCGGCCGTTACTATAACGGCGTCGTATTTCTTCAGCAGCAAGGCCGGGTCTTTAACCGGGGTCCCGGTCTTGACCCTGATGTCGCCAAGCGTCTTAATAAATTCTATTTCCGTGCGCAGCACCCCTTTAGGGAGGCGCGCGTCCGGGATAAGGTTGCAGGCGCCGCCGGCTTTTTTATCCTTCTCGAAAACGTCCACCTTGTAGCCCAGCTGGGCCAGCGTCCCCGCGGCGGCAAGCCCGGAGGGGCCGGCGCCGGTCACGGCCACCTTCCTGCCGTTGGGTTTGGCCTTTTTGAACGCGGGCATCACGCCCAGTTCCTTCGCTTTCTGCACCACCGCAGCCTGCACGGCCGGGATGTTGATCGGGTTATCGAAAAGTTTGCGCGAGCAGGCCTTGACGCAGAACCAGTCCGGGCAGACCGCGCCGCATACGCCGCCGAAGGGGTTGTTCCCCATGATGAGGGCCGCCGAACGCTTGATATCGGACGCGCCCATCTGGCGCACCGCCATTATGAAGTCCGCGGGCGAGCAGTCGGCCGGGCAGGCCGCCTTGCAGGGCTTTTCCTCGCAGTAAAGGCAGCGTTCCGCCTCGCTCTTAAGCTGGGCGTCGCTGAGAAAAGTGATCTTGTTCTTCATGGTTTCTCCAAAAGCCGGCTCCGTCAATCGATAAACCTTATTTTACTATAATATTTATAGAGGCAGAATCACGGAGACCCTTATGAAATCCAGATCTATGCTGATAAAGAACGCGCTCGTGCTCGCGACCATGGACGGCGCTGGCCGCGAGATAAAGGGCGGGGACGTTTATATCGAGGGCCCGGAAATAAAAAAGGTCGGCCGGAACCTTAAAGTGCATGCCGATACCGTGATCGACGCCAGGAACTGCGTGGTCCTGCCCGGCTTCGTCAACACGCACCACCACCTTTACCAGACCCTGACGCGCAATCTGCCCGCGGCGCAGGACTCCAAGCTTTTCGACTGGCTTCTTTACCTCTACGACATCTGGGCGCGCATCACTCCCGGCGACGTATACGACAGCACCCAGGTGGGACTGGGCGAACTGCTCCTTACCGGCTGCACCACGAGTTCGGACCACCTCTACCTCTTCCCGGAAAAAGGAAGCGCGCATTTTATCGACACGCAGATAGAGGCGGCCCGGGAACTCGGCATGCGCTTCCACGCCACCAGGGGCTCCATGTCGCGCGGGCGCTCCAAGGGCGGCCTGCCCCCGGACAGCGTGGTGCAGAGCGAAAACTTCATAATGAAGGACTGCGAGCGGCTTGTGCGCAAGTTCCACGACGCCAAAGATTTCGCCATGACCCGGGTGGCGCTGGCGCCCTGTTCTCCTTTCTCGGTCACCACAGAACTGCTCAAGCTTACCGCCGAAATGGCCAAGAGCTGGGGCGTGCGCATGCACACCCACCTGGCCGAGACCAGGGATGAGGAGGATTTTTGCAGGAAGCTGTTCAAGATGCGGCCCCTCGAGTACATGGAGTCCGTAGGCTGGGTGAGCGAGGGCAACGCCTGGTTCGCCCACTGCGTATACATAAACGAGGCTGAGGCGAAAAAGATGGGCAGGACCCGCACGGGTGTGGCGCATTGCCCCTGTTCCAATTTGCGCCTGGGCTCCGGTATAGCCCCCGTGAGGATGTTCCTCGACCACAAGGTCCCCGTGGGGCTGGCTGTGGACGGCTCCGCCTCTAACGATTCCTCCGACATGCTGGGCGAGATCCGGCAGTGCATGCTGGTACACCGCGTTAAGTCCGGAGTAGAAAGCATGCCCGCGCGCGACGCTTTCGCGCTGGCCACGCGCGGCGGAGCCTCCGTTCTGGGCCGAACGGACATCGGTTCCATCGAGCCGGGCAAGGCCGCCGATATAGCCGTTTTCGACGTGAGCGGACTGGATTTCGCGGGCTCCAAGGCGGACCCCCTGGCCTCGCTGCTGTTCTGCGGCGCTTCCCACAGGACCAAATACACCATAGTTAACGGCAAGGTGGTGGTTAAGGAAGGCAGGCTGGTGAACGTGGACGAGTTTAAACTGGCCGAGCGGGCCGACAAAGCGGCGGCACGATTGCTGCGCGGGAAATGACGGGGTCGGGCAGCCCGGACAGCCTGGGGGGAGCATGAGGGTAATAAAAAAAATAGCTATCAATACCGGCGGCGGGGACGCGCCCGGGCTGAACGCCGTAATACGCGCCGTGGTCGTTTCAGCCATTAACAAGGGTTACGAGGTCGTGGGTATACGCGACGGATATAACGGCCTCCTGCGTCCCGAAGATTACCCTGAAGGCGGGCTTATGCACCTCACCCGCCGCAGCGTGCGCGGTATAACGCATCTCGGCGGCACGATACTCGGCACCACCAACAAGGGCAACCCCGCGAAATACCCCACGATGGGCCCTGACGGGAAAATGTACGAGAAGGACCGCACCGACGAATTGATAGCGGCTTTCAGGAAGAACGGCATTGACGCGCTCGTGGCGCTGGGGGGGGACGGATCCCTCGGCATAGCCAATATTATCTCCGAAAAGGGTATACCCACCATAGGCGTGCCCAAGACCATAGATAACGACCTGGATAAGACCGTGGTCACCTTCGGTTTCGACACCGCTGTCTCCTTCGCCACGGAATGCATCGACCGGCTGCACTCCACCGCCGAGGCGCACCGGCGCGTCATGGTGGTAGAGGTGATGGGGCGCTATGCCGGCTGGATAGCGCTCAATTCCGGAGTGTCAGGCAACGCGGACGCCATACTTATACCGGAGATACCGTATGACATAAATAAGGTCGCCGCGGCGATCAGGGAAAGGCCTAAACGCGGCAAGCATTACGCAATAGTGGTTGTGGCCGAAGGCGCCCTGCCCGTAGGCGGTTCCGCGTCCGTGGTGAGCAGGGAGCTCGGCCGCGCTGAAAAACTTGGCGGGGCCGGCGAACGCGTGGCTAAGGAACTGGAGCCGCTGGTGGACAAGGAATGCCGCACCGTTGTGCTGGGTCACTTGCTGCGCGGCGGCTGCCCCACAACTTTCGACCGGCTTATCTCGCTGCGCTTCGGAGCCGCGGCGATCCGCGCCCTGGATGAGGGAATGAGCGGCGTTATGGTGGCGCTGGACCCCCCTACGGTGCGTTATGTACCCCTGAAGGATGCCACCAGGCGGATGAAGGTGGTGCCCCTCTCCTGCGACACGATACGGACGGCGCGGGACCTCGGCATAAGTTTCGGGGATTAGAGCGAACGGCACGCCGGATATATTATGCTTTCAGCCATCATACTCGCGGCAGGTGAGTCTTCACGGATGGGACGGCCCAAGGCCGCCCTGCTTTGGCGCGGCAAGCCTTTTATCGAACATGTCTGCTCCGCGTTGAGACAGGCCGGCGGGGAGGACCGCGTAGCGGTGCTGGGCGGGAGTTCCGAAGAGATACTGGCCAGTTGGAAACCCGTGGGGGAGAAAGTGGCTGTAAACCCGAAGCCGGAGCGGGGGCAGCTTTCCTCCCTGCGTGCGGGATTGGGTTCGGTGTCGGAATATGCCGAAGCCTTCATGGTATGCCTTGCCGACCAGCCTACGGTCTCCCCGGAAACCTACAAGAAACTTATAGCGTTCTGGCTTTCCCACAAGGACTGCATAGTCATCCCGCGCACCCTGAGGGCCGCGGATTCACGCATGAAAAGAGGGCATCCGATCATTATTCCCGCGGCGCACAAACATCTCTGCTTCGAGGGACCGCTCGACAAGGGGCTGCACTGGGTTACGCATCACCCCTCGGTAAAAACGGCCGACCTGGATCTGAACGACCCGGAGATCATCCGCGATTTCGATACGCCCGAACAATACGAAGCGCTGCGGGCCGGGGATACATCCCGGTAGCCGGCCGCAAAATTCCCAGCTTTTTTTATGTTCCCGATCGCCGTCCTTCTTGCCGTATTCGCCCTCATCGCCCTGCGGCAGGTCGGCCGTTTCCGTTTCGGGATATGGCAGGTAATGTGCGCCGGCGCCGGCGCCGTCCTTATCTCCGGGGATATTACCCCGGTACGGGCCGCGCGGGCCGTGGATCCGGACGTGATGCTTTTCCTCTTCGGCATGTTCGCGGCCGGGCAGACGCTGGAGCTCAGCGGCTGGATGGCTCACAAGGAATACGAACTTTTCAAGAGGGCCGGCACCGAGGAGGGCTTGCTTTTCGCACTGGTCTTTTTTATGGGCGCCGCCTCGGCCTTCCTGATGAACGATACGGTAGCCATCATAGGTACGCCTGTGGCGCTGCTGCTGGCCAAAAAGCACGGCATTTCCCCTAAGGCGCTGCTGCTGGCCCTGGCTTTTTCCATAACCACGGGCAGCGCCATGAGCCCCATCGGCAACCCGCAGAACCTGCTGGTGGCCGTGAACGGGGGCATCGCCTCGCCGTTCCTGACCTTTTTTAAATACCTGGCCGTTCCGACCGTTATCAACCTGGGCGCGGTCTTCCTCCTGGTGCGCGCTTTTTATCCCGGGGAGTTTACGGACGCCAGGCTTGCACATTCGCAGGAGCCGGTAAAGGATAAGGCGCTGGCAGGGCTCGCCAGGATAACCGTCTTTGTGCTGGGCCTGATGATAGCCGCGAAGATAGCGCTTGCGTGGCTCGCGCCGGGGCTTGAATTCCGCTTAACCTGGATAGCGCTGGCAGCGGCGGCCCCGGGACTCCTTTTCAGCTCCCGCCGTTTTGAAATATTGCGCCGTACGGACTGGACCACTCTGGCTTTCTTCGCCGCCATGTTCGTGCTGACGCGGGCCGTATGGAACACAGGGTTTATCCAGGGATTTATAGCGCCTTCCGGGGCCGGGATAGCCGGGCCGGGCCCGGTGATGGCCGTCAGCATCGTACTCAGCCAGCTCATTTCCAACGTGCCTCTTGTGGCGCTTTACCTGCCGGTGATACGGCAAGCGGGCGGGGGGACGCCGGCCATGATGGCGCTGGCTGCGGCTTCCACCATAGCAGGGAACCTTTTCATACTGGGGGCCGCCAGCAACGTTATAATAATACAGGCCGCGGAGAAAAAGGCCGGCCAGACCATAACCTTCCTGGAGTTCGCCCGCGTAGGTATTCCGCTCACTTTTATAAATGCGATAATATACTGGCTTTTTCTGAAATATGTCTAAGGGGCTGAGAATGTTCTCCGATCCGGAAAAAAAGGCGCGCAGGAAAGAACTCGAGGAGTTCTTCCGCATATTGGCCATCCCGATAATGCTGGCCATGGTCAATTCGGCCTTCTTCAAGATGGCCATGGCCGCCTTCGCGGTCAAGGAGCGGGCGGGGGTGTCCCTGGTCAGGTTAAGCGCGGGCGCGCAGCACATAGGGGCTAATTTCGGCCTGCCGTTCGGAGTAATGTGCCTGCTCGCCTATCTCTGGGGGCGGCCCGCTTACCTGTACATTAAGAATCCGGACGATAAGCTAAAGGCAAAGATACGCCGGCGCCTCGGCAATATCTACAGGGACGCCTTCCTGATGGTCCTGATCGCGCAGGCCTTCTCGCTGGCTTTACAGGCGGCGGGCCCCGGCATGCTCTCAGGGCCCGAATGCGCGGCGGCGGCCGTGTCCTTCCTGGCACAGGCCGCGCTGCTGGTGGCTTACATAGACGTCCATCTTTCCAAGCAGAAGAAGCTGATGGGTGCCCTTTATACGCCGGAAGAAATGTCGCGCCTCAAACCCGGCTTCTCGCCGCCTATCTACGTTAAAATATCCACGCTGATAATCGGTTTCGCTATACTGCCCTTCGCGCTTATCTACGCCGCTTTCCTCAACAGGGTGCCGTGGGACGATTTCTCCGGGCAGCTCGTTTTCATGCTGTTCCTGTCCAGCGTGCTGCTGCTGAACGGCCTCGGCGCCATCTACAACGGCATACAGCTGCCGCTGAACGGGCTGATAAAGAAGATGCGGCTTGTGGCCGCGGGCGACTACGTTAAGACGCGCATCTATTTTTCCGACGAGGTGGCCCACCTGAAGGCCGGTTTTAACGACATGGTTGACGGCCTTAAAGAGCGCGAGGAACTGCGGGACACGTTCGGCAAGTATCTCTCCATAGAAATAGCCCGCGAGCTTATCAACAATAAGAAGGTGAACCTCGGCGGTGAGGATATCGAGGCCGCGGTTATGTTCTGCGATATACGCAATTTTACCACGCTCAGCGAAAACATGAGCGCCTCCGCGCTTGTTGACTTCCTCAACTGCTATTTCCACTATATAACCCCGCCGATAACGGAGAACAACGGGGTGATAAATAAGTTCATAGGCGACGCGGTGATGGCCATCTACACGCCATATCTGGGTTCTGCGGATTACGCCGGGGACGCCATCCGGGCCGCCGCGGGGATGCGGCGGGCGCTGGCGGAGTTCAACGCTTCGGTTAAAGCCCCCGGCAGGGTGGAGTTCGGCATAGGCGTGCACGCCGGCACGCTGGTGGCCGGGAATATCGGCACGGCGTCGCGGCTGGAATACACGTTCATAGGCGATACCGTGAACATAGCCTCGCGCCTTGAGTCAAAGACCAAAGAACTGAATACGGACATCATCGTGAGCGGACCGGCTTTGGAACGCGCGCGGGCCTCCCTTGGCGGCTCGCTCAAGTTCGAAGCGCTGGGCCTGGCGGCGCTGAAAGGCAAGACCCTGCAGGTGGAAATCTATAAACTGCTTTCCGTAAATTAGTAAAATAACTGCAATATGAAAGAGCAAAAAAATATAATAAAAATGCTGGCCGAAGCCATCGATTCCGGCCGGAACGCGGCTTTTGTCACAGTGATCAGCGTCGCCGGCTCCACTCCGCGCGAGGCCGGCGCGAAGATGCTGGTTTACCCGGACGGCTCTATAGAAGGCACCGTGGGCGGGGGTTCCATAGAGGCCCTGACCATAAAGAAGGCCGTGGAATGCATAAAGAAGGGCGAGGGCGGGAAATTCCTTTTTGAGCTTAAGCCCGGAGGCAATACCGGCATGATCTGCATGGGGGACATGGAAGTTTACATCGACGTTTATAAAAGCCCGCTTAAGGTGCTGATACTTGGGGGGGGGCACGTCGGTCTTAAGATAGCCGAGGCCTGCCGCCTGGCCGGTTATCCCTTCCTTGCGGCCGACGACCGGGAAGAGTTCGCCAATCCCGAAAGGTTTCCGGGGGCTATGTCGATAATAAATAAGCCGCCGCACAAGGCCGTGGCGGAAGCAGCCGTGGACAAGGACACCTATATCGTAATAGTCACGCGGGGCCACGCGCTCGATAAGGAATGCCTGGCCGCCGCGATGGGGACCCGCGCCCCTTATATAGGCATGATCGGGAGCGCGGAGAAGGTCCGCGAGATCTTCCGCCAGCTTTCAAAGAAGAAGCTTTACCCGCTAAAGGACCCGCGGGTCCATTCCCCCATAGGGCTCAACCTGGGCGGCAAGTCGCCGGGCGAGATAGCCGTATCCGTACTTGCGGAAATAATAAAGCTGCACTACAAGCGCGACGGCGCGCATATGCGCGTGAGATAGGTCCGCGCTTAAAAGGCTCCATGGAAAAACTTTCATATGTCGGTAAATCCCTGCCCAGGAAGGACGCGCTGATAAAGGTCACCGGCGCCGCGCAATACGCCGACGACAGGGAATTCCCGGGAATGCTGCACGCCGCGGCGGTGCGCTCGCCCAGGCCCAGGATCAGGATAATCTCGATTTCGGACAACGCAGCACGGCGCGTTCCGGGCTACGTCTCCCTGGTGACGTATAAGGACATAAAAGGCGCAAACAAGTGGCCGGTGGTCATGCAGGACTATCCTTTCCTGCCGGAAAAAGAGGCGCGCTTCGCGGGAGAGACCGTGGCGCTGGTGGTGGCCGCTACGGCGCGCGCCGCGCGGAAAGCCGCGGCGCTGGTGGAGCTCAAGTACAAGGAGCTGCCCTTCGTTGACGACCCTCTCAAGGCCCTGGAGAAGGGCGCGCCCAGGATCCACGGGGACGACAATATCTTCTCCCGTTTCGTTATTAAAAGGGGCGCTGTAGACAGGGCCTTCAGGACCGCGGCGCACGTAGTGGAAGGGGAGTTCAGCACGAATTACCAGGTTCACGCCTACCTTGAGACCCAGGGCGCGGTAGCCGTGCCGGAGCCCGGCGGCGGCGTCACCATCCATAGCACTACCCAGTGCCCGTTCTACGTGCTGGACGCGGTGGCGGCCGCCCTGGCCCTGCCCTATAACAAGGTCAAGATACTTCAGACAGTGACCGGCGGCGGGTTCGGGGGGAAAGAGGACGTGCCCGCGCTGGTGGCTTCCCACGCGGCCATCTGCGCGGCCAAGACCAACAGGCCTGTAAAGCTCGTTTACGGCCGCAAAGAAGATTTTCAGTCCATGTCAAAGCGGCATCCGGGCTGGGCCCGCGTCGCGTACGCCGCGGACAAGAGCGGCAGGATAACCGCCTGCCGCGTTAAATATGTTCTGGATGGCGGCGCCTATTCTACGCTTTCCCCGATAGTGCTTTGGCGCGGCACGGTACACGCCTCCGGTCCTTACAAGATACCGAACGTCGATATAGAAACGTTCGCCGCGGCTACCAACAAGGTCCCCTGCGGCGCCTTTCGCGGCTTCGGACAGCCGCAGATCTGTTTCGCGCAGGAATCGCTTATTGACGAACTTGCGGAAAAACTGGGCATGGACCCGGTGCAGCTGCGCCTGAAGAACCTGCTGAAGCCGGGAGAGAAAACCGTTACCGGGCAGCGCCTGAATTCCTCCTGCGGCCTGGGCGAGCTGGTGCAGGCAGTGCGCCGCCGTTCCGGCTGGGACAGGAAGCACGCCGAGGGCGGGAAACCGAAGGCGGAGGGCGGGGACATCGTGACCGGGATAGGATTTTCCGCGGCTTATTACGGCGTGGGTTTGGGGGCCAAGGGCCGCTACCTTGACCGCGCCGGAGCTCTGGTTAATGTCTACAAGGATTCCTCCGTAGGCGTAAATGTCGGGAACGCGGAAATGGGCCAGGGCGCCCTCACCGTACTGGCCCAGATAGCCGCCGAAACGCTGAACGCCCCGTATGACAGCGTAAGGGTGGAGGAAGTGGACTCCTCCAAGGTGCCCGACTCCGGACCCACGGTCGCCAGCCGCACCACGCTGATGAGCGGCAACGCCATAATAGAGGCGGCTTCTCCGATCAGGGCGCGTATTTTTAAGACGGCTTTCGACCTACTGACAGCCGGCGGGGCGGACGCCTCCAGGCCGATGACCGCGGCCGCGGGACTCTTCTCCATGGGCGGCAAAGTCGTGGATTTTAAAAAAGTGGTCGCCGAGTGCTGGGCGCGCCGCCAGAAAATGAGCGAACAGGGCTGGTACGCCGCCCCCCGCACCACCTTCAGGATGGGCGACGGCCAGGGCGACGCCTACGTCATTTACTCTTACTCCGCCGACGCGGCCGAGGTGGAGGTTGACCTTAAGACCGGGGTGCTGAAGGTTAAAAAGATCTGGGCGGCGTACGACGTGGGAAAGATCGTGAATCCCCGCTTGGCCTACGGGCAGGCGCAGGGCGGCATACTGCAGGGTATGAGCTGGGCCGTCTACGAGAACCTCGTTTACAAGAACGGCATCATGGTAAATCCTAATTTTACCGACTATGTGATAGCTACGGCCGCGGATAAGCCGGAGTATGACATAACCTTTATAGAAAAGCCTTACTCCGAGGGCCCGTATCACGCCAAGGGCATGGGTGAGGTGCCGCTTATAGGCGTGGCGCCGGCTATAGCCAACGCCGTACGGAACGCCTGCGGGGCCAGGGTCAGGTCGGTGCCGCTGCTTCCGGAAAAGATCTGGAAAGGCGTGAAAAAGGGCTGAGGGCGCATATCTTGCAGGTAAGGGCATAAACCGAGGAAGAAGGGAGTTTTTGTACATGGCAGCACAAGAAAACATCGGCCTGTACGGGTATTCCAGATACTCAAAACTGATATTTCTGGCGGGAGATATCGCGCTGTTGAACGCGGCCCTCGTCCTCGCCGTTTATTTGCGCTTCGGAGACGCGTACGCCTTCAATAACCTTAAGTTCGAATACGTCAACCTTGCCTCCAACATCATATGGGTAGTCCTTAGCTCGTACATGGGCGAGTATAAATTCATAAGGGTGGAGCCTATTGACGGGATTTTGAGCAGATCCCTTAAAA
>CAISZM010000060.1 GCA_903889965.1 uncultured Elusimicrobia bacterium
CTTGACGGTGTCGATGCCGAGGTCGGCCTCCATGTCGAGGTCCAGTTCGAGCATATCCAGCGGGTAGCCGGTCTTATCGGCTATCATCTTCAATATTCCGGCCTTGACGGTATCTTCGTCGAGGGCGCGGGTTCCGGCAGGTTTGGCGGGCGCGGGAGTTACCGGCGCCGCCGCGGGAGCGGCCGCCGCGGCTTGCGCCCGCTGGGGCGCGGCTTCGGGCGCGGGTGCTGCCGCCGGGATTTGAACGCCGGTTTCCTCCGCGGGCTGCGATAATGCGGACGGATGTTTGTGTGCAGCTCCGTGGCTGGTGTCTTTTTTATCCTTTATCCTCAGCGTATTGAAGACTACCTCAAGTTCTGCGGCTGGGTCGCCCGAAACTTCCCGCAGCCAGTTCTGGTAGCGCCCCGGGTTTTCGAAGCGGCTTTCTCCATCCTTCCAGACGCGCTCTATCATGGACATGGCCATGTGCGAGCCGAAACCGGCGGCGAAGCGCAGCGCGTATTGGATGTCGTAATGCCCGCCTTTTGAAAGGTTTATGCCGGCGAGCTCCGGGTCAGGCTCCTTGTAGTTGGCGATAGGAGGAATTATGCCGGTGTTCAGCGCGCGTACGGCCACGATATCTTCCAGGGACGCGCCCATGGTGTGGCCGGTAAAACCTTTAACATTGCTTACCACCACTTTGTCCGCGCTGGAGCCGAAGGCGCGGCGCAGGGCTTTAACCTCGGCCGAGGCGCTGCCGCCGCGGGCCGGGGTGTAGGTTTCGTGCGACATAAAGATCGTGCGCGGCGCCATCTCTTCTCTCTTCAGGCCGTATATCTTTTCCACCTTGCCGACGAATTTTTCCATCACCGAGGCCACGTGATCCGTGTCCAGGCGGGTGGCGTGGAAGGCGGAATTCGCGCAGTCGGTCAGGAGCAGCCGCGCCAGCGGCACCATGCCGCGGCCGCGGGTAAGCGTCTCGTCCTCTATCACCATGCCCACCGCGGCGGCGCCTACGATGAGGCCGTGGCGGCGCCGGTCGAAAGGCAGGGCGGCTTCGGATACGTTCTCTTTCGTGGTGGCCGTACCGGAAGCCAGGAATCCGGGCATGGTCCACTGCTGGATCTTCTCGCTGGTTATGTCGTCGGCCGCTATCAGGACCACGCGCGAACATTTGCCCGCGCGTATCCAGGACTCGGCCAGGTGCACGCCTTCGGTGGTGGAGGCGCAGGCCGCGCTGATGTGTATGGCCGGGCCCTTGGCTCCCACCCATTGCGCGAACTGGCTGTCGGCTATAGGGATCACCTTCAGCAGGAAGTTCTGGCTGAAGGAGTAAGGGTTCCGGTCCTCTCCGTGCTTGTACTCCGCGAAGTTTTTCGCGAGCCAGGCGCGCAGGGAGACCTTGTCGCTTTCATGCGGGAGCTTGTCCACTATGGCGTGGTAGATCTCCCACATCTGCTCAGCCGTGCGGTCGGCGTATTTGTGTTTGAAGTAGTTGGTCGCCTCTTCGATAAGGGGTTCGAACGTGGGAAAAGCGGAGGCGAAGATGACCCCGGTTTCCGAG
Source organism: uncultured Elusimicrobia bacterium (assembly GCA_903889965.1). Classification (GTDB taxonomy): domain Bacteria; phylum Elusimicrobiota; class Elusimicrobia; order Elusimicrobiales; family UBA9959; genus UBA9959. The sequence continues at coordinate 1,544 of CAISZM010000060.1, forward strand.
GCCACCGGTTCGGGCAGGGCCCACTTCTCCGGCAGCCAGCCGCCGGTGGTGGTTTTCTTGTAGTAGTGTATCAGCGGCACGCCGGCGTCCTTGAGCGCCAGGACGCCCGCGCCTATGGCCATGCGGAACGTGCTGCTAAGGGCCTTGGCGACGGTGGCGGGCAGGCCGAACTCCTTCTTTATGTCCAGGCTGCCGGCCCTGGCGGACAGCTTTATAGCCTGGTCCACCGAATCTATCGTTTCAATGGTGTGGTGGCCCGTCGGGGACTTTACCACGCGTATGATGTTCTTGTCTATCTGCTGGGCGCGCCAGGCGCCGGGGATCGGCTCTATCATGTTCTTGCCGGCCAGTATCTCGTCGAGGTTCTGCTCGCGGAACAGTTTATCCCATGTTCCCGGCGTGCCGCCCGCTATGCCCGAGATCCCTATCGGGTTGAAGTTGAAGCCGAAATTCTCGGCCAGCGCGGCCCTTTCCCGCGTAAGGATGGAGGGAGCCGGTGAGTCCGTTCCGGCCGCTTTGTCCGTCCCCTGCTGCTGGAGGGCCCAATCCTGGTAGTAAGGGTTGAAGAACTTCCCGCCGTGCCTGGGAGTCTTGCCTTCCCATTTAACGGGTATGCCGAGCGCCGTCATGTTGGCCAGGAGGTCGTTGAATTCCGTTATGCCCCCGCGCTTCGGGTGATTCGAGGCCAGGACGGTGATGTCCGGCTTGTCCTTCAGCGTCGAAGCCGCGAAAGCGCTCAGCACGCGCTTGGGGCCGCACTCTATGAAAGTGCGCACGCCCTCGGCGTACATCCGTTCCAGTTGTTTTATGAACTCCACCGGACTGGTCATCTGTTTGATGAGTATGTCGTAAATGCCCTGCGGGTCCCGCGGGAAAAAGTCGGCGGTGACGTTCGACAGTATCGGCATGCTGGCCGGGTTTATCGGTATGTTCTGGAGGAACTTGCGGTAAGGTCCCATGGCGGGCTCGATTATGGTCGAGTGGAAGGCGTGCGAGACGGGTATTTCCCCCGCCTCTACCCCCATGTCCTTGAAGGCTTTTACGGCCTGCTCCACGGAGGCGGCCTCTCCGGCTATCACGGTCTGCAGCGGGCAGTTCTTGTTCGCGCAGATCACGTAGCCCTTTATCTTCTTTAGTTCAACGTCAACGCGGTCGCAGCCCAGGGCTATGGAGGCCATCTTGCCGGGGTCCGCCACTTTCACCGAGGCCATTTCCTTGGCCCGGCTGGTTACGGCGCGGAGGCCGTTCTCGAAGGTGAAAATGCCGGCCGCGGTGGCGGCGGCGTATTCCCCCAGGCTGTGGCCTATAGCCATGTCCGGCTTTATTCCGAACTCGCGGAAAAGGCGGTACATCGCGATATCGGCGGTCATCATGGAGGGCTGGGTGAGCTGGGTCTGCTTTATGGCGGCTTCGCGTTTCTCAAGCTCTGCCTTGCCCTCTCCCGGCTTGGACCAGATGGCCTCGGTAAGGCGGATGCCTATCATCTTCTCCAGTATGGCGTCGGCCTCGTTGAAGGTTTCCTGCACCACCTGGTATTTAGCTGCCAGGTCCCTCATCATGTCCACGTACTGCGAGCCCTGCCCCGGGAAGAGCAGGCCCACCTTGGCGTTGTTGGCGCCGGTGCGGAAAGTGTAAATGCCTTTCAGCTTGAAATTAAGAGGCGGTTCGGTCCAGGTTTCGGCCTTGCCGTTTTTGGCCATGAACTCCACCTTTTCGGCCAGGTCTTTCGGGGACTTGGCCACTATGGAAACACCCCAGGCGGCCCTGGCTTTAAGCTGCAAAGGCTGCGCGAAAACGGAGATGGGGTAGACCTGCGGCCATGCGGCGATGGTAGAGCCCGCTGCGGCTTTCGCCTGGGCTATCACTTCGGCCGGGGTTGCGGCGGTGAAGGTTACAGCTTCGCCCTGCAGGGCGGAGAAAGGCGCCTTGGGGTTCTCCGTCACCTCGACGGAAGAATGCTCCCCGGACGCGGCCGCGTCGGCCTTTATGAAGCGCTGGTGGGCGGGGCCGGTATATTCTTCCATGGTGACGTGGAAGTTGGTGCCGCCGAACCCGAAAGAGGAAACGTTGGCGCGGCGTATGCCGTCCTTCTTCCAGGGCTCCGCCTTGGTTATCACCCGGAACAGGTCGAGATCGATGCCGGGGTTGGGTCTTTCATAGTTTATGGAGGTGGGCAGGGTCTTGTGGTAGAGGGCGAGGGCGGTCTTAGCGATACTGACCGCGCCGGCCGCGGCCTTGGAATGGCCTATCTGCGATTTTACGGCGGTGAGGCCGATCTTTTTCCCCCCGGTAAGATGAGGGGCGAACACTTCTTTGAGCACCTGCGCTTCGGCTGCGTCGCCGACTTTTGTGGCCGTACCGTGCGCCTCCACGAAGTCCACGTCCGCCGGGGAATAGTCCACCTGTTCAAAGGCGTTCTCTATGGCCATTCTCTGGCCCTTGGGGTTGGGGGCGGTTATTCCCTTGCCCTTGCCGTCGGAAGAGGCGCCCACCGAGTTAACCAGCGCGTAGATCTTGTCGCCGTCGCGCACCGCGTCCGAGAGGCGCTTGAGGATGTAGACGGAGACGGCTTCGGCCATCACGAAACCGTTGGCCCTTTCGTCGAAGGAATAGGAACCCTCGGCGGACAGGGCGCCTATCTTGCAGAACTTCACATAGGCAGGCGGGGACATCATCTCGTCCGCCCCGCCAGCCACCGCCATGTCGAACTTCCCGGCGCGCAGGCCCAGCACCGCGTAGTCCAGCGCGGCCATGGAGGAGGCGCAGGCCGCGTCCATGGTCATGTTCGGGCCGTTGAAGTTGAAAACGTTGGCGATGCGCCCGGCCGTCACGTTGGATAGCTCGCCGGGCATGGTGTCTTCCGTTATCTTGATAACGTCCTTCTCTATTCCCGCCTCGTACTCCTTTATGATGGCGTCGCGCTTTTCCGAAGGCAGGGAGGAGAAGGAAGGCGCCTTGTTCAGCAGGTCCTCGTTGTAAAATCTGTAGACGCGCAGGTCGGTCATTTCCTTGCGCGTGGCGCCCATGGCGTTGCCTATCACCGCCGCGGTCTTTTTGGGGTCGAAGGTCTTTTTATCGTAGCCGGAGTCTTCCAGGGCCATGCGCACGGCCTCAAGCGTCATCTGCTGCAGGCGGGAGATCTGTACGGCGGTCTGCGGCGGTATCTTGTACCTTATGGAATCGAATTTGAAGCCCTCGATGAAGCCGCCTATCTTGGAATAGGTCTTGTCCGGGGCCTTATGGTCTTCGGAATAGTAAAGGCGCCAGTCCCAGCGGTCGGCTGGCACCTGGCCTATGCAGTCCCGGCCTTCCAGGACATTCTTCCAGAATTCTTCCTTATTAAGGGCTTTGGGGGCTATTACGCCCAGTCCTACTATCGCTATTTTTTCATTGTTCATAAGTTGTGCCTTTCATTACCCGGTTCCACATATAGGGATAGCCGGTTTTTTGGTTAAATTGTAGCTGGAAATGGCCGCCCGAAGGTCATAGCCGCGGTTACGGCGCGCACAGGCATTGTCTCAAAAGACACCTTTTGCCGATGTTAAGGTGAATATCACGTTTATATATTATTAAAAACGGAGGCCTGCTGGCAACCATGCGGAGCGGCCGGAGGCCGCGAAAGCGGGTAATTTCGGGCGAAAATGACCTGCCCCGGCGCCCGCGCAGGGGCGCCCGGGCGGTTTCACCTGAGGCCGCCTTGCGGGCGCGTGTTTTTCCCCGCCCGCCTTTCCGGCCGGGACTTCGCTTAAACCGCGATCCTTCGAAACGAGGCCGAACTGGCCCCGTACCTTATAAATTCCGCGGCTTTTTGCTAATATATCCCTGGAGGACAGATGAAGATAAAATTCTGGGGCGCCCGCGGTTCCATACCTGTTTCCGGCAAACAGTACATCAAATACGGCGGCAGCACCACCTGCGTGGAGGTGCGGTCAAAGAAAGACGACCTTGTTATAGTGGACGCCGGCTCCGGCATACGCCTCCTCGGGAAGAAACTGCTGAAGAATTCCCGCGACAGTTTCACTATGTTCTTTACCCATTCCCACTGGGACCACGTGCTGGGTTTCCCGTTCTTCGCTCCCATTTACAATAAAAAAACGCGCATACGCATCATGGGCTGCTCCTTTTCTTCCGACTCCGTCCGGGAGATAATAGCCAAGACCATGCAGCCACCGGGCTTTCCCGTCAAGTTCGAGGAGATCTCCGCGCGGTTCGAGTTCGATTCGGTCTGCTCAGAAGGCCGCGACATAGGCGGGATGCGCATACTTCCCATCGAGCTGAGCCACCCCAACGGCGGCCTGGGCTACAAGTTTTGCGAGGGAGGAAAGACATTCACTTTCCTGACGGATAACGAGCTCGGCTTCGTCCACCCGGGAGGGCGCACTTTTAGCGACTACGCGGCCTTTTCGCGCGGGACGGACCTGCTGGTCCATGACGCCGATTATACCGAAGCCGAATACCCCAGGCGCAGGACCTGGGGGCACTCTACCTGGCAGCAGGCGCTTGACCTGGCCATGCGGTCAGGGGCCCGGTCCTTCGGCCTTTTTCACCACAATCAGGACCGTACCGACGCGGAAATAGACCATACGGTGGCCGCATGTTCCCGCCTGGCCCGCGCCGCGGGTTCGCGCATAAAATGTTTTGCGGTTAAGGAAGGTCAGGAAATAGAAATGTAGCGGTCCGCCGACTGGAGAGATATATGCCTATGCCCAACTTTTACTACGTCTGGATCGACCCGGTTTTTTACTTATGGGGCGCGGCTTTCGTCCTGGCTCTTTTCACGCTGGTGTATTCCATGCGCAAATACATGGAACTCGATAATGCCGGGGTTTTCGACGACGAGGAAAGCCAGGAGGAAGCCCCTTTGCCGGCGCCGGAACCTTCGATAGAGCAGCCCGAGTTCCTGGCGGTTGAACCGGAGCCCGCGCTGCCGGATACCCCCCCCGCGGCCGAGCCCGCGCCTATGCCGTCATCTGCGCCTTCCGAGGCTTCGATCTCCGGGGATAGGGCCGAGACCTTCGTGCGGGGCATATACGAGGGGATCAGCAGCCTGGATTCGCGCCTGAAGGCGCTGGAGGCTTCGCTTTCCGGCCGCGGCGACGATTCCGCCGTAAAGTTCCTTGAAGATATATTGCAGGACCTGGACTCCCTCGACAACGCCAAGATCCGGGCAAGAATAGAATACCTTGTCGCCGATCTTAAAAAGCGGCGCTGAAAGCCGCCGTCTCCGGCGGGCGTTCAATTATTCCAGATCTTTTATCCGCCAGGAGTTGCGCACGTTCGGGTCCAGCTTGCTGGCCAGCCGCGCGGACTCCATCGCTTTTTCTTTTTCGCCCAGCCTTTCGTGTATTTCGCTGAGCCTTTCGTGGAGCGCGGCGTTCGAGGGGTCTATCAGCGCGTGTTTTTCCAGGACGCGTATTTCGATGCGCAGTTTTTTCTTTATAAGGTTTTCCCGGGCCCTGTAGCCGCTCTCCCTCCATAACATGAAGAACCCCAGGCCCGCGATCAGCGCGAGGTTGTAGAAAACTGCTGCTCCCGGAGAATTCAGCAGCGCCACCACGTCGGAGATGAAGATCGTCGCCATGAAAAAGGCGCCTACGGGCGCGGCGTCCGTAAAAGAGGTCCCGCCCTGCCCGTATCTCTTGTCTTTGCGCTCAAGTATCCATACCAGAGCCCAGGCCGAGGCCATGGCGAAGATGGCGCTGTATATTATTATCCACAGGATAGTCTTCATATTTTACGGGAGCCGAGCCGGCGCCGTATTATCCCGAGCATTTGGGCGTGTATGATCCCGTTGCTGGCCAGCGTCTCGGATCCCAGGGAAGGGTTCATCCGCCAGGCCCTGCCGGAAAAGTCGCCTGTCCTGCCCCCGGCCTCCCTGAGAATAATGCCGCCCGCGGCCACGTCCCAGGGCCTGAGCCCGAATTCCCAGTAGCCGTCGGTGCGTCCCGCCGCCAGCCAGCACAGGTCCAGCGAGGCCGCGCCCATCCTCCGTACGTCGTGGGAGATCTTCATGAATTCCGAAAAAAATCCGCAGTAGAATGCCGCTTTTTCGGCCCTGTCGTACGGGAATCCTGTTACGAGCAGGGATCCTGAAAGCGAAGCCGTCCTTGAAACGCGTATCCTGCGCCCGTTCATGAAAGCGCCCCCGCCCCTGCGCGCCAGGAAGAGCTCTTTCCTGAAAGGGTCGTAAACGCCCCCCGCGGTGATGACGCCCTTCTCGGAGAAGCCTATGGAAACCGCCGCCGCCGGGAAACCGTGCGCGTAATTCGTGGTTCCGTCCAGCGGGTCTATTATCCACAGGCGCCGGTTGGGTTTTTCCTCTATTGGGCTTTCCTCGGCCATAAATCCGTCGTCGGGAAAGGCGCGTCTTATTAAGCCTATCACCTTTTCCTGGGAGGCCAGGTCGGCTTCGGTGAGCAGGTTCGCGCGCCCCTTCAGACGGTAGGTAACTTTGCCGAATTTAGCGGCCAGCACTGCGCCGCCCGCCAATGCGGCTTTTTTGATCATTTCCAGTTCTTTCATTTTTTTGTGCCGGTGCGTTTTTTCCGCCGCAGCGCTATCTGCGCGGCGGCCTCCTGGGCGGGAATAGCCGTCTTTACGAAAATTATCCTGCGGCCTTTAAGAGCCGCGGACGCGGCCCGCACGAAGCCCCTGCGGAAATACGCGCTGTTCATGAGGCCTCCGGCCAGCGCCGTCCTGAGCGCCCCCTTGCGTGATCCTGAGGCGCGGCTCAGCAGGCTGGCCAGTTCGCTGTGCGCCGCCAGCACGAGGTCCAGGCATTCGCGATCCCCTTTTTCCGCCAGGGAGATAAGCTTTTTGGCGTAAGCCGCGGAACTGCCGTGGTCCATAGCCGCCGCTTCCTTGCGGCGGCCGCGCAATCCAAGGTAGCGGCGTCCCAGCCAGCTCCCCGAGCCCGGATCCCCTTTAGGGGGGTTGAAGCCTCCGGTTTTTATGAAGCTGCCCGGTTTGCCGCTGAAAGCGACGGATCCCGTTCCTGCTATCAGCAGCAGGCCTGCCTCGCCGGAGAAAGCGGCGAAGTGCGCGGCCTCAGCGTCCGAAATGACGTCCACGAGCATGAGCTTTCCCGCAAGGGCCCTGGTGAGGAATGTTTTTTTCCATTTTTTGCTGAAGGCCCCCCGGGTGGCCACCACCAGCGGGGCCTCCTCCGCGCCTGTCCATCTGGAAACGACCTTCAGAAGTTTTAAGGGGAGTTCTCTTAAAGTGGTGCTGCGGAAGCGGGCGGTCCTTATCGGCCGCAGGCGGCTCGACAGCGCGGTGACCCTGGTCCAGGTCCCCCCGCGGTCAACGCCTATGGCCGCTATCTTGTCTTTTCGCTTTGTCCGCATACGCTTTGAAGCGCCCGCGTCCGATGCCGCGCCGGTACTGGCGCTTGTTGACGACGGGAACTTTATAATGATAACATATATCCGGCAGTTCCTATGATAAGACAGTCAGACGGCGTAAGCCTCGCAGCCATAATAAAACCCGAAAATGTGATTTTCCTGGAAGGAGCGCTTTCCAAAGAAGAAGTCGTGCTCCGGCTTACGGAAAAGATATTCCCGCAGGTAAGCGGCCTGATAAGCCGCAAGGCCCTTTTCGACCGCGTAGCCGAGGTAGAGAAGCTTAACCCGGTGCTCGAGAGCGGTTTCTACATTCCCCACGCCAAGTTCCCGGAGCTGGACGAATTCCACGCGGTGTTCGGGATAGTGCCCGAGGGTTTTGTGGACCCGGCCACCGGCCTCAAGGTCAGGGCGCTGCTGCTGCTTCTGTCCCCCCACAAGCCCCCTTTCTTCCAGCGGCATCTCAACATGCTTTCCCTCCTGAGCCAGACCTTCCAGGCCGAACTTATCGACAAGCTCGCCGGGCTCAAGGATCCAGCCGCCGCCGCCGCCCTCATCAGATCCGTGTAATTAGCCGCTTCTTCCGGGCTTACCCAGGACGCCTCCGCCGCTTTCCCCGACCGCCTTTAAACATATATAATCAATAAGTATGGTTCTCAACCCCAAGTTCAAACAAGTTTTTATACTGAGCACGGCCATGCTCACCTTCATTTCGTTCTGGAAGGCGGCCGCCGTTGTTCTTTGCGACATGGGGTCCAGCGCTTTTTACGCCGGCGGCATAGCCATGAACGCCTTCGGGCCGGCCTTCCCCTGGTATATTCTGGCCGTGATGATCTTCTCCGGGCTGATGCTTATGGTTTACGTGGAATCCTGCGCCATGTTCGTGCGCGGCGGTGTCTACAAGGTGGTCAACGAGGCCATGGGGCACTCCATGGCTAAGATCTCTGTTTCCGCCCTCATTTTCGACTACGTGGTCACCGGCCCGGTAAGTTCGGTAGCCGCCGGCCTTTATGTTTCCAGCCTGCTATACAGCTTGATGCCGCTCCTGCACATTAACTGGCATGTCCCTCCCAATCTCTTCGCAGTGTTCTTTGCCGTGGCCGTCACCGCCTATTTCTGGAGAGAAAATATAAAGGGCGTGGAGGAATCTACCGACAAGAACTTCAAGATAATGATGTTCGTCACGGCGGTAGGGGCGGTGCTTATACTCTGGTCGCTCTACACCGTCTATGTGAGGGGTTTTAAGCTGCCCCCGCTGACCTTGAAATTCACGCCGGAGTCGCTCGGCTGGATGGCCAATTTCCCCTACCTGCAGACGATAGGCCTCGTCGGTATTTTTATGGCCTTCGGTCACTCCATACTGGCGCTGAGCGGCCTGGAAACGCTGGCCCAGGTTTACCGCGAGATAGAGGATCCCAAGATAAAGAACCTTAAAAAGGCGGCCCTCACGGTCTTCCTGTTCAGCATAATCTTCACCGGCGGCCTGACCTTCCTCGCCTCCTCCATAATCCCCCCGGACCTAATAGGCGGCAAGTACCTGGACAATCTCCTCAGCGGTCTGGCGCTGGAGCTGCAGGGCCCTTACTGGGCCAGGCTCATACTTCAATCTTTCGTAGTGGTTTCCGGCAGCCTGATGCTGGTGGGCGCGGTAAATACCGCTCTCGTCGGTTCCAACGGCGTGCTTAACCGCGTCGCCGAGGACGGCATACTCCACGACTGGTTCCGGCATCTGCATACAAAGTACGGGACCACCTACCGCATGATAAATATGGTGGCCATAACGCAGATAGGCGTCATCATACTGTCGCGCGGGAACATCTACCTGCTGGGAGAAGCCTACGCATTCGGCGTGCTGTGGAGCCTGGTATTTAAGACGATTTCCATGATAATATTGCGTTTCAGGGAGGACCTCCCGCGCGAATGGATGTTCCCCCTCAATATACGCATGGAAAAAGCGTATTTCCCGGTGGGCATGATACTGGTGTGCTTAATACTTATAACGGCCAGTGTAGTTAACCTTTTCACCAAGCGCATCGCCACTATTTCAGGCATATCGTTCACACTGGTGTTTTTCGCCATCTTCCAGATATCCGAGAAAATGAACCGGAAGAAGGCCATGTTCTACGCCCAGAACGAGAATCCCGAGGAGAAGCTGAACCTGCGGCGCGCGACCGATATCGTCACCGTGATCCCGGAGCTGGATAAGCCGCGCAAGATCCTGGTGCCGGTGCGCAACCCTAACAATCTTCTGCACCTGCTGTCCGTCCTTGAGACCGCCGACGACACGACCACGGATATCGTGGTTCTTCTGGCCAAGATATCCAAGGGCGTGGAATCCCTCGGCGAGTCCGACACGATCATGATAGAGGACCAGGAACTGTTCCGTTCCGTGGTCCTTATGGCCGAGAAATACGGTAAGACCGTAAAGCCCCTGCTGGTCTTCTCGAACGATCCCTTTTATTCCATAGCGCAGGTGGCGCAGGCCGCGGGCGCCGACGAGATAGTGATGGGCGTGTCCGGGTCCACCGGGGCCGAGGTGCAGCTGGAGCGGCTGGCGATGGCCTGGGGCATGCTGAAAAAAGCGGACGTTCCCGCTAAACCCCTCCTGGCGCGCGTGGTATGGGAAGGCCGGCAGATGACGTATCAGCTGAGTTAATGAGCCCTGAACGGTTCAGGGTCGGCCGGACCTTAAAAACCGTTACGCCTTCCCGGCTTGATCTAACATCCGGTTTTCGAACTTTGAAGGAGCTTAATCGTTATGGCTATCAGAAGGATCTGTAAATACGGCGAGAAAATCCTGGAGAAAAAGACCAGGAAGGTTATTTTTGAGGAAATAAAGAAAGAACTGCCGGCCCTGCTCGCGGACATGTTCGATACCATGGACGCCGTCGGCGGAGCCGGGCTTGCCGCCAACCAGGTAGGGCTTGACCTTCGCCTGGCGGTGATAAAGATACGGCGCGAAGACGAAGAGCCGCTCAGCATCGTAGTTATAAACCCGGAGATCGTCGAAAGGTCCGGCAGCAGTTTCGAGGAGGAGGGCTGCCTCTCTTTCCCGGGCCTCTTCGCGAAAGTGCGCCGCTCGGTCAAGGTCAAGGTGCGCGCGATGAACGAGAAGTTCCTCCCGATAGAGGTTAACGCGGAAGGGCTGTTCGCCAGGGCGCTGCAGCACGAGATAGACCATCTGGACGGAGTCGTTTTCGTGGAACGCCTGCCGCTCATGTCCCGCCTTAAGCTGAAGCCGGCGCTGATGAGGCTGAAGACGCAGTGGAAAAAAATAGACGAAAGCAAAATGAAGCCGGATAAACTGTAAAGCCCGGCGGACCTGTTTTTTCGAAGTCAGGGTCCAGAACTCTACGCTAACATGTCGAAACTTAAAATAGTTTTTCTCGGCACCCCGGACCTTGCCTGCGGCTTCCTGGAGCGGCTGGCGGCGTCCGGGCACGAGATCGCGGGGGTCGTTTCCCAGCCGGACAGGCCGGTGGGCCGCGGCCTGAAAATGTGCTGTGCGCCCGTAAATGCGCTCGCCGGCTCGCTCAGCCTGGAAGCTTTCAAACCGGATTCGAAGCAGGAGCTTCACTCCGTCCTTTCTGCTCTCAAGCCGGATCTCTGCGTGGTGGTGGCCTACGGACGTTTGATACCGGAGCCTACGCTGGCGCTCGCGCGCTTCGGTTTTCTCAACGTGCATTTTTCACTGCTTCCCAAGTACCGGGGGGCCGCGCCGGTCCAGTGGGCGCTTATAAACGGGGAGAAGACCACCGGCGTCACGCTTTTCTGGCTGGACAAGGGTATGGATACCGGCCCTGTTTTCCTGCGGCACGAAGAGCCGGTGCTTGAGACCGACGACGCCGGGTCCCTTTTCGCGCGACTCTGCGCCGCCGGGGCCGGCCTGCTGGATGAGGGGCTCAGGAAAATAGCGGCCGGGGAAATAATCCGGGAGCCCCAGACCGGCGAGCCTTCGCTCGCCCCGAAACTCTCCGCCCCGGACACCCTGCTCGATCTTTCCCTGCCTGCCGCGTCGCTGCTGGGCCGCATCAGGGGCCTGGCCTGCGGGCCGCGCGCCAGGTTCAGTCTCGATATACAGGGCCGCCGCACGGCGGTGCAGGTGCTGGAAGCTTCGCTTCCGGAGGGGCCGGTAAAAGACTCCCCCCCCGGCTCGGTCATCTCCGTTGAGGGCGGCGGCGGCTTTATTGTAAAATGTGGCGTCGGGGGGCTGCTTGTCAAAAAGGTGAAGCCTGAAGGGAAAAAAGAGATGCCGGCGGCCGATTTTCTTAACGGCGCCAGGCTTAAGCCCGGAGACATTCTCCGCTGAGCGTAAAAGGAGACAATCGTGGGACTCAAAGGATTTTACCAGCGCCATTTTTCCGCCTCCGATGAGAAGATCATCAGCCCCGGTTTCGCGCTGCGCGTGGGCGCGGTCGGGTTCGGCCTGTTCTTCATGACCTACTTCCTTTTTTCCTGGAGCATGGAGAACGTTATCCACAACCGCAAGGAAGTGATAGTCCCGGACATCGCCGGGAAATCTTCCGTAAACGCCCTGCAGGTCCTCTCAGAAAATAATCTGGCCATGAAGATCGAAGGCTACGAATTCAACGAGTCCGTCCCGATAGGCACCGTACTGCGCCAGATCCCGTCCTCCGGTTCCACGGTGCGGGAGGGAAAGATCGTGCGCGTCGTTTTCAGCCAGGGCGGGGAATCGGTATTTACCCCCACGCTTATAGGGCTGCCGCTCAGGAACGCCGAATTGCTGCTGCGCCAGCGCCAGCTGGTGCTTGGAGAGGTCAGCGAGTCCTATTCGCTCAAGGCTGAGAAGGGGACGGTGCTTTCGCAGGAACCCAAGCCCGAGCTGAGCGTTTCCAAAAACACCATGGTGCAGGTAGTTGTGTCAGCCGGCCCGCCTCCCGCCGGGATAGTGATGATGCCGGATTTCCGGCAGAAAAAAAGCGACGAGGCCCAGCAGTGGGCCTCGCAGAACAGCCTTTCGCTTTCCATCAGCGAGGACCAGAATTCGCTGTTCCCGGGAGGGACCATAATAGAGCAGAGCCCCGACCCCGACGCGGTGGTTAACGGCGACACGAAAATAACCCTCACGGTCAGCTCGCGCAAGGGCGGGGACGTTTCCGACAGGGAATTTCATGTCCGCTACGAGGTTTCGCAGAGCGGCTCCCAGCGCCATATACGCGTGGTAGCGCTTGGCAAACAGGGCGACCGCGAAATATTCAACGGCCTGCGCGATCCTGGCTCGAAGATCGACCTGGCCGTGCCGTACAGCGGGGTGGAAAAGATAAGGATATTCGTGAACGGCATACTTGTCGAAGAAAGGCCCGTGAAATGAGCCGGGTCCCCGGATTGCCTCTTCCCCGCGGCCGGGCGGCTTTGGTGCCCTCGGTGCTCGCGGCCGATTTCTGCTGCCTTGAGCGCAGCCTGGCGCCGGTTAAAAAACTGGCGGACTGGGTGCAGATCGACGTGATGGACGGCCATTTCGTCCCGAATATCAGCTTCGGGCCCGGTGTGGTCCGGTCCGTGGCCCGCGCCGCCGGCCTGCCGGTAGACGCTCACCTGATGGTTTCCGAGCCGGCCCGTTTCCTGGCCGCCTTCGCCGCCTCCGGTTCTTCGCTTATTACGGTTCACGCCGAGGCCGAGGATCCCGGCGGCTGCCTGAAGAAGATAAAAGCCCTGGGCCCGAAGGCCGGATTGGCGCTGCGCCCCGGCACGCCGCTCGCGCGGGCGCTGCCTTTCCTGGGCGCCATAGACCTCCTGCTCATCATGACCGTGGAACCGGGGTTCGGCGGCCAGGCTTTCATGCCGGCGATGCTCCCGAAGATACGGGCCGCGCGCGAAGTTATAAAAGCCTCGGGGCGCCGGATCTGGCTCCAGGCGGACGGCGGCATAAACGCATCCACGGCGGTATTGGCGGCCGGCGCGGGCGCGGATTCCCTGGTGATAGGCAGCGCGCTTTTTTCCTCCAGGCACCCTGCCGCTTTTCTGCGCGGTCTTTCCGGAAAGCTCTGACCCCCGGGCGGGCGCGCCAAGGTATGGGAAAAAAAATATTGATAGTGGACGACGAGGCCCTTATCTGCAAGGTCCTCTCCATTCGCCTGGGCGGCCTGGGTTACGAGGTTTTTACGGCCTTGGACGGCGAGGACGGCCTGGCGGCGGCTAAAAGGGAAAAGCCGGACCTGCTATTGCTCGACATAGGGCTTCCGAAAATTGACGGCAACGAACTCTGCGGGCTTATCAAGGCGGACCCTGCGACCAGCGGCGCCAGGGTGATCATGCTTACCGGCAGGGATCCCGGCGCTGACGCTGGCGCCGCGCTTCCCGGGGGCGCCGACATGTATGTCGTAAAGCCCTACGACTGGGCGGAGCTGCTTGACGGCATACGTAAACTGACAGAGTAATAGTGCCCCGGCGTTCCACCCCATTCCCAAACCCGGCCAAATATAATATAATAAACACTCGCGCAAGTCCGCTGATCCGCGGGCGCGTGATGGATTTTTTCAGCAGCTCAAGGAGGATACTTATGGCAGTTGTTCTGAGGCTTCAGAGAATCGGAAAGCGCACCCAGCCGCACTACCGCATAGTCGCTATTGAGAAGTCAAGCGGTCCGCACGGCGAACCGCTTGAAATCATCGGTCACTACAATCCCAAGGCCGCCAAGGACAAGGAAAAGGTCACCATCAAGTCCGATAAGCTGGATCGCTGGGTAAAGAACGGAGCCAAACCCTCGGAAACCGTCGGGTCTCTTATAGCCAAGGCCCGCAAGGTCGAAAAAGCCGCCGAGCAGAAATAACGGAGGTCCGGCTTCAATGAAAGATATTTTAATGTTCATCATCGGCTCGCTGGTGGAAAACCCGCAGGCCGTGAAAGTGGGCGTTTCCGAGGACGGGGACGTCGTTCGTTTCAGGCTGGCCGTGGCTTCCTCCGACAGGGGCAAGGTCATAGGCAAGGAAGGCCGCGTCGTGAAATCGATACGCACCGTTCTCCAGACGGCGGCAGCCAGGCAGAACAAGAAGATCTACCTGGATATAGACTAGTTCCCGGCGATATGCGCGTGGACGCCGTAACGCTTTTCCCCGGCATGATAGATTCGCCGCTTTCGGAAAGCATCGTGGGCCGGGCGCGGGCCGAAGGTTTTTTGGAGCTGGGGTTTTCCAATCCGCGCGATTACGCCGAAGACAGGCACCGCACGGTGGACGACAAACCGTACGGCGGCGGCACCGGGATGGTGATGATGGCCGAGCCGCTTTACAAGGCCATCAGGAAGGTCAGGAAGAAGAATTCGTTCGTAATACTCCTGACGCCCAAGGGCAGGCGCTTCGACCAGTCGCTGGCGCTTGCCCTCGCTAAAAAGAAGCACCTGATCTTTATATGCGGCCACTATGAGGGTATAGACGAACGCGTGACACCCTTGGCGGACCTGGAGCTCTCGATCGGCGACTATGTGCTTACCGGCGGGGAACCGGCCGCGGTGGCGGTTATAGACGCCGTCACCAGGCTTATCCCCGGTGTGCTGAAGAAAGGCGACGCGACCGTGAACGAGACTTTTACCGGAGGGCTGCTGGAGGCCCCGCATTACACCCGGCCGGGCGTCTGGCGGGGGCGCAAGGTTCCCGAGGCCCTGCTGAGCGGCAACCATAAGCGTATAGCCGAGTGGCGCCGTGAACGGGCGGAAGAGCTGACCGTGAAATCAAGGCCCGACCTGGCCCCGGCGGAAAAGAAAAAGAAGAAGGCTTTAAAATAACTTAGGAGGCAGTATGAATAACATCGCTAACTACCTGGGCATCAAGAACGAGAAATTTTCTTTCCAGGCCGGTGACACCGTGAAAGTCTACACAAAGATCGTCGAAGGCGACAGCGAGCGCGTACAGATCTTTGACGGCGTAGTTCTCTCCCGCCGCGGCAGCGGCATCTCCGAGAGCTTCACCGTGCGCAAGATCTCCTACGGCGTCGGAGTGGAAAGGGTGTTCCCCATTCATTCCCCCCGCATAGAAAAGATCGAGGTCGTGAAAGCCGGCAAGGTGCGCCGCTCCAAGATCTATTACCTGCGCGGACTGGCCGGCAAAGCCGCCAGGCTCGACGAATCGACCCGGGAACTGCAGGGGGCGGAAGCCGCCCTGCCGGCCAAGGCCGAAGCCGTCCAGCCGCCCGCCGCCGGAAAGTAGGTCCCCGTACGCGTCCCCGCGCTCCCGGAGCGCGGGACACCCATGTTTAAAGGCAGGCAAACACATAACCGTGCCGCTCTGCAAATTCGACATATCGGTCCTTGAAGCCCGAAAGCCGGCTTTCCTGGCCGGCGTTGATGAAGCCGGCAGGGGTCCTTTGGCCGGCCCGGTTACGGCGTGCGCCGCCTGGGTTCCGGCGGAGGCGTACCCGGCCGTTTCCCCCCTCGTAAACGACAGCAAGAAGCTTTCCCCCGCACGGCGCGAACGCGCCATGGCGGTGATGCTGGCCTCGGGCGTGCGTTTCGGGTTCGGTTTTTCGCTGCCGGGAGAAATAGACCGGATCAACATACTGGAAGCCACTTTCAACGCCATGTCCGCCGCCGTAAGGCGGCTTCTTTTTGTCACCGGTACGGCCCCCTCAGGCGCCCTTATACTGGTCGACGGCCCGCACCGCATAAAGAGGCTGGATGGCTGCGCCCAGGAGCCGGTTATCGGCGGAGACGGGAAATCCCTTTCAATAGCCGCCGCCAGCATATTCGCTAAAGTTCTGCGCGACCGCTGGATGGCGGCGCTCGACGCCCGTCACCCCGGCTACGGCATGGCCGCGCACAAGGGCTACGGCACTGCGGCGCACCTGTCCGCCCTGCGCCGCCTCGGCCCCAGCCCCGCGCACCGGCACAGTTTCGCCCCGGTGCGGGAAGCCGCGGAGTGTTCCTGCCGTGAATGACCGCGGCAGGGAGTACGAGGACCAGGCCGCCGCGTACCTTAAGGAGCGCGGCTTTAAGATCCTGGACCGCAACTGGTCCTCGCCGATGGGCGAAATAGACATAGTGGCGGGGAAGGACGGGGCGGTGATCTTTGTTGAGGTGCGCGCCCGGTCACGGTCAGGCTACGGTTCCCCGGCCGACAGCGTAACGCCCTCGAAGAAGGCGAAGATAATCAAGACCGCCATGGCCTATATCAAGGCGCGCTGCCCGGATGCGGAAACTTTCCGGTTCGATTTTATAGGCATAGTTCCCGGAGAGGCCCCGGAACACGTGGAGAATGCCTTCAGCGCGGACGGTTTTGGTTTTTTTTGAAGGACTATGGCGGCACCAAGGAGAGTTCTATGGAATCTTCAGAGTTGCTCGTAAACGTGGAAAAAACCGCCGTATGGCTCAGGAAAGTCGCCGCCGGATTCAGGCCGGTGACGGCCATCATCGCCGGGTCCGGGCTGGGCAACTCCCTGCCGCGCCTGGAAGATAAAATTTCTATTTCCTACAAGGATATCCCCGGCTTCCCTTCCACGACCGTCAAGGGGCACGCAGGCGAACTCGTGTTCGGGCGCATGGCTGGCAAAGACGTGGTGATGATGCGCGGCCGTTTCCATTATTACGAGGGCCGGCCGCTTAATTTTATCGCCTTCCCTATCAGGGTTCTGGGCGCCCTCGGGGTGAAGAACCTGGTGCTGACCGCGGCTGTGGGTTCGCTGAAGCCGGCTATAAGGCCGGGGGACATCGTCATCCTAAGGGACCATTTGAACCTGATGGGCGCTAATCCCCTGATGGGCAATTACCACGAGGCCTTCGGAGCCATGTTCCCCGACATGTGTGAGCCCTATGATAAGGCGCTGCGCAAGGAGGCCGTTAAGCTCGCGAGGTCCCTTAAGCTGCGCGCCTCCGAGGGGGTCTATACCGCCGTGACCGGCCCTTCCTACGAGACCCCGGCCGAGGTGAAAATGTACCGCCTGCTCGGAGGGGACGTAGCGGGGATGTCCGTGGTACCCGAAACTATAGCCGCCCGCCAGCTTAAGCTGCGCGTATGCGGCGTATGCTGGATATCCAATTTTACCAGCGGCATCTCAAAGTCAACACTCACACACGAAGAGGTGCTGGAACTGGGAGAGAAGGTTTCCGTGAAGATGCGGGCCCTGCTGGAAGGGCTGCTTAAGTCGAAGGCGATATAGGAAAACGCCGCAAGTAAAGCGCTAAAAGAGGTTTTTATGAGAATGCTCGATCTTATCCTTAAAAAACGTTCCTTTCTCGAGATGACGCCGGCCGAACTGGAATTCATAGCTATGGGCGCCGCCGACGGGTCCATTCCCGATTACCAGCTTTCGTCCTGGCTGATGGCGGCCTTTCTTAACGGCCTGACGCCCGCCGAAACCGCCGGGCTTACAAGGGCCATGGCTCTTTCCGGGCAGAAGCTGGACCTGTCCGGGGTTAAGGGCGCCAAGGTGGACAAACATTCCACCGGCGGCGTGGGTGACGGCGTTTCCGTGGCGCTGGCCCCGGTGGCGGCGGCCTGCGGCGTGGTGGTTCCAATGATGAGCGGCCGCGGCCTGGGCCACACCGGCGGAACGCTGGATAAGCTTGAGGCCATGAAGGGTTTCAACGTGAGGCTGGAGCCTTCCCGAATAGTGAAGCAGCTGAAGGCCACGGGGCTGGCGATGTTCGGCCAGACCGAGCGGCTGGCGCCCAGCGATAAAAAGCTTTACGCGCTGCGCGACGCGAGCTGCACCGTGGAGGCCCTGCCCCTGATAGTGGCCAGCATCCTTTCCAAGAAGTACGCCGAGGATATCACCGGCCTCGTTATGGACGTCAAGTACGGCTCCGGCGCCTTCCTCAAGGATTTCAAGAAGAGCCGCGAGCTCGCGGTGGCGCTCATGAAGACCTCAAAACTCCTTGGCATACGCTGCGTGGCCGTGATGACGGCCATGGAGGAGCCGCTGGGACTGGCCGTCGGGAACGGCATAGAGATATCTCAGTCCATAAAGATCCTGGCCGGGGAGAAAGGTCCGGCTGATTTTATGCGGGTCCTGGAGGTCCTTTCCGGCTGGATGATCTTCCTCGGAGGAAAGGCCCGCTCCGCGGCTGAAGGCGAGGACAAGGCCCGACTGTCTATCTCCGACGGCAGCGCTCTGGAAAAATTCCGCCTTATGGTGAAGTGGCAGGGCGGCGACACCCGCGTGGTGGACGATCCCGACCGCTGGATGCCGAAGGCCAGGCTCACGAAGGAGATAAGGGCGGGTAAGGCCGGTTTCATCACGCGCATGGACGCGCGCACCGTAGGTTTTGCCAGCGTGCTGCTGGGCGCAGGCCGGGCCAAGGCGGAGGACCCCGTGGATTTCGGCGCCGGCTTCATTCTGGAAAAAAAGCAGGGCGACCTGGTAAAGCCCGGGGACCTGATCGCCAGGACTTACGCCTCTTCCCCCGCCCGGCTTGCCGACGGGGTGCGAATGTTCGAATCCGCGCTGGCCTACGGGCCGAAGGCGCCGCGCAAAGAGCCGCTCATACGCGAAATAATAAAGTAGGCCGTACGACGGGGACCAACAGGAAAGTCCCTGCGCAGCCATAGGTCAGGAGGCCAAATGAAAAACGTTCACGTCTCAAAACACCCGATAGTGATGGACAAGATCTCCCGCCTGCGCGACCGCAGGACCGGCGTGGCCGATTTCAGGAGGCTGATGGGAGAGGTGGGCATGCTCCTGGGCCACGACGCTCTCCTTAACGCTAAGTTGCGCGGCGTGAAAGTCCATACCCCGGTCGGGGTGGCCGACTCTATGAAGCTCGCGCATGACCTGGTCTTCGTCGCCATACTGCGCGCCGGTCTGGGAATGGTGGACGGGCTGGTACGCCTCTGTCCCGAGGCAAAAATAGCGCATATAGGGATCTATCGCGACGAGGAAACTCTTAAGCCGGTGAAGTATTATGTGCGGCTGCCGGAGAAGGTGTCCTCAAGCCTGGTCGTAATAGCGGACCCGATGCTCGCCACCGGCGGCTCGGCCGTGGAGGCCGTGGAGATCATGAAGAGCCGCGGCGCGAAGAACATCTGTTTTATCTGCATGATAGCGGCCAAGGAAGGCCTGCGGCGCCTGGCCGCCGCCCACCCCGAAATGCCTATCTACGCGGGTATCGTTGACGAGAAACTGAACCGGAAAGGCTACATAGTGCCGGGCCTGGGTGACGCCGGCGACAGGATGTTCGGGACTAATTAGGATCGTAAGCCGAAGCTCGCAGGGAGCAGGCGATAAAAAAGGACAGCTTCGGCTGTCCTTTTTTATTTCAGCCAGCGGCCTGTTTATTTTTTAGCGTGCGGGTCCGCCACGCGGGTAAGGGTGGGGTAATCCAGTATGCGTATGCACTTGGTTTCCCGTTTGATGATGCCGCGTTTTTCAAGCTCGGCCAGCGTGCGCACCACGGTTTCAAGCGCCAGCCCGGTTATCTCGGCTATTTCCGTCCGCTTGAGGCCGTGTATGGCCGGGTGCGCGGTGTCCTTGGATCTGTAGGAGACGGCGTTCATCAGCGCCCTCGCCACCTTGGACCTGGCGGGTTTGTACGCGGTGTCCTTTATCTTCAGCTGCAGGGCGCGCATTTCGGTGGCGACCTTATGCAGGAAGATCCTGTATATCTTCGGATGGTCGCTGAGCATTTGTTCCAGCGCGGTTTTGTCGACGAAGGAAAGGGTGGTCTCCCCCATGGCGCGGCTGTTGCAGAAATAGTCTTTGCCCGAGAACAGGGCTATGTGGCCGAAAGTTTCCCCGGGGTGGCGTATCCAGGTTATCATCTGCTGGCCCTTCTCGTCGGTGGAAAATACCTTGGCGCGGCCTTTGCAGACGGTGTAGACGCCCTGCGGCCGCTGGGATTCGGTGTAGATGTCTTCCTCTTTGGAAAATTTACGCCCGAGTTTTACGGCGTTCCAGGTAGCCTGGGCACGCGCGTCGAGCTTGCTGTAAAAACAGCCGGCCTTGAAGCGGCACACTGGGCAATCAGGAGCCTGATCTTTATTGAATTCGTTCATGTTCCCCCGCGGTTCCCCCGACAGTACCTAGTATATCTTATTTCCGCCCCCCCCGGCATTTCTGCTAAACTGTGATTTGTATGTTCAAAGACTTGAAAGCCCTGGGCAGGGAGTCCCTGATCTACGGTCTCTCAACGGTGGCCGCCCGGCTGCTGAATTTCCTGCTGCTGCCTTTTTATACGCATTACCTTTGTCCCGCCGATTACGGCGTGTCGGCCGCTCTTTTTTCCTACATAGCCTTCTTCAATATACTTTTCCAGCACGGGATGGACCAGGCTTACATGCGCCATTACGGTGAGAGAAAACATGCCCTCCCGGCCGCTTTTTACGGCGTAGCCGCGGTCTCTGTGGCG
The DNA here is from genome assembly GCA_903889965.1 of uncultured Elusimicrobia bacterium. GTDB lineage: Bacteria > Elusimicrobiota > Elusimicrobia > Elusimicrobiales > UBA9959 > UBA9959. The sequence continues at coordinate 22,178 of CAISZM010000060.1, forward strand.
CTGGCCGGGGCCATGTGCTTTGCCCCTTCCGCCCTGGCCCGCTTAGCGGGCATAGGCGCGGGGAACGGACGCCTGGTAGTATATTCCGCGCTTATTCTTGCCGCGGACGCGCTTAGCACGCCGCTTTTTGCCGACCTGCGCATGGCGCATAAGGCGCTGCGCTATTCAATGCTGCGCGTGTTGACGGTCGTGCTTAACGTGGGACTTAATATTTTCCTCATAATCGGCCTCGGCCGCGGGGTGCAGGGCATCTTCGAGGCTAATATCTGTTCTTCCGTTTTCGCCCTTCTCCTGGTGCTGATACCGGCCGCCGGCCTGCTGGCAAAACCGCGCTTCAGCGGAAAGCTGTATCGGGAGATGCTGTCGTTCGCGCTGCCGCTTGTCCCGGCGGGTCTGGGCTCGATGGCGGTGCAGGTGATAGATCGCCCGATACTTCTGCACCTGGCGGACGAGACCACGGTGGGTATCTACCAGGCCAACTACCGCCTGGGAATATTCATGATGCTGATAGTGAGCATGTTCGACCAGGCTTGGCGTCCTTTTTTTATAGAGCGGTCAGGCAGGCCCGAGGCGCCTGCATTGTTCGCCAGGGTGCTCACTTTTTTCTCATTCGGCGCGTCCTGGCTCACGCTTGCCCTTTCGTTCTTTATACCGGACATCGTCAAATTTCACCTGTTCGGGAAGCCTATCATACATCCCGCTTACTGGGCGGGGCTCGGTCTGGTGCCCGTGGTGCTCTGGGCCTACGTCTTTAACGGGCTTTACATCAACTTCCTTGCGCCGGTCATTATAGCCAAGCGTACCGGCTACATGATGGCCGCCACTCTGCTGGGCGCGGGTATAAACGTGGGCGCTAATTTTATGCTTATCCCGCGCTTTGGGATGCTGGGCGCGGCCTGGGCCACTTTTTCCTCCTACGCCTGCATGGCCGGGTTCATGCACCTGGCCGGGCGCGATTTTTACCCGGCGCCGTACGAGTGGGGCAGGGTGTTCGCGGCGATCGGGGCCGGCGCCTTGCTGACCTGCGGGGTCATGTTCAGCGGCTTAATCGGGCGGGGATCATGGCTGGGACTGCGGCTGGCGGCGGTATTCGTTGTATTCCCGGCTTTCACCTGGTGGCTTCTTACCGAACCCGAGAAAGACGGCCTGTTGTCCCTCCTGCGCCGCGTAAAACCCTCCGGCCCCGCCGCGGTGTAGTCCTTCCTTCACTCTCCCGTGTTTGCCGTTCGCCAATCTTCTCTTTATGTAATTATTATCGGCAGGCTTGCGGGTTCGCGGGTCCTGCCGGCGGCCTGGAACGCGAAAACGGCGTCGGCCACACCGTGGCCGCACCTCCCCGCCTCACCCTCGCCGCTATGCAAGGCTCGGGTTCCGGCAGGGTTTCGTTTATCCAGATCCGCCGTCTCCCCGCTCCTGTTATTAGCCTGCCTTTGGTTAAATTGAAACTTTATACGATGCGCGCAGCAAGCACGGAAGAACCGCCAGGGCCCCTTGAAGCAGTCCGGCGGCTTATTGGGCGCAACTTTTGTATGTGTTATTTTTCCTGCTGCAGGGTGCCGAAGGCGGCCACGCCGAGGGCGGTGGTGGCCAGGCAGAAGAAGGCTATGGCGGCGAGGTCGGCCCAGACGGGAAAAGCGCCCTGCCCCAGCATTATGCCGCGCATAAGGTCCACCGAATAGGTGACCGGGTCGAAAAGGCTGATTATTTTTATGTAGGGCGCCGCGGTGCGGAGGTCGAACAGCGCCCCGCTGAAAAAGAAAAGCGGCCAGGTGAGGAAGCTCATCACCAAGCCGAAGCCCTCCATCGATTTCATCTTAGCCCCTATGGTGAGGCCTATGTTGGTTATCATGTACGAGACCGGGAACGCCGCGGCCAGGGAAAGCGCGATCTGGAACGCGTTCAGCGGCAGTATGAAGGCGGCGCCTATGAGCAGGAGCAGCAGCGTCTCTATGATGGCGCCCAGCATCCCGCCGAGAGCTTTCCCGACGAAAAGGGTGGCGCGCGAAATGGGGGCCGCAAGCACTTCCTTCAGGAAATCCAGGCGCTTATCCCAGATGATGTAAAGGCCGTAGGTGATGGAGGTGAAGAGTATCACCATGGCCATTATGCCCGGGAAGATGAACTGCTGGTAAGTGTAGCCCAGGACGGGGCTGTGCCCCTGCGCCATGCCTTTCCCCATAACGAACAGGAAGAGCAGCGGTGATATGAGGATGGAAACTATCCGCTCCTTCTCGCGGAAGAAGATCTTGGCTTCGCGCAGCAGCAGGGCGTAAATTGCGTTGATGTTAATCATAAAGTTGTATGGGTTCGTGCTGCCCGGGGACTTGCCCTGCCCACCCGGGCCGGGGAAACCCTTGCGTCGGTTTCCCCCCGCCGTTTTTAAATTATGGCGGGGCCCCCTTTCTGCAACGGGTGTTCAGAGTAAGTCCCCGTGCGGCCCTCTAAACTCTGTCGTTAATCCGCTATCTTCTTGTCGCCTTGCTAGTCGCTATGCGCTGGAAGATGCCTTCCGCGTGTTCTTCGGCGTCCTCGCCTATCTTCTGGCCCGCGAATTTCAGGAAGACGTCGTCCAGGGTAACGCGCCGGACTTCGACTTCGTCTATTCTCCCTCCGGCGTTCAGCAGCGCCTGCAAATTGGCGCCGGAGTTGGTTATGCCTATCTTCCAATGGGCGTTCTCCCTCTCCACGCTGTTTACGAAAGGGAGGGCCTTTATCCCGGCTTCATTGATCTCGCCGGTGAGGAAAACCAGGTCCTGCCCGACTTTCTTTTTGAGGGCCGCGGGGGTATCCAGCTCTATTATCCTGCCGTTGTTTATTATCCCTATCCGGTCGGCCAGGCTGTCGGCTTCCTCCATGTAATGGGTCGTGAGTATTATCGTGGTGTTATGCGCCTCTTTCAGGTCCCTGATGTGGCTCCAGACCGCCTTGCGGCTGGCCGGGTCCAGCCCCAGCGTCGGTTCGTCGAGGAAAAGTATTTTCGGTCCGTGTATTAGGCCGCGGGCTATCTCCAGGCGGCGGCGCATGCCGCCCGAGTATGTTTTCACGAAACTATCCGCCCTGTCGGAGAGATTGACCAGTTTCAGCATCTGGTCTATCTTCGGGCTTATCTCCCGGCGCGGCATGCCGTAGAGCATGGAGTGCAGGTAAAGGTTTTCCCTCGCGGTAAGCAGGTCGTCCACGCTCGGCTCCTGGAAGACTATGCCGATGTGGCGGCGCACTTCAAGCGCCTGGGTGATTATGTCCCTGCCGGCTACCAGCGCCGTTCCCGAGGTCGGGCTTACAAGGGTAGCCAGCATGCTTATAAGGGTGGTTTTCCCGGCGCCGTTGGGGCCCAGCAGGCCGAATACTTCCCCCTCCGGTATTTCCAGCGACACCCCGTTAACGGCGGTAACTTCGGAGTAGCGTTTTACCAGGTTGTCCGTCTTTATTGCGGCCATATGTTGATTCTAACAAATACTACTTCAGGTTATCGCGGAAGAAGGCCAGCAGCCTTTTTTCATACTCGGCGCCGGCCCTGCCGCGGGTTTCCCCGTGACCGGCTCCCTTTACTACCCACAGTTCCGCCCCGGGGTCAGACGCCTTTATCCTGAGGGAATTGGCAAGCGGCACCTGCCGGTCGGCGTCGCCATGGACGAGCAGCAGCGGGGTATCGAGCGATGCCGCCCTTCGCTCCGGGCTTACGCCGTTTATGTCCACGCCCATCAGAATGAAGCTCCAGGCTTTCATGAGCGCTATCAGCGGCTTCCGCCAGGCTCCCCAGGGGCTGAAGACGTAATCCAGTTCCCCGCCCAGGTCGGCATAGGGCGCGTCCAGTACCCGCGCCTTTATGGCGGGATTCTCCGAAAGCAGCACCGCGGCGCCGCCCATGGAAAAGCCGAAAGCCCCGACGCCGTTCCTGAAACCGCGGCTTTCAAGGAATTTCACCGCCGCGTCTATGTCCCGGACTTCGCGGGCCCCCCCCGTCGAGAAAAACCCCCCGCTTCTGCCGGTGCCCCTGAAGTCGAAATAGATAAGGTTGAATTCCCGCGCGAGGAAATCCGTGAGGCCAAGCACGTCGCTTTTGTCCATTGGATAACCATGGCAGACGATGATCGCCCTGCCGCTTTTATTGTTCGGTATGAACCACGCGTCCAGGCTTATGCCGTCGGAAGTTTTTAGCCTGATGGCTTCCGCTTTAAGGCCGGCATCTCCGGGCGTGCCGGGGCCGGTGTACCGGTTAGGACGGGCGTAAAGCCAGAATAGTATCAGCGACAGGCCGGTATATGCCAGCGCCGGGTAAAAGACAAGCCGCCAGCCGATCTTAAAAGCCAGGTTGTTCATAGTTGCCGCATACGGTTTTGCGGGGCATTGGTTTTGTGAACCGCTGGAACCCGGAGCTCCCCTAACTGCCGCGGCTGAGCATGGGCACGAAACGCACCGCGCAGATATTACTTTCCTCAAGGCCGGCTGGGGTCTTAGTGATAAGCCTGAGCTCCTGGGGCTCTTCGCCTACCGGGATAACAAGCCTTCCGCCCTCTTTGAGCTGGGCTGTAAAGGCTACCGGTACGGTTTTGGCCGCGCAGGTGACTATTATGGCGTCATAGGGCGCGCGCTCGGGCCAGCCCCCCTCGCCGCTTCCGATCTTGTAATTTATGCCGGAGTAACCGAGTTTTTCCAGCCTCGCTTTCGCCTCGCGCGCCAGTTCCGGCAATATCTCCACGGTGTCCACCGTCCCGGCCAGCTCGGCCAGCACGGCCGTCTGGTAGCCGGAGCCTGTGCCGATCTCCAGCACCCGCTCCCCGCCGCGCAAACCCATGAGCTCGCTCATCAGGGCGACTATATACGGTTGGGAAATCGTCTGGTTCGCGTGTATGGGCAGGGGGTAGTCCTCATAGGCGCGGCTTACCATGTCCTCGGTGACGAAGCAGTGCCTGCAGACCTTCTGCATGGCGGCGAGCACCCGCGGGTCCCGTACCCCCCTGGACTCGATCTGGTCCTTGATCATCTGTTTCCGTACGAAGGCCAGGTAGGCGTCGTATTTCGGCCCGAGCATTTCCTTGAACATAGAGAGTCCGGCGTTGATCTGACGGCTGAATTTATTTCCCTGTCGTCATCCCTTCAGGGTTTTAAGAGCCATGGCCGCGGCCTTGATCATCGGCTCGGTTGAAATGTCGGACCCGACGGCCCGGCGCATCCATTCCCTCGGCGTCAAAGCGCCCAGCACGCACATGCGCTCCATTTCCCCGGCGAGGCTGTGGCTTTTAAAGTATTCCTCTACCTGGAAGGCGATGATGTGCCCAAGCGGGTAGTCGGGCAGGTAAAGGGCGTTGTTTATCATGTGGGAATACACGGCCAGGAGCGGGCTGCCCTTCACGCCGAATACCGGGGCGTAATAGCGGTCCCAAACGCTCTTTGCTATTTCGGTCACGGCCTGCCTGAGGTCGGCGGCTTCCGCGTCCTTGTTGGCGTAAAGCCAGCGCCACACGTTCATATCCGTCAGCGCCACCCCCGCTATCTCCCTCGCCGACCAGAACGTGTCCAGGTCTTTCAGGCGGCAGGCTTCCGGCGCCGGCTTTCCCACCCCGAGAACCTCAAGATCCCTGTCCTGGAAGACGAAAGCGAAACCTTCGGTAAAGGCCGTGTTGGGAACGCCGGCAAGCAGGGTATGGTCGACCCTGTAGAGGGAGAATACCTCCTCGGTGCAGTGGCCCAGTTCGTGCATGGCCGTATTGAAACCGAGGTATCCCATGCCGCCCGCCGGCACGCGCACGCGGAGCCGCGCTTTTTCTGAGCGCATTCCCGGGGCCCAGGCGTGGCCTGAGCCGCGGGCCGCGTTCACCTCGACACGGTCCCCTACGAAGCGCGAGGTTTGGGGCGAGAAACCGAGTTTCTCAAGTATTTCCGGTATGCCGGCCTGGAACGCGGCCGCGTCCGGGTACTTCGCCTGGATCAGCCGGTCCAGCTCTTCGCGCGGCATACCCGCCCCGCCCTTGAAGCCGTTGTACCAAATGTCGAAGGGCTCGAGTTTCCGGCCCAGCCTGTCGGATATGAGGGCGGCGGTTTTAGTCCCTTCGTCCGCCGCGAGCAGCTCCGTCAGCATCGTTTCAACCTCGGGTTCGGGTATTTCCCGCCCCAGTTTGAACTTCCGGTCCATGTGTGTGGGCGTCAAAGGGAAATATTCGTCTTCCTTGAGGTGCGCCCGGAAAACTTCAATGAATTTCTCGTAGCGCGTGTCCGGTTCCCTTTCAGCGGCGGCCCCGTCCAGCGTGTTCGCCGCCGGGTTCCAGACGTGTTTTTCCGAATTTATCGCCTTGGCCGGTATTTCCTGGGTAATGATGCGCTCCATCACTTTCTGTATCGCAAGCTGCTTCGGCAGGCCTCCCGGCCCTTCCGGGTAAAGGCCCTTCAGGTAGTCGCGCAGGCCCCAGTGGGACAGGAGATTGATACCGCCAGGGAAAAGTTCTTCTCCGGCCGGCCCGGTAACGGAGTGCAGCAAAATGTTGTAGGAATTTATATAGCGCTCGGCCTCGGAGTACGCCGTTACCAGCGCTCTGTTGACCTCGGCGGGCACCCTGTGCGCGAAGCGCTGCGCCAGCCTTGTCCGCGCCCATTCGTCCCTGTTCCAGGCGGCGCCGCTCTCAAGGCAGGCGTCAAGGGTGCGGACCGGGAAATTAAGCAGGACCAGGAACGCCAGCTTGGTCAGGAACATGTCCTCCGTAAAATGCGAGTCAGGGGAGTACGCCGCGAACATCCGCTCGGCCAGGCGCAGCGGGCCGGTCTCCTCGTCGAGCTCCCGGCGGAGGCGAAGCGTCAGCGCGTTGAAATGCCCGCGTGCCTGCTCAAGCTTGTCTTCAAATACCGCGAGCAGGTTTTCCAGTTCCTCCCCGGCGGCGAAATGTGACAGGCAGAAGCGCTTGAAGTCAGCCGCGCCGCCGTCTTTCTTCGTGTCCCAGAGGCGCGCCGACTGGCGTACGCAGTCCGATATCCTGGCGGATTCGGAAGGATATTTCCTTATCAGTTTTTCTATGGTCCCGGCTATCGCGGTTTCTTTTATCATGATCGTTCCCGGCTGCTCAATTCCTGAATAGTTCCACCCCGTCGGCGTCGGCGTGGCGGCAGTCTATGACCAGCAGACCGTAGTTGGCGGAGGAAGGGTCGGCGAAATAAAGCCAACCCCCGGAGTCGGTGACGGCCTTGCTGAAATCCTTATCGTACTTTTTAGAGTTTACCGCTATGACCTTGTCCGTCCTCTGGTGGCCCGGCAGATAAAGTTCCGGCAGGGCGGGTATCTGCGCGGGAACCAGGTCGGAGAGCGTTTTGGGATACTTGCCGTTGTTGGCCGCGTAGTAGACCTGCAGGGCGGAGCGCAAAAACCGCAGGTATTCTTCCGCGATCTTGCCGCCTGCGTCGCTTTCAGCGTATTTTTCATTCCGCGGGGCGGCTTCGGTCGCGGCGGCTCCCAGAGCTGTCTTTACCAGGCCGTCCAAGCGGGAGATCTCGGGCGCAAGCGGCCCCATCCTGTCGGGAGGGATCTCCGGCCCGCGCTCCAGCAATATAGAGAGATCTTTCATCAGGCCTGTTATTTCCGCTGAATATTTAAAATCCGCGGGAGCAGGCGATCCAGCCGCGGCGGGAGCTGTTCCCCCCTCGGGAGCGTCTGTACCGGCGGCGGCCAGGCATACGCCCGGTGCAAGCAGCAGGGCTATCACAAATATTTTTATATTCCCTCCATGGCTGAACAGGCGGCGCGCCCGCCTTAGAGCTTCAGTTCCCAGTTTTCCAATTCCGGGACGAATTTGTAGTCCGTCAGGTCGAACTGTATCGGGGTGACGGAGACGTAGCCGCCGCGCAGGGCGTTCAGGTCGCTTGCCCGGTCGGCGTCTTTCGGCTTGAAATCGCCGGTCATCCAGTAATAGGTATTGCCGTGGGGGTCCCTGCGCTTGTCGAACCAGTCGTTGAAGGAGGTCCGGCTCTGGTTCGTCACGCGCACGCCTTTTATGCGCGCCGCCGGGAGGTTCGGAAGGTTGACGTTCAGAAGCGTACCGGGCGGCAGACGGCGTTTTTTCACCATTCCGGCCAGCTTTACCGAGAACGCGGCGGCGGCGCTGAAGTCGGGTTTTGTAAAAGTGTCCAGAGATATGGCCAGCGACGGTATCCCCAGAAGCGCGCCTTCGGTGGCGCCGGAGACCGTGCCGGAGTAGAGGATGTTGTAGCCCTGGTTGCCGCCCAGGTTTATGCCCGAGACCACAAGATCGGGGCGTTTTTTCATTATCGATTTTATGCCGAGTTTCACGCAGTCGGCCGGGGTGCCGCTCGCCGCGTAACCGAAAAACTTACCGTTGCGGTTCGCCGTAACCACCCGGAGCGGGTCGGCTATGGTTATGGCGTGTCCCACGGCGCTGCGCTGCGTGTCCGGGGCCACAACCGTGATGTTGCCCATTTTCCTGAGGCTGGTCGCCAGAGCGTATATGCCTTCGGAGTATATCCCGTCGTCGTTGGTTATAAGTATTTCCATAGGATTCGCCTGTGTTTTCTCCCTGTAAAAACGGCTTTGCGCTTGTTTTCGCCAGCTTCCGTCTTACCGACCCCGCCGTTATCCGGCCCGCGAGGAAATTAAAATAAGTCCGTCCAGAATGGCCGCGATCCGCGTGTGCACCAGATCTATCTCCGCGATGGGATACTTGTTCATGTATGCCGTAACATTTCGTCCGTCGAACATAACCCCGTCAAATCCCATTGACAGAATATCGCCGAACGCGGTATTTGTCTCGGCGCCCAGAAACGGCCTGAGCGCCCCATCCTCTTCGGACGACGAAAGGGCGAAACCCTGGTCAAGCGCGGGATCGCCCGTGGGAAAGACTTTCATGATCCCAAGTGTCTCAAGCGCCTCGCGCCAGTCGCCGGAAAAACTGGCGCTCCTCCGGTGGATAGTCAGCCGCAGCTTGGTAGGTTTATTAAGAGTTATCTTGAAATGGGGAGGCGCGTACGGCAGGCGGGCCAGGCGCGGCAGATCGCCATCCGCCGTCTTCGCCGAAAAGGTATACCCCCGGTAAATGCCTGTAAGATCGCGCGAGCTGACGCCGCAATGCGCATTGCCGCTTTCGAAGGTGGAGGCGAGTTCTTTCCATGGCCGCATTGCTTTACGGTGCGCCGCCCAGAGGCCCCCCCCCACGGTTGCCGCAACGATAATGAACAGCATAGGGACTAAAATGTTCATGTAGGGCAGGAGGGTTTGCATACGGTATTTTATCAAATATGCGTTGCAGTACTCCCTGCTATGTTTGCCTGTCCTGGCGGCGGGCCGGGCTACGCGGTTGCGGATTAATGATGTTTCATCTTCCTTGCGGTTTTTCGGCTATAAAAGCGTGCCGGGCCAAGCGCCAGAGCTGGTAAATTATCAGGGAGTCGATCAAGAGCGAGAAGGCGATATAGGCGTAGGTCAAGTAAGCATCGCCGGAGTGGGAAAAACCATGCGGCAGGACGAGGTACAACAAAAAGGCAGGTAATGATACCCAAGGGTCTCCGAATATTATCACCATTCCGGCGGTCTCTTGAAAATTGGAATGGGAGCCGGGCGCCGCGGCGATCAAGGCGGTTATGAGGACGCGGTGCAGCACAAAGAATGCCACCCATAAAATGAACATCGCCCTTGTGAAGATATCGCCGCGCCTTTTTCTTTTAATTTCCTCTGGTGTCGCCAGGGTCTCTTTCCCCCCAGGTCGTAGGGCCGCCGTACGCGATGATAGATGTTTCTTATGGCTGTTCAAGATATAAATAAGGGAGACAATAAGCAGGATCGGCAGCCAGATAGGGCTCGTTGCGAACAATAGCTGAAAAACCTCAAAAACCATGGAAAAACCTCCCGGGAAAACGTATAGCTCTCATTCTACCTATTTCATTCGGGATAAAACTTAAAAATCCCGGGATCTGGCTGGGTTGGGGCGATAAGGCGCGTCTGATCTATTTGAAAATATCTGACATTATCCCTATCAGCATGGAACTTCCGATCACCGTACCGATGCTGGTGCCGATAATAGGAAGAACTGCCGAGAGGTAGGAATCCGATATCCTTTCACGCTTTGGATCCAAAGCGGAGCGGGTGTAAAGATAAGATACTACCAGGCAATGAATTACCGTAAACAAGAACGATAAAACGAACATGCCGATAAGGCCGTCCCCGGACTTATCGGTGTGGCCCAGTTCAAGCCCGAGATAATAGCCGGCAACAATGAGATTATAGGTAAAGGCGATCTTAACGTTTTTCTTCGTGTTCGTGTTATTCTTCATACTCGCTGGCCGCTCTATGGCTAAACCTTTGACAATGAAGACTATGGATCCGGCTATCGCAGTGAGTATCGCGCCAAATACCCCGGCAAAAACGAAACCCATACCCCTCTGGGACGCGGCGGCTCCGGGTTCCAGGTATGAAAAATTGCTCCCTATCACGAAACCCGCGATGGGCAAGGCCAGGATCGCGACCGCTACGAACTTGAGCAATCCGTTGCCTGTGCCTTTTCTCCCGAAAAGGACGATTAATAAAATCGAGGGACCGAGTAAAAGGCTGAAATTGAGGAACCCGCTTAAGAAGCTGTCGTCCTGGGACAGCCCCTGTATTTCTTCATTCTCGTGCCGCGGGGTGTGATACTCACTGGTCCCGCCCCGGCCTGTTCTGCGGGGATGAGACGCCTTCCCGGTAGCTTTATCCTCCTCGACAGGGGGAGGCGCTTTCACGCCGGAACTGTGTTTATCCCCGGCTGCGTTCGCGATATAGTTCTTCGTTCCACAGTTGAAAGGCTGGTTTTCCAGTGATTCGTAATAATAATCAGTGGCCCACTCGTATTTACCCTTATACGCGAACGCGACTCCACGGCCCATGTCCGCGGCCAGATATGCGGGGTCCGCCGCACTCGCCTTGGTGAAATCCTCAAGCGCTTTGTCATACTCGCCCTTAACTATATGACCGATCCCGCTATTATAGTATCCGTCGGCGGGTTTCGTGCCGGTGGTTAAGGCCCTGGAATAATTCTCCAGGGCCTTATCATGCTCGCCCTTACGCTGATAGGCGGCCCCCCGGCCCAGATAGGCGGCCAAATAACCCGGATCGGCCGCTATGGCATTGGACAGATCCGTGATTGCCTTATCGTACTTGCCATTTATAAGGTTCATTACCCCCCGGCAATTGTCCGCCGCGGCGTCGGACCTGCCGTCGGCGTACGCGCCGGCGCCCAGGCAGAAAAACGCCGCTAATATTAACCCGGCCTTTTTGATCATAAGTCCCCATCCGCCGCCGCTTTAAAAACCCCTATATATCTACACGCAAACTCGCCATGCGTCTGAAATCAGGATCTGCAAATACGTCGTCCTCCCCTTGTGGCCGGGTGTTATGTTTTTCCCGGGAACGGCCGGCTTCCCGAAAAAACGACAGCCTGCGCGCAGCTGTCATAGGGATTTTAAACCCGGGGTGGTTGACGTTTTAATTTAAAGCCCGTTTATCCAAGTTCGAAGGTCGTCACGCCGAACAGCCGGTTTAAGGGCAGGCCGGGGCTTTTCGCCGTGTACATCCTGGCCGTTTCGAACGCCGCCGTCATATTATGCCGTTTTGCAAGTTCCACGGCGGCAGCGTTCACCGACGGCGCGTCCAGGAAAAGAGAGGCGCCTTCCGGGGCATGTCCCTTTAAACTTAAAAACAGCCGTTCCGCGAATTCCGGGCTGTCAGCGAATAAAGGGCCTATTTTGTATCCCGAGCGGCAAGCCCGCAGTACCCCGTAACCAGCCAGTTTGCCGTTGCGAAGGAGGCCCAGCGCCGTGCTTTGGGGCTGGGCGATCCAATGCTTTAGGAACCGCGCGCGGTCGTCCGGAAAGAACGGCCTGTCGTACTCGCATATCCCGTCAAAAGGGAGCGTTGACAGCCGGACGATCTCCGCGTCGGGCCGGGGCTTCGCGCCGCCGGTCCCCTGATAGCGTATATTCCCGTAAGCCAGCATGAAACCGGATTTTCTGTAATTGCCCTGCTGGGCCGCTACCCCGTCGAGGCCGATATTGCGGCCTGCGAGGCGCGCAAGGCCGGCGTCCCATATCCGTATACCGTAGCCCTTGCCGCGATATTCCGGCCTGACGATATAAAACCCCAGAAAGCCGAAAGAGCCGCCGTATTTCACCGCCGAGATCGCGGCTATAGGCTCGGTTCCAAGCGATCCGATGAGGAAACCGGCGGGATCGGCGGCGTAAAAACAATCGGCGTCATGCAATCCCGGGTTCCAGCCTTCCGCCGCGGCCCAGTCGATGGCGATATCCATTTCTTTCCGGGTCATGGCTCTGATAGTATAAGCGCTCATGCTCAGGGATTTTACCTCACCGGGCTTGCCATCCACCAGC
>CAISZM010000061.1 GCA_903889965.1 uncultured Elusimicrobia bacterium
CCCCGGCAAACTCTGCCTGGAACTGAAGTCCTTGAAGTACTATTTCCTTCAGTACCGTAACTGCGGCATCTTCATGGAGAACATAGCCAACCGCATCCTGGACGACGTAGTTAAAGCCATAAAACCCAAATCCTGCACCGTCACCGGCGAGTTCACCCCCCGCGGCGGCCTCCGCTCGGTAATAGAAGCCAAATACAAAAGGAGGCAGGCACCTTTTTGATGTTTTTTGGGGTAAAAAGGGCCAAAAGGAGCCAGCCTCCTTTTTTTGGTATAATAATATTCAGGAAAGAGGCCCAGTTGGCGCAGCGGTAGCGCGTTCCCTTGACATGGGAAAGGTCACAGGTTCGATCCCTGTACTGGGCACCACTTTTAGCGGTATTCTGCAAAAGCCCGTTGGATTCATCCTCCACAGAGCGCGGCAGAATGTCGGGATGGATTCCGGCGGGTTCTTTTTGGGAGGAAAAATGCGCGCTTTATTCCCTATTCTCGCGGCGCTTCTTGCCTTTTCGGGGTCCCTGCGGGCCCAGGTGGTGGTAAAGTCAGGCGGAGCCGCTGCGTCCGACGGCTACTATGCGGCCAGGGATTACAGCGCCCTCCTGTCGGCTAAGATCTTCTCCTTCACGCCTCTCGCCAACCATTTCAAACTTTATCAGGGCTACGTAAAGAATACCAACCTGCTTATCGGGCGGTTAAAGGAACTCGAAGCGGCGGGTGCGACCTCCACCCAGGAATATTCCGAGCTTAAGCGGCGCTTCGGCTGGGAGTTCAACGGCATGCGCCTGCATGAACTTTATTTCGCCAACCTAGGGCCCGCGGTACTGCCCGAGGGTTCCGGCCTGAAGGCGGCGCTGGCGGCCCAGTACGGCTCTTTCGAAGCCTGGCGGACGGCGTTCCTGGCTATGACCCAGGTGCGCGGGAACGGATGGGCGGCGCTGGTTTACGACCGGCAGGCCTCCACTTTCCATAATATCTGGATAAACGAACACGACGGCGGCGTGCCTGCCGGCGCGGAGTTCGTGCTTGTCATGGATCTTTTTGAACACGCCTATATGCCGGAATTCCAGCTGGACAAAGCACGCTACGCCCAGGTTTTCTGGGACGCGATAAACTGGCCCGAGGCGGAAAAACGCTTCCTGGGAAAATAACGGCCTTGCCCGGCAGCTCGTAAACAACTATGACCGAAAACAACAATGAAGAGATGCTGCAGAAGATGCGCCACTCGCTAGCTCACGTCATGGCCCAGGCCGTGGCCGAACTGTTCCCCGGAGTAAAGTTCGGTATAGGGCCGGCTATCGAAAACGGGTTTTATTACGATTTCGACCTCGCCCACCATTTCACCCCCGAAGACCTCCCGCTGATCGAAAGGAAGATGAAGCATATCCTGGGGCAGGCCCAGAAATTCGAGCGGTTCGAGCTGCCCCGCGCCGCGGCCCTGAAGCATTTCGGGGATAAGGGGGAAAAGTACAAGGTGGAGCTGATCAACGACCTGCCCGAGGGCAGCGTTATCAGCATATACCGCAACGGGCCTTTTGAGGACCTGTGCAAGGGTCCCCACGTGGAGCACACCGGCAGGCTGAAATCCTTCAAACTGACTTCCATAGCCGGGGCTTACTGGCGCGGCAGCGAGAAGAACCCCATGCTGCAGCGTATATACGGCGTGGCCTTCGAGACGCCCGCGGAGCTGGACGCTTACCTAAAACAGCAGGAGGAGGCCGCCCGCCGCGACCACCGGAAGATAGGCAAGCAGATGGAGATCTTCACCTTTGACGACGACGTGGGGCCGGGCCTCCCGCTTTGGCTGCCCAACGGCGCCGTGATCATAGAAGAGCTGGAAAGACTCGCCAAGGAAACCGAAGCCGCCGCCGGGTACCAGCGCGTCAGGACGCCCCACCTCTGCAAAGATACCATGTATCACAAGAGCGGCCACCTGCCCTACTACGCGGAGAGCATGTTCCCGGCCATGGAGATAGACGGGCAGAAGTATTACCTGAAACCCATGAACTGCCCGCACCACCACAAGATATACGGCTCCAAGCCGCGCTCCTACCGCGATCTGCCGGTGCGCCTGGCCGAGTACGGCACCTGCTACCGCTACGAACAATCCGGGGAGCTTTTCGGCCTGATGCGCGTCCGCTCGATGCAGATGAACGACGCGCATATCTACTGCACCCCGGAGCAGTTCCAGGAGGAGTTCCTGGCCGTCTGCCGCATGTACCTGGGGTATTTCAAGATATTCGGGATCGAGAAGTATATTATGCGCTTCAGCACGCACGGTATCGAGGGGCTGGGCAAGAAATACGTGGACAACCGCGAGATGTGGCTGGCCACCGAGAACATGGTCCGCAAAGCCCTCACCAGCGGCGGAATGCCTTTCACGGAGATCCCCAACGAGGCCGCTTTCTACGGCCCGAAGATAGACGTGCAGGTGTGGAGCGCCATCGGCAAGGAATTCACGCTGGCCACCAACCAGGTGGATTTCGCCGTGCCGGTCCGTTTCGACCTCACCTACAAGGACGCCGACGGCTCCGCAAAGACGCCGCTGTGCATACACCGCGCCCCGCTGGGCACGCACGAACGGTTCATCGGCTTCCTTATAGAACATTTCGCCGGCAATTTCCCGCTGTGGCTGGCTCCCGTGCAGGTGAAGGTCCTCAATATAACGCAGGACGAGGAGGGTTACGCACGCGAGGTGGTGGCCAAACTTAAGGCCGCCGGTCTGCGCGTGGTCTCCGACCTGCGCCACGACACTCTGAACTCCAAGGTGCGGGAGGCCGCCATCGAAAAGATCCCGTATCTCGTGGTGGTAGGCAAGAAGGAAAAGGATGCGGGTACGGTGACACTGCGGCTGCGCGGCAACAGGAGCGTCTTCGGAGTTAATACCGGGGAATTTGTAGCCAACCTCGCAAAGGAATCCGCCGCGCGCGCACTTACCGGAGCCTATTGAACGCCGCCGCTCCTGTGCCGATCTGACAGTTACCCGTCACGGGACGGCTATGCAGCGCAGTTAATATCTTACCAGAGGTGAAGAACTTGAAAATTTTCCTGACCTTATCTTTAACCCTGTTTTTTTGTCTCCCGTCCCGCGCCCAGCTGCAATTGTCCCAGCTTAGCGAGGACGAGGCCGCCTTCCGCAACATCGGCGCGCTTTATGAGAGTTCCGCGGACCGCGCCGTGGTAATAGACGTCTTTGATAAGTTCATAAAGCAATACCCCGGCAGCCAGCGCGCCCAGGACGCGCGTTTCGTGCAGGGTGAGGCTTACATGGCGAAAGGGCTGGAACTCCTTCGCCAGGAAAAAATATCCAAGACCTCTTCCGACGGGGATCTCTCCGGCGCCAACCCCGCGGCGATGAACGATTTTACTCTGGCTGCGGCGGCCTATGCTTCCGTGATAAACGACTATCCCCGGAGCGGCCTTGAGGCCGGCGCCCAGCACCGCATAGGCGAAGCCTATTACAACATGGGGAACTGGCCGCGCGCCCTCGCCGAATTCCTGAAGGTGGACGACAAGTACCCGAAGAACTACATAGCCCCCGAAAGCCGGCTGGGTGTGGTTTACTCCAATATAGCGGCGGGCCGCTACCAGGACGCGCAGACCGCGCTGTTCCGCCTGGAAGAAACATGGCTGCCTTACGCCAAGGATCCGGCCGTGCTGTTCGCCAAGGCCGTCATAGAGCTTAACCGCAAGAATTATCCTGCCGCGCAGAAGCTTTTTTTGATGCTCTCCACGCCGGAGGCCCGCTTTTTCCTGGGCAAGTCTTACCTTTACGACGGGAAGACCTATATGGCCGCCTCCGTGTTCGAGAAGCTGCTCAAAGATTTCCCGGAATCCGAGTTCAACGAAGAGACCTGGTTCCTGATAGCGGACTCTTTCTTCCTGGCGAACGACTTCGACGGCGCAATTGCGAAGTACCAGGACTTCCTGAAAAAATACCCTGATTCCAAGCTCCGCAGCGCGGCCGTATTCCGCATCGGCGCCTCGCTGTTCAACAAGAAGGACTATCCGAGCGCGCGTTCTAATTTCCAGAGCGTGATAGATAAGAACCCCGGCGATTTCTTCGCGCCGTACTCGCAGTTCTTCATCGCCGAATCCTACCTGGAGAACAAGCAGATCCGCGACGCCCTTTTCGCCTACACCAAGGTGACTACCGGGTACGGCGGCTCCGTGGTGGCCCCCGGCGCCGCTTACAAGCTGGCCTGGAGCCAGTATCTGCTGGGAGACTATCCGCAGGCCGTGCGCGCGCTGGAGACCTTCCTTGCCCTCTATCCCTCGCACGCCCTGGCAAAGAACGCCTGGTACCTCAAGGGCATCTCGCTCCTCGAGATGAAAAAAACCGACGAGGCCCTGCTGGCTTTCCAGAGCGCGGTGGACCTCGCTCCCTCCAGCGAGGTGGCCGAGCAGGCCCTGTTCATGATGCTGCGCGCGCAGTATGACCGCGGCAATTACAACAGCATTCTCACCTCTTATCAGTTCGTTTTCAAGCACCTGCCCCCCGCGGGTTCCAAGTGGCGCGCGCTCAGCCTGCTGTACGTGGCAGAGGCGTACATAGACATAAACCTTGTGGATGACGCACGCAATGTTTATACCGCCATAGCCCGCATTTATCCGAACGACGTCGCGGCCCTTTACGCCCAGGACGGGCTGGTATGGTGCCTGTCCCGCGCAGGCGACATCGAAGGCGCGGCGCGCGCGAGGGAGAAGCTTAAGACGCTTAAAGCCGCTTTCCCGGACGCGGAACAACCGTCCGGCGCGGACGCCATGTCGCTGGCCGACAGCCACTTCAACCGAAAAGAATTCGAGAAGGCTTTCCAGATGTACGAGGCTTTCGCCGCCGCGCAGCCGCAGGACGAGTACGCTCCGACCGCCCTTTACCGCGCCGGCCTCGCCCTTTACCGGCTGCGCTATTACACCCAGGCGGTTGAGACCTGGAGCCGGTTGTCGCGGGAATATCCAAAGGCTCCCGAGACGGAACTGGCGGATTTCCAGATAGCCGACACCTGGTTCCGCGCGCAGAAATACGCGGAGGTGGCCGAAGTCTACGAGGGGATCATAGCCCATTATCCCAAAAGCGAAAATCTTCCGCTGGCCTGGCTGCGCCTGGCGCAGGTCCGCTACAATCTTAAACAGGACGCTCAGGCCCTGGACCGTTCGCAGAGCGTGGTTTCCCTTTATCCCGAAGCGCCCGAGGCGGCCGACGCTTTCGACCTGGCCGAGGCGGTATTCGACAGGAATCCCGGGATGGATTTTAACGCCTGGTTCGTGGGGCTGGCGGGCCGTCAGCCTCCGGATAAAACCTCCGGCGAGGCCCTTTTCCGCCTGGGCCGCAGGTTCTTCGAAAAAAAAGATTACGCAGGCGCCATTGCCAACCTTAAGAAGTTCAGCGTGGAATACATAGACCACCCGTCCATTAAGGACGCGCAGTTCTACCTTGGCGAAGCTTATTTCCAGACCGGTGATATGGAAAACGCGGCCGGCGTGTTCGAACGTTTCACGCACAACTACCAGGACTCCAAGGAGAACCCGGTGGCGCTGTTCCGCCTGGGGAACGCCTACTACAACCAGAAAAAGCACGCGGAAGCCGCGCTTGCCTATGCCAAGCTGGCGGACCTGTACCCCTCCAGCGAATACATAAAGCCCGCACTCTTCAACCTGGCGCTGTGCTACAAGAATATCGGCGACACGGATAAGTCGGAGGCGACTTACCGCCGCTATTACGAGCTGACCGGTAAGACCGACGACGCGCTTGGCGCGCTTTGGGAGATATTCAATATCCAGAAGACCCGCGGCGACCTGGCCGGCGCGCTCAAAACTCTCACGCAGATATACGGCGAAGCCGACGGCAAAGAAGACGCCCTTGAGGCGATGTACGACATGGGCGAGATCAATTACGACAACAACCAGCTGGGCGAGGCGCGCGAATACTGGGAGCGTCTCAGCCGGCAGACCCCGGCCTCAAGCGCCTGGCGCCTGAAGGGCCTTGTAAAGCTGGGTGAGATATACGAGGCGGAGAAAAATAATCCCGAAGCCGCCAGGGTATATAACGATATAGCCGCTAATTCGGACAAGCCGGACGTGGCCCGGGCCGCCGCGGAAAGGGCCAAGGCCCTCCTGACCCCCGAGGGGAACTCATCCGCAGATCAGCCGGCCTCCTCCCAGGAAAAGACCGCGCAGCCCGTAAAGGCGCCGGAAAGCGGAGCGGCTGCAGCCGTAGAAACCAAGGACGGGCAGTCTGCCAAGAAAAATGTCAAGTCAACGGGCGCAAGGCGAGTTAAGAAAACAGTGAAAGCCGTATCCGCTCCTGCCGTGGAGAAGGCCGTGACCGCTCCTGCCGCGGAGAAGGCCGTATCCGCTCCTGCCGCGGAGAAGGCCGTATCCGCTCCTGCCGCGGACAAAGCCGTGACCGCCCCGGCAGCGAATAAAGCCGAAGCCGCACCTGCCGCGGACAAAGCCGTGGCCGCCCCGGCAGCGAATAAAGCCGTATCCGCCCCGGCGGCGGACAAAGCCCAAACCGATGAGCCGTCAGACTACGGCCATACGGCGGTGGAGGATCAGCAGTAGTTAAGACCGACTCAACGGAGAACCTATGGAAAATATAAATTACCTCGCCATTTTCAGGGACAGTTTTACGCTTGTTATACTGCTTTTCTGTTCGCTGCTTTCGGTAACCTTCGCTTTTGAGCGATGGTTCTTCTTCCGCAAAGCCCGCCACCGTAAAGTCGACGAATTCCTTGCCCATATAAGCGGCATGCTCAAGGAGGGGAATATCGATAAGGCCGTCGAGTTCACCTCTAAGATAGATTCGCCGCTTTCCCGCCTCTTCCGCTACGCCCTGCAGCACCGGGATATGCCCCGCAGGGACCTGGAAGAACTGCTGGCGACAAAGCGCCAGGAGGAGCGGCTTATGCTTGAGCGCAATCTGGGAGTGCTCGGCACCATGGGGAACATCGCCCCGTTCATCGGCCTGTTCGGCACGGTGGTCGGCATCATCAAGGCCTTCCGCGATCTGGCTCTTTCCGGTTCAGGCGGTCCCACCGTAGTTGCGAGGGGCATAGCCGAGGCGTTGGTAGCCACGGCTGGCGGCCTTGCCGTGGCCATACCCGCTGTCATCATTTACAATTACTTCATGCGCAAGACCAAGGTTATCTCCAGCGAGCTTGAAATATTCAGCGCCCGCCTGGTGGTAATGATAGGCAACAAGTAGGATCTCTGCCGCCTGCCGCGTACGGCGGCGATTATGGAAACATCCTCTTCCGAAGAGCCGATAACAAGCATCAACCTCACGCCTCTGGTAGACGTGTCCCTGGTGCTCGTCATTATTTTCATGGCGGTGGCGCCATTCGCCCTTCAGGCGGGTATAAAGGTCCTGCAGTCCAAGGCCAGCGCGCAGGTCGGAAAGGTTTCGCTGTCGGAGAGCGTGCAGGTGCGGCTTTCAAAGGAAGGCGGGCTCACGCTCAACGGCGCGGCGGTTTCGCGCGGCGACTACCAGGGCGCGATCACCAGGGCGCTGGAGAAAAGCGCCGACAAATTCGTGATAGTAAAAGCCGATTCCGAGAACCGCGTCGGGCAGGTCGTAGGACTGATGGACGAGGCTAAGCAGGCAGGCGCGCTCAAGATGGCGCTGATGAAAGACTAAACCATGCCTTTTAAAATACAGAACGACGAAGAGCTGATGACAGGCATAAACGTGGCGCCGCTGGTGGACGTCTGCCTGGTGCTGGTGATAATTTTCATGGTGACCGCGCCGCTTCTTTCCGAAGCGGCCCTCAAGGTAAACCTGCCCACGGCCAAGACCCAGGAGGGGGAGGAGAAGGGGAAGGTCGTGGTAACTATTTCAGCGGACTCCAAATACGCGGTTAACGAGCAGCTCTTTACGGACGAGAAGTCCTTCCTGGCCGGCATAGATAAGGCCCTTAAGGAAGGCGATGCGCGCCTGGTGGTCATAAAGGCGGACGAACAGGCCTTCTACGGCACGCTTACCGACGCCATGCAGCGCGCGAAGGAATCCGGCGCCGCCGGCATCACCATAGCCACGGAGCAGAAGAAAAAGTAAATGTACCAGGGCAACGGTAAAGCATTGACCTATTCCATGACGGCGTCGGCCGCGTTCCACGCCCTGCTGTTCTTCCTTTATTTTTATTTCGTGGTGTTTCCCCCTAAAACCAGGAACATAGTCCTGAGCAATGTGGACCTTATCGTCCAGGAAAGGGAGGCGCAGGCGCGCCTCCCGGAGCGCAGCAAAACGTTCAATTTCCTGAAGCTCGCGCTGCCGGAGATACCGAAGATAGCGGAGCCGGCAATGCCGAAAATAGCCCAGATGGACATCAAAACCCCTGACCGCAACCGCCGCGTGATGGATATCCCCCAGGCTCTGGCCGAGAGGGCGGGCAGGCTTTCCGCCGCCGAGAAACTGGAAATGGACGCGGGACGCCGCGTGGCCGGGGGCGTAAAGGACGCCGAACTGGATATAAAGACGGAGCGCTCGGCGCAGGCCATGGCCCCGCGAATAGAACTTGAAGAGGTGGGGCTTAACAAGGCCCCCGCCATGCCGCAGGGCCTTGAATTCGAAGAGTCCGGCGCGGTGGTGCGGCCTCAGAACATGCAGGAGCTGAACGTCGCCGTGGATAACGCCCGCCGCCGGTCCTACGCACCCCAGGCTCTCTCCGAAAGGCAGGGCTCGATCGTAGCCGCCCGCCCGGCCCCGGTAATAACCGAAACGCCGCAGCGCCTCGCGGAAGCGCATTCGGCGGGGGTCCAGCTGTCCGTGCGGCAGGCGCCTACGATTTCCGCCGATACGATCTCGATGCGGCGCAACGAAGCCCTGCGCCAGGCCGCCGCGCCCGCGCCCAGTCTCGAGATAACCGGGCCGCTTTCCCGGCGCAAGGTGCTGAAATATTACGCGCCGCCCTTCCCGGACTGGGCGAGCGCGCGCGGTATACTCGAAGCAGCGGTCTCCATTAAATTTTACGTCGATAATTCCGGCCAGGTGATGGACAACGCGGCGGTGGAAAAGACTTCCGGCTACAGCGCGCTGGACCGCCTGGCCGTGGACGCGATAAAGCGCTGGACCTTCGAGCCCATACCCGGCCCTGTTTCGCAGGAGTGGGGCATAATAACCTTCAGGTTCGTGTCTGAGTAACGGTAAGCCTTCGGGCGAACGCGGCGTGCGGATTATAAGGAAACTATGATGACGAATAAAAAGCTTTTGAACATTCCGGTGTTGTTCTTCTTTCTCCAGGTGACAGCCTGCGGCTTATGTCCGATGGCCCTGCGCGCGCAGGATGTGACCGCGCCGGCCACGTCGTACAGCGAGGTTCCCCAAGAGATAGTCATTAAATCCGAGGCCGGGGACGAACTCCTCACCAGGAAGCCGCCGGTCAAGGTCAACATCGACCAGTTCGACAGCATAAGCAAGTCGCTGGAAGCCGACAAGAGCCTCTTTCTTTTTAACGCGGGGGATTTCGTGGGGTTCTCCCGCAACTATCCCGAAAAACTGTTCAGCGAGCGCGTGATAAGGCACTGGATAACCTCTTTCAGGGACCACACCGTGATCAACTTCTACCCGCGCAGCAAGTTCGACGAGGCGTACAGCGGCGCCTATAACGAAAAGAACTCCAAGCGCCTGCAGTGGACGCTTTCGATAACCGATGAGGACGGCAATATCTTCCACAAGTACTCCGGTACCGGGCTGCCCCCCGAGATCCTGACCTGGAGCGGGGAAAACAACCAGCATGAATGGGTGCGCGCCGGGCACACCTACGCCCCCGTGTATGTTTTTGTCGACGAGGCTGGCTCCCCCAAGACGCTGATGGGCGAACTGGTGAAATTCACCGTGATAGGCTACCAGAAGGGCAGCAGCTTTACCATAGGCATGGATTCCGCCGCCCTTTTCGGACCCAATAAAAAAGGGCGCGTTCTGGATAAGGAAAAGGGCGAACCGCTGCTCGCCTCCATAGCCGACCTGATAAAGCGCCGTTACTACAACATGCCGCTCAGGATCAACGTGTACGCCCAGACGGTGGACCTTGCCGGCCAGCAGGCGGACTTGATAAAGAACTACCTGAAGGCTGAGCTCATGTGCAGCGAGAACCTGTTCTCATGCGAGGGCTACGCGGACACTTACGCCCAGCAGCGCGCCGATATCGTGCTGCTGAACAAATAGTTCCCTGAAATAACCGTGAAAATTATTTTCAAAAAGACAGGCATTCCAGGGCTGCTCGTGGTGAAACCCGCGGTCTACGCCGACCCGCGCGGCACCTTTTCCGAAAATTACAAAATGTCCGATTTCCGGGCGGCCGGCATAAGGGATATTTTCGTGCAGGAAAACCGTTCTGTTTCCCGAAAGGGGGTACTGCGCGGGATGCATTGTCAGCTCCGCCGGTATGTTCAGGCCAAACTGGTACGCTGCCTGCGCGGCAGGATATTCGACTCGGTGGCCGACCTCCGTCCCGGTTCGGCCACTTTCGGCCGCGCTTTTTCCATTGAACTTTCGGAGGCCAACGGCCTGATGCTTTACGTGCCAGCCGGCTTCGCCCACGGTTTTTACGCGCTTACGGACGGGGCGGAAGTGCTCTATAAGTGTTCAAAAGAGTACGCGCCCGGTCATGAGGCCGGCTTGCGGTGGAACGACCCGGTCCTTAAGATAAAGTGGCCCGTTAAAAAGCCTGTGCTTTCGCCGAGGGACGCCGCGCTGCCGTTCCTGAAGGACACGCCGTTCTATGCGGCGGCAGGGAGGAGATCATGAAGGGAATAATACTTGCCGGAGGGGCGGGGACAAGACTTTACCCCCTCACTAATGTCGTATGCAAACAGCTGCTGCCGGTTTACGACAAGCCTATGATATATTACCCGTTGTCGGCGCTGATGCTTGCCGGCATAAGGGAAATACTTATAATTTCCACCCCGGGCGACCTGCCGCGTTTTAAACACATCTTCGGCGACGGCTCGGCCTGGGGCCTGAAGCTGTCTTACCGGGAACAATCCTCCCCCGGAGGCATAGCCCAGGCTTTTCTGATAGGCGCAGAGTTCATCGGCTCCGACGACGCCTGCCTGGTGCTGGGAGATAATATCTTCTACGGCAGCGGCCTGCCGGACATCTTTCGCAAGGCCGTTAAAGGGGCTAAAAAGAATAAAGCCACCGTTTTCGGCTATTATGTCAACGACCCCGAGCGCTACGGCGTGGTGGAGTTCGACAAGGCGGGGCGCGCGCTATCCATAGCGGAGAAACCCGCCCGGCCCAGAAGCAATTACGCGGTTACCGGTCTGTATTTTTATCCCAATGACGTTTTGAAGATCGTTAGATCCATAAAACCCAGCCCCCGCGGAGAACTGGAGATCACCGACGTCAACAAGGCATATCTCAGGCGCGGCTCCCTTAACGTCGAGCTTCTCGGCCGCGGCTACGCCTGGCTGGATACCGGCACATTTGAAAGCCTGCTGGACGCGGGGGACTTTATAGCTACCGTGGAGAGCCGGCAGGGCCTCAAAATAGCCTGCATAGAGGAGATAGCCTACAATATGGGGTACATAAGCAAGGCCCGGCTGCTGCGTCTTGCCGACGGGCTGGATAAGAACGGCTACGGGCAATACCTCAGGAAAGTGGCCTCGGGGAACTGATGACCATGAAAGCGATACTAGTCACAGGCGGGGCCGGGTTTATAGGCTCAAATTTTATCCGGCATGTTTTTGAAAAAACGCGATTTGCCGGAAAGATCGTCAATCTGGACAAGCTTACATACGCGGGAAACCCCGGGAACCTGGCCGACATAGGTGAAAAATACGGGAACCGTTATGTTTTCGTCAAAGGCGACATCTGCGACCAGAGGGCCGTGCTGGCGCTGATGAGGAAACACCGTGTCGCCAGGGTCGTTAATTTCGCCGCCGAGAGCCACGTCGACCGCTCCATATTCGGACCGAAGGATTTTATCGAGACCAATATACACGGCACGTTCAGCCTGCTGGAGGCGGCCCGCCGGTACTGGCTGGACGATCCCGAACGGTCCGGCAACTCCCCGTCCCGCGGTTCCCGCCCGGCCCTCCGTTTCCACCATGTCAGTACCGACGAGGTTTACGGTTCGCTGGGGAAGACGGGCAAGTTCAGGGAAACAACTCCTTACGACCCGCGCAGCCCTTATTCCGCCTCCAAGGCGTCGTCCGACCACCTGGTCAGGGCCTATTACCACACCTACGGCCTGCCCGTGACGATCTCGAACTGTTCCAATAATTACGGGCCTTATCATTTCCCTGAAAAGCTTATACCTCTCGCGATACTGAACGCGGTGGAAGGCAAGCCCATCCCGGTATACGGGGACGGCCTGCAGGTGCGCGACTGGCTTTATGTCGAGGACCACTGCGCCGCTATCTGGTGCATCATGGAGGGCGGGCGCCCGGGACGGACCTATAACGTGGGCGGCAACTGCGAAATGAAGAACCTGGACGTGGTAAGAGGCATCTGCGCCGGTCTTGAGAACCTGTTCCCCGCCGCTGAAAACCCAGCCTTGAGGGGAAGGAAATACGCGGACCTGATAACTTTCGTTAAAGACAGACCCGGACACGACCGCCGCTACGCCATAGATTTTTCCAGGATAAAACGCGAACTGGGCTGGCGCCCCTCGGTGGACTTCAAGTCCGGCCTGCATAAAACCGCGGCCTGGTACCTCGATAACCCCAAGTGGGTCAAAAGCGTAAAGACCGGCCGGTACAGGCGTTGGCTCGGAAAAAATTACAGCCGATGAAAGTCATCTTCCTCGGGACCAACGGCTGGTATGACACCGCCGGCGGGAATACCGTGTGCGCGCTCGTCAAAACGAAGCGCTTCGACATAGTGCTGGACGCCGGGAACGGGATACACAAGCTGGACAAGTATTGCGACGGATCAAAGCCTAGATCGG
>CAISZM010000062.1 GCA_903889965.1 uncultured Elusimicrobia bacterium
GAAGCCCGGAGTGGAGATGATCATGCCCGGCGACCACGCCGAGATGACCGTAGAACTGATAGCGCCTATCGCCATGGAAAAGGGTCTGCGCTTCGCCATCCGCGAAGGCGGGCATACCGTTGGCTCGGGCGTAGTGAGCGAGATATTAGAATAATATATGGCTGAAAACACTAAAAAAGACGAAGCTAAAGCCGGCGGCAGTCAGCGGATACGCATCCGCCTTAAGTCGTACGACTACAGGCTCATCGACCAGTCGACTTCCAAGATCATGGAGACGGCCAAGCGCACGGGTTCGCTTATAGCGGGCCCGGTACTGCTGCCGACCAGGATCCGCAAGTACACCGTGAACCGCTCGGTTCACGTGGACAAGAAGTCGCGGGAGCAGTTCGAGATGCGCATTCATAAGCGCCTTATCGAGCTGGTCAGCCCTACGCAGAAGACGGTGGACGAGCTGATGAAGCTCGATCTGCCCAGCGGCGTTGAAGTGGAGATAAAGCTTTAATTATCTCCCTGGGTGGGAGGTGTTGCCGCATAGCCCGCCCCGATTCACCGCAGCCTTAGTTCAGTTTGCTTTTGCCAGCCCGGACCGCCCTCAAAAAGCGGTCCGGGTTTTATTTGTGGCCCTTATTGTAAGGTATTGCCGAACTTATACGGCTGGTTGGCTTTGGGCTGAGAGCCGCAGGGTAGACCAGTTGGTTCGGCCGGGGGATTACCCTGCTCACCCGGGCCGAGGGAAACGCTACAGTGTCCCGGGGTCCACGCTTGCGTCGGTTTCCCTCAAGCCGAAGCGGCTTGAGCCTCCCATCCGCAACGGGTGCTCAAGGTAATACCCCGGCCGCCCCTCCAGCACGCTATGCTGGGTGCTTATAAATTAATGTGATATTGACCCCACCCATCTAAGATAAATCAGAATAACCCGCCATTTATCACGACAGGCCCTTGTCGGGGTCGTCTGCTATGCTATTAGCGCAGAAAGGGGGGATTATGAAATCATTAATTCCGGAGGATGTGCTCGCGCATAAAATCCTATTCATAAGAGGCTATAAGGTTATGCTGGACAGGGATTTGGCCGTTCTTTATGGCGTTGGGACACGGGATTTGAATAAGGCGGTTGCGCGTAACCTGGAGCGCTTCCCTGAAGACTTTATGTTCAAATTAAACAGGAAGGAGTTTGAAAACTTGATGTTCCAGACTGGAACATCAAGTTGGGGCGGAACCAGGAAGATGCCATACGCTTTTACGGAACATGGGATATTAATGTTGTCCTCAGTCCTGAGGAGTAGTAGCGCTGTGCAGGTGAATATTCAAATAATGAGGGCTTTCGTTAAACTGCGTCAATTGCTCAGTACACATAAAGAGCTTGCCCGTAAGCTTGAGGAACTGGAAAAGAAATACGACGCCCAGTTCAAAAGCGTGTTTGATGCCATAAAAATGCTGATGGCCCCGACCCCGGACACCGATGCCGGTCCAAAAACTATACCCGGATTCAAACCGGGAAAATAACCGCGGCCTGCTAATTGAAAAGGTGCCTGGCATTTTTTGCGCGGTGGTTTATTGTCTATTGGCCGGTAGGCCCAAAGACCGGAGCGGGCATAGTACTTAAGCCTCATTTCATTCGGCGAAGGAAGCTGTATAGTATGGAGATGAAAGCGAACCGCTCAATGCTGCGCCAAGGCCTTTTTCTCCTCTCTTTGCCGCTGTTCACGGCGGCCGCTTACGCCCAGAGTCCCGCCCTTAAGGAATTGCTGTCTGTTCCCGGAGCCGCAGTCCCCGGGATATCGGCGCCCTCCCCGGTGCAGGCGGAGACATATCCCGACTATGTGCAGGATCGTAAACCCGCGACGCAGAGCTACAATTCCGGCGGCGTGCGCGTGCTGAATGGGGTGCGGTTCGAGCGGGATCCCGCCACCGACCTGTACTCCTGGCGGGATCTGAAGCTGGAGGACGGCAAACTGGACGAGGCTTATTTCGGTTTCAGGTCCGGCGGCGTCGGACACGCTTTCCTGATGTTCACGTTCAACGGCGGGGCCATGTCGGACGGGAAACCGGTGCGGGGGCTGGTTGTGGAGGTCCTGCCCCTGGAGAAGAAGGGCGAGGATTTTTCTCCCTTCGGCGGGGGGATATCCGGGAAATACCCCCTGGTTTGGAACATGGTGGAATGGAACAGTTTCCTGGAGGCCGCCGTGGGCCGCGACGGCCTTTTTGTCGACGTTTATCCCATAAAGATAAGCCGCGAGGAAAAACTGCGCCTTCTGGACGAGGCCATAACCGAGGCGGTCCGGGACCACAGCGCCGAGAAGTACAACACTATATTCAACTCCTGCGCCACCAACGCCCTCAAGGTGTTCGGCAGGGCCACCGGCCACAACCTGGTGCTGGGGAATCACCTGCCCTCGGTGGTTATCGAGCATCTTAAGCTGCGGGGTTTTCTTGGCGACCGCCAGCGCTCGGAAGCCGCCAACTGGTTCCGTCCGTAAGATAAACTTTTAACCAGGTAATTCGAGACCGCCGGGGAAACCCGGCGGTTTTTGTTTCGGGCGAAATTCGGTGTCAGCAGTGACATGGGTCTTAAAATCAAAGGAAAAGGCAGCAGGAGCCTTTTAGATTCCGCGCTGGCAAGGATTGCTGCTGATTCCCATTTGCTAGAATAGATCTGCCGGTATAAAAAAGGCAGCAGGTTCCTTTAGCGTATACCTAGGTGTATTTTGTGAAATTGTTAAGATATAAATGACCGCGGATCAATAACTATGCGGCAGCGGAGAGACTTATGCGTATCGTTACAGCTATAGCGGGAGCTTTAATTGTCTTCACCGGGCTTAGCGCGTTTTTGGCTTTTCTGGTGTTGCTGCTGTTCCCGGTCGGTTCGGGAGGGGGTATAGACCTCGAGCAGCGCATAGTGCTTTTATCGTTGCTGCTTTTGGGGCCGCCGGCCGCGATATATTTAAGCTATCTATCCGGGAAGGCATTCCACAGATCGTATTTCAAACCTGCCATAGGCAGCGTTACGGTCGGGGCGATCATCCGGGCTATTTCTCTTCTGCCCACGCTCATTGTCGCTATACTCATTATGACCTGCATTAGGGCGGGCTTTATTAATGTTATGTATCTTTTATTTTATCCGGCGAAAGGTACCTATATATACCTGTTGAAACTGGGGATTACCGGCAGCCTTTAGGAAAAGGCGGCGGGAGCCTTTTGGACTCGTCTGCGCTGGCAAGGATTAGCGGTTAATTGCCATTTGCAAGAATAGGCTTGTCAGTGTATAAAGGCTGCAGGTTTATTTTAGCTCATGTTTATGAGAGATTGTTTTTCAAAAGATGCCAGGACAGATAACCGCGAGGAGTGCTATGCCTGCTATAGGGCCAAGAAGAACTGCTTATGCGGCAGCATAAAACCTTTTTCCACCAGGATGCGCTTCGTGATCCTCATGCATACCAAGGAAGCCAAAAAACAAAAGACGGGGACCGCCCGGCTTGCGAAATTATGTTTAACGAACGCGGAACTCTTAATAGGGACTGATTTTACCAGGAATGAACGGGTTAATTCCCTGCTCCGGGATACCTCCTATAGCCCTTTTGTCCTGTACCCCGGTCCTAAAGCCGTGAATTTTAAAACCCCGGGGAATCCCCTGCTCCAGGAAGGGAAAACCCTTCTGATCTTCGTTATAGACGGGACCTGGGCTTGCGCCAAGAGACTTTTAAACAAAAGCCGGAATATCCACGCCTTACCCCGGCTCTCTTTTTTCCGCGGTTACAACTCCCAATTCGCGATCAAAAAACAGCCCAGGGAATACTGCGTTTCTACCATAGAGGCCCTCTATTATTTATGCGGGGAGGCCGAAGAGGCCGGTTATGAAAACCTTAACGGGCGAACTGAAAACCTGATGGTTGTTTTTAAAAAACTGGTTGACTGCCAGCTTGAATATCAGCGGGGATATAAAAAGGCAGGACGTAAAAAAGCAGCAGGTTCATTTTGAGGGGGCAAGGCGCCATGTCCTTTTTTGAGTGTAAATAGGAGCGCCGTGATATTTATTATAATTTCATCATTGGGCTGGTCTCCAGGATCATGCCGCATAAAAAGCAATCATATTACGGTTCGTTTAAGGTTGAAACCGCGTTTTTTCGTTATTACGGGGGAGGGGGGAATGGCGCGATGTTTCTTGAGCCAAGGTTCGGCATTGTGATACGTTCACCGGGAAAAGGGCGGCCATGAGCGGCGCGGCTTCGCCTGCCGTGCTTGTCGTAGATGACGACAGGAGCGTTCGCGACATGATCTGCGCGGCCCTGGCCGGCAAGGGCTATGAGACGGCCGTGGCCGGCAATGGCAAGGATGCGCTGGCCTACCTGAGAAGTTCCTCCCGGCCGCCCAAACTGATATTGCTGGACCTGATGATGCCGGAAATGACCGGTTGGGAATTCATGCGGATCCAGCATGAAGACCCCGCGCTCGCCGGCATCCCAGTCGCTATCATCACCGGCCTGCCCGAAGCGCGGGAGAAGGCCGCGGCCATAGGGGCCGTGGACGTGCTTTACAAGCCCTCGCGCGTTGAAACTCTTACGGCCCTCGTTTCCCGTTGCTGCGGAGGCGGGTCGAAACGATAAACCTGCATTCCGACGGGTGCCGAAAAGGCGGATTTTTGAGCGATTATTGCTGCCGGGAAAATATGTTATGCTTTTTTTAATCTTCTGCATATAGGACCGCCGATCTTCGCTCTTTAGGTTTATGGGTATATGTTTCGTGCGTGCTCGTTATGGTCCTGTCCGTGTGGATATGCAATAAAACGGCCCGCCTGCTTTCCGGAGACGAACTGGTGGGAATGGGCGTAAAAAGGCGAGCCGGTTCCTTTTTGCTCATCTTGATCATGCCGGGAAAAGATATATAATCGTTCATAGAACCCGGACGGGGAACGCTGTCCTGGAGCGATGGAATGTGTAAATGACCTTTAAGAAAACCTCAGTGCCAGCCTGTATCGTTCTTTTGGTGTTGTGCCAGGCGGCGGCCGTGGCCGCCACGCTGAAATCTTCCGATAATGGATTTTTACTGAACATTCCCGGCAAGTGGCAGGCTGCGGAGGTGACCGGGCCCAATAACGTCCTGCGGGTAAAAAAAGGGCGGTCAGAAATAAAGATCCTGTACCTTTCCGGGTTCTCCGCGGAGAAGGCTTTGAGAGCGAAGCTTCAAGCCACCCGGGAAAAGCTTAAAAGGGGCGGGGTTGCGGTGCCAAATAAGATATTCTCCGCTACCAACGAAGATGGCGCAGAATTTATCTTCCTCCGGTTCTCTTCTAAAGGCAGGAGGTATCGCTCGGGCTATTTCAACCTGTCCGGGCGGTCCTACGGCTTTTTACTGACCGACCTCTCCAGCGCCGAATTTGAGGCGATGTCCGGTTCCCTGGTCCCGCTGCTGAGCAAAGCCGGATCTTCCCCGGCGGACCAGAGGGAGCCGGCAGGGCGGATTCCCGCTCCAGCGGCCGCCAGCCTGCCCCCCGCTGAGAAAGGTGGGGGCGCTCCCGCTGCGAACCCCGGTGCGGCGAACATGTTGCCACCCCCGGTTTCTACGGATACGCTTGGCGCGCCCCCAGTGGGCGCCTCCTTCGCCGCCGGAGGGGCACAGCCGGAGCCCGGTGCCCTGCCGCCTGTGCCTAAGCGGAGCGTTGGCAGTTCGCTTTTGCTTTTTCTGATCGTGATCGCGCTATCGGCGGCCGCCCTGGGCTACCGGGCGCTTGCCGGCAGAGCCCAGGAGGTCCCCGAAGTAAAACCCGTCACGGGTTCCCCTTTCCCTTTCCGCGTTGAAAGGCGTTACCTCTCCTTCCCTATCGTTTTTGACGTCAAGGACGCGGCCGGGCAGCAGTACAGCGCGGTCTCCTACAGGGTGCCGGCCTTATTGTTGGGAACCGGGGTCGTCCTCTATTTTCTGATCACAGTGCTGATCCAGGGCATGCTTTTCGCCGGCGAGGACCCCAGACTTCTTCCCACAGCTGAAGTGATGCTTATCGTTAACCTGCTTCATCTGGCTGGCATCATGGTGTTGGTCGGTTTCGTGCTGGGCCTGTTCTTCCGGAAAAAGCTGAAAATCTACGATTCTTCCGGCAACCTTATCCTGGACGTCTGCCAGAAGCGCCTGAGCTTCGCATCTCTTTATTTCCTTATCCGCGACCCGGCCGGGAACGGGCTGGGGAAGATGAAGCGGGTAGGCTTTGTCTTCATCAGAAGGCGCTGGCAGCTGCTCGACGCCGGGGACAAGGTCCTGCTCGACATCCGGGAAGATTCAGTCGCCAAAGCTATCGCCAGGAAGCTGTTGGGCCACCTCTGGGGCTTGCTCAGGACCAACTACATAATCTCCCGCGAAAACTCCGAGACAGGGGAGATAAAGCGCGACTGGTCTATCTGGAACCGCTACACCCTTAAGCTGGCCCCAGTCCCCCAGGGCCCGGCCCCGGACCCGCGCCTGGTCATGGCGACAGCCCTTTTCATCGATATTGTGGATCCAGACAGGTGGCATCCATGGCACGGATAAAAATAATATTTCCGGCGCTGGCCCTCCTGCTTTCGGGCTGCTCCAGGATCTGGGTCCCGGAAAAAGTAGAGAACCGCGTCGGCGAGCTTGTGACCCAGTCAGTCCTGCTGCAGATGCCGGTGCATACCGATCCTGCCTGGCAGAAGTATATCGAGGATATGGGCCGCAAGATCGCCGCCGTTTCGGAGCGCCCGGGTTATCATTACAGGTATTACGTGGTAGAGTCCTCCACCGTGAACGCTTTCGCCGTTCCCGACGGATCCATCTTCATAACTACGGGGCTCCTGAAGTTCATCGGGCAGGACCAGCTGGCCCTGGCCGGTGTCCTGGCGCACGAGACGGGGCATATCGCGCGGCGTCACGGCGCCGAAACCCTGCAGTCCCAGCTGGGCTACGGGCTGCTAAGCCTTATCGTTTTTGGTTTCGAAAATTCAGCGGCCAAGCAGGCCGGCAATATGACCAGCCGGATCATGGGGCTGGGCTACGGCAGGGAGATGGAGCTGGAGGCCGATATCTGCGCCGTCCGGTACCTGGCCCGGCTCGGCTATTCGCCGGACAGTTCCCTGAAATTCCTGAGGAGCATTCTTACACTGGAGAAAGGCCAGCGCGATATAACCATAGAGAAATACCTCCGGTCCCACCCGCCTACCACAGAGCGTATCCAGTACGTAGAAAATTATATCAGCCGGTACCTTCCTAAACCCCAGGAGCGCTGAAGGCTCCCCGGATTTAAACCGGGAAAAAAGCCACAACCTGCAAAGCAATTCATTTACTGGAATGGGAACAAGCCTGGGAGTCTGATCCGTACTATGGTACCTGTTTGGTAGAATATGGGGGGAGATCAAAGCGGGCTTGGGGTTGCCATGAAAGGGAGTAAGCTTAATTATTTCTATTACGCGGCCCCGCTGTGGTTTCTGCTGGAACAGTTCCTTTGGCCCAATATGCGGGCCGGCGTGCTGACCGGCGGCTCGCTGGCCGGGAACCTGGCTTTTTACGGGGTAGAGTGCGGCATCGGGGCGGCCCTTTACCACGATCTGAGGTATGCGGGTGCGGCTGCCCTGGTAGAGAACGTGGTGCAGCTGATCTTCTTCTTAAAATTTATACTTTTCAGGCCGTGGGATATCGTCGCTAATATCGAGGCGGACACGGCAGCCGCCCAGGCCGCGGGTTCGGCCTATGCGGCGGCTCTGCCGGGGGCGCTATATTCCTGTGCCTATATTCTGGCGAGGATAAGGAAAATGCAACAGGAGTCTGCTGAGGATGACTAGGGGGCAAATCCAACAGTAGTTTTGCCGGGTGGTAAGCTTTGTTATTTCTAGGAGGCAACATTATGGACAGGACGGCATGGCAGAATCTGTTTAAGAAGAGATTCGTACTGGACCCGGTCGACGAGAGGTCCCGGCCGGGGGAGTCAACCTACTCGCATGGGGATAAACAAATCACGGTTATAATCAAGGCGGCTACCCCGTCCGGAGCGCTCAGGGCGGAGTCGCTTACCGACACCGAGGAGTGCCTTGTCCTTAACAGGGGGCAGGGCAGATACTCCTATGTCGACTGGAACATGATAGAAGCCATAATAACGGTGGATAATTAAGGGCAAAGACGCTGGGATATTT
The DNA here is from genome assembly GCA_903889965.1 of uncultured Elusimicrobia bacterium. Classification (GTDB taxonomy): domain Bacteria; phylum Elusimicrobiota; class Elusimicrobia; order Elusimicrobiales; family UBA9959; genus UBA9959. The sequence goes on from CAISZM010000062.1 coordinate 8,133, forward strand.
TGCCACTGTTGTTTATTAAACTCCGATAAAGGAAAAGCTGCCAGTCGCCATGGAAATAGGGCGGCAGCAGTTTTTTGGGAAAGCCGCCGGGAAAACCCGGCGGCTTCTTATTGGGGGGCCTTCGAAAGGGCTATGCGCGCGGGGGGAATAAAAAACCGCCGGCCTTTTAAGGGGTCGGCGGTTTAAAACCGTTAAAGGATTTTAATTACCACTTGTTGTTGCCGTAGCCGCCGCCGCCGCGTCCGCCGCGATCGCCGCCGCGTCCACCGCGATCACCGCCGCCGGTGCGGGCTTCCATCGGGCGAGCTTCGTTAATGGTCAGCTTGCGGCCGCCGAAATCGGAGCCGTTAAGCTTTTCCATGGCGGTGACAGCTTCCGCGTCATTCGCCATCTCTACGAAGCCGAATCCGCGGGACTGGCCGGATTCCCTGTCGGTGATCAGCTTGGCGCTGGTAACCGCACCGTATGTCGCGAAAAGAGTGTTCATTTCCGCTTCGGTGGTTGTGAAGGGCAGACCGCCCACATATATTCTCTTGCTCATTGTACTATCCTCCTAGCAACTTTAATTACCTGACTCAACTCTCTTTGCTCTATCTTTTCCGATTGTTGCTTGGTAGAATAGGCTTCGAAAACTTGAGTTCTGGTTTGACTACCCCTATAGTATGACATTATTTGGAGGCAAATAGGGGGGAATGATTGATAAAAGGGTAAAGTAACCCTTACCGGTTCAGCGTGAAGGTCTTTTTAGATAGTGCCGTAAAGTCAGGAGCGGGTGGAGGAGGAGCATGCGGGGGCCGGAGAAACGCATCACCTCTTTTATGCGCGCGCGCACGGGCGGGGGATAACAGTGCGCGGCGCAGTCCCTGCAGGCGGGTTTAGGGTCGCGCGTGCAGCTGCGCAGCCGCTCCAGAACGCGGGCCAGCAGAACGGAGCAGTCCGCGCAGAGGCTGGTCTTTGTGCCGTGCCTGGCACGGCAGAAGAGCCTGATCATCCTGACCGCAGTTTCTATCTCCGTTCCCGCATTATCGGTCATGATCGTCCTGGTTCCGTATTAAAGGGGGAAAGACCGTAGCAATTTTATGATCTCGCGGAAAGGTCAGCGGTGCTCCATATAATAAGAGGCCAGGGAAATGGCCACTGACACGGCTATGTAGGAGTATTCCACCGTTTGCTTCTTGTTTTCATCCTCCCGCGCCTGGGTGAGGTCCAGGAGCGCGTGGCGTATCAGGAACGTGTAGAGAGTATAATACAAGAACGGGACCACGTGCACGTAAAACGGATAGTCGCCTATTTTCTTGCCGAAAAGAGACAGCAGCCAGCCGATCTGCGTATAGAGGCCGAGCAGGCCCAGCCCCGCATTTATGAACATCCATTTTACTTCGTCCAGCCCGAAGATGGCCAGGTAAAAGATGGTGTAGACGGTGATAGCTATCCCGCCGTGCATGTAAAGGAACGATACAGGGGGATGTTTGTCGGCATAGGCCATGAAAAAGCCCGAGCCGCCGAACATCAGCATGTGGAACATGAAGAACGGGTAGATCATGTACCAGGGGATATCCGTGCCCTTGGCGTGGAGCGTTCCGTTTATTGTAATGTCGCCGCGCAGTTTCATTTCAAGCCGGTCCTTCTTCCTCTATTTTGCGCCGATGGTGTAAAAAGCTTTTCCGTCGCTGTCCTTGTGTGAACAGTTGGGGGTTACCACGCAGTAGTACCTCGACTTCGGGTTCGAAAAATACAGCCAGCCCCCGGTATCTTTAACGGCGGAGGAAATATCAGCCTGGAAGTCTTCGTCTATCACGCGCACAGCCCTGCTCGCGGCGTGCCCGGGCAGGTCTATGGCGGGGATTTTCTTGATATGGCCGGGAACCAGCAAGTTAAGGTTTTCCGGGCATTTCCCGTTCTTCGCTTTATAATCCGACAGGGCCTGCGTAAGTTCGGCCGTGTGCAGCAGGCATTCCGCATTGTTTTCCAGTTTCCCGGCTTCCTTGAATTTTTTTGCCGAACGCAATTCCTCCTCAGCCATCTGCCGGTCCATGTTATTGAGCGTGGTCTCGCCTATTGCCTCATGTAAAGCTTCCGCGGCCGCAAATATCCTGGCCCTGTCCGCTTCCGGGAAACTTGTCTGGTCCCGGCTGAAGTTTTTAAGGCTTTCAAGGGTGTTTTTCAGTATGGATATGTAGGCGGCCTGGCTGGAGCCCGCTCCGGCGAACCCGGCGGATTTCATGTCCTCGGTCGCTTTAGCCGCGGAGGCGTTATCTGCGCCCAACCGCTCTATAAGCGTTTTGAACTCAAAACAGTCTTTTGCGGTTGTGCTGCTTATTTCCGTGCCCAGTTCTTTGTTCAACATCAAAACCACGGATATGCCGGTTTCCGTTTCTGAAATTATGCCCTGCCGCATTTGTTCCGCGAACGGGGCCGGGTGTTCGGCCGGTTTAGCGTCCGCGGGTGTGGACAAACCCCGGGCGGATATATTGATAAAAACTAAGGATAAAGCCAAGATCCCGGCCGAATATTCTTTTAATAGCATATGTTTCCTTGAAATACCCGTAAATTGGTCCGTGGGTAAGCCTGTTTTTAAAGCGCCGTCATCCGCAAAATTATACAAAAAGATGGTCGGCCCCGTCCTAAACCGCGGAAGCAGGGAATACCGGCTGAGGGAGCATGTTAAGTACGCCGGCCGCCATTTGGTAGAATGGTTATGCGGAAGAACCCGAAAAGCGAGGCGGAAGAAATATGAAGATCATTGATTTAAAACCTATGGATATGACACCTGCCGTCATGCGCAGGCTTGAGAAGCTGGGTTTGGTGCGCGCTTTCCGGCCTACGCCCGCCAGCCTGCGGGTGAAAGAGGGCGGCTGCGTGGTGGACAAAGTTTACGCCACAGCTGCCCGCTTCGGTACGCATAAACTGATCTGCGTCGGCAAGAACGAAACGCGGATAGGTCTTACCACGCATCCGGACAACGAGGATTTTATCGTGATAAATTCAGGCAGGCATAAATTCAAGCCGCTCTACCTCGTCATCGGCCTTGACGGCCCCGGGGGCCTGGAGCGGAAGGCTAAAACGGGGCGTTTGTCCGGGCGCGACGTCCTGGCCCTGCGTCTTGGCTATGATGACCCGGAAACCTGCGCGTTCACGATGCTCAAGAATACCCCGCACTGCGAAGTGACCCTGCCGGGCCCGGGCAAAGCCCCGGTGTTTTTCGTCACGGAACCTGATGATTTTAAAATGGCCTCAGTGATGCTGCCCGGCTGCGATCTCCGCATCGCCAGGCCCTAGCGGGTGTCTTTGTCGATATATTTATGATCCCTGTTTTAATGCTTTTTCTTATCCCGGTAGGCGGAGGAATTCCCGCCGGGGTATTGCTTGCGCGCAGCCACGGCATAATCTGGCCGGTTACGGCGGGACTTTACCTCATCTCGGACATTGTCCTGGCTTTTCTCTTTGAGCCGCTCCTGCGGCTGATGATCTGGGCGGGACGGAGGGTGCCGTTTATCGCCCGCATGGTCGCGGCGCTCAGGCTCGCCATGAGCCGGACCACGGCGCATTACGGGGGCGCGGGTCCTTTCGCGCTTATCATGATAGCGTTCGGTGTGGACCCTATGACGGGCCGGGCGGCGGCTGCCGCGGCCGGGCACGGCTTTATCTCCGGCTGGGCTATAGCTATCGCGGGGGATATGCTTTATTTCGGCGTCGTCATGGCCGCCACGCTGCGGCTGAACTCGGTACTGGGCGATCCGAACAGGACTATGTGGATCATATTGGCCGCCATGTTCTTCTTTCCGATAATATTACGCCGGTTTAAAACCATGAAAATACGGCGGGTGTTAACCCCCAGATAAAATCCGCTTTATTCCCGCTAAACCGCGGGACCCGGGTTAAAACGAATATCCGAACCGGATGAGGGTGGCGAAGGGGAGCAGGTTCGTGGCCAGGTATTTTATCCCGTGGTCCGCGTATTTCCTGGCATCGGGATCGTAGTCTCCGGGACCGGAGCGCTCAATATAGCGTTTTACCGACAGCGGCACCCTTATCCCTAATTCGGAGCCGACGGTCAAGCCGGAGGGGTAAACCTTGAGCCAGCCCAGGTGCGGAGTGATGTAAAACACCCGCGCGCCTTCCGTGACATTATATCCCGCGCCCGGCACCGTGTCCTGCGTCGATCGTGCGCTGAAGTCCTGGTAGCCGGCGTTAAGCCCGCCAAAAAAACGACCGCCGCTGAAAAAATACCTGGATACGGCTTCTATATTGCCGCCGTTCATCGAAACCTTTTCTCCTGTCGGCTTGGTGGTCTGCGGCACGAAACTGGTGCCTATGGCCAGGCCTATAGCGGTTTTAGGGTTGAGCTGCCTTGAGTACTGCCCTCCGAAAAAATGAGGGAAGCCCGCCGCCGAAGTCAGGGCATTCTTAAAAGCCGGCGTTTCTCCGGCACGGGCGGGAACGGGGCCGAGAGCCAGGAAGATCGTTAAAATAAGTCTTTTCTTCATTCCCAGATTATAATAAACTCCGGCCGTAGGATTGCCTTAGACCTTTAAGTCCGGGGCCCCCGGGAGCAATGAGTATATGGAACGGTTCAACTATGCCGCGATATTATGCGTACACTTGAATTCCGGTGTTTTGGGAGCTATACTATATTCAGGAAGTGCGGTTCGGGATGGTGGTGCTATGGAGCCCATGCAGTTAAACGGCGGCAGGTGAAAAAGCCGCGTACCGAAAGGGAAGCCGGGCGAGTGGCCCGGCTTCCGTTTTGTGCCCGGTTAAGGCGCTGGCGCGCCTGCTATGCGTGGAGTTTCGACAGCAGCCAGGCCATGTTCTCTCCCAGCACTCTCATCGTGGCCAGGCCTTCCTCGTCTTTCTCCACGTCCCCGGGATTGCGGCCTATGCCCACGTTCCAGTAGTTGGAGCCCGGGATTATCATCTGGCTGATGGTGAAAAAGTGGTTTATCGTGTCGAAGGCGTGCACCGCGCCGCCCCTGCGCACCGCTATCACGGCCGCGCCCGCCTTCCTTTTGAAAAGCCCGCCGTTGGCCATGCTCACGAAGCCGGACCGGTCTATCAGGGCCTTGGTCTCGGAGCTGACGTCCGCGAAATAAGTAGGCGAACCTATAAGTATCCCGGCGGATCCCGTCATCTTTTCTATGTACCCGTTCAGACCGTCGTCAGGCAGCACGCAGCGCTTGTCTTTGTTCTTGAAGCAGCCGCCGCAGCCTGTGCAGCCCCGCAGCGGCCTGCCGGCCAGCTGCACCAGTTCCGTAGCAAAGCCGCGCTGCGCCAGTTCCGCCAGCGCGGTATTGAGCAGTATCGCCGTATTGCCGTCTTTGCGCGAGCTGCCGTTGAAAGCCGTTATTTTAAGCATATACCCTCCTGCCTTTCCTTCCCTAGTATACCAAAACGGCGCCGTTAGCCTTTTATGCGCCCGGGCGGGGCGGCGCGTTTTTCAGGCGGCCCGTAATGGATACAAAGCCCTCCTCGTCCACGCTGGCCGTGTCGCCAGTCAGGTACCAGCCGTCGCGCATTGCCGCGGCGGTAAGGTCGGGGCGGTCCAGGTAGCCCTTCATGACGTTCGGACCCTTTATCAGCAACTGACCCTCTTTTCCCGGGGGCAGGTGGCCGCCCGTAACGGTATCAATAACTTTCATCGCCACTCCGGGCAGGGGCATACCGGCGCTGCTTTCCTGCCAGCCGCTCTGTAAATTGTCGCCTTTGCCCGAGTGCGGCACGGAGAGCGCGGCCACCGGGGAGGCTTCCGCCGAACCGTAGGCCTCAAGCGGGCGAACCCCGAATTTATTCTCAAAAGAGTCGGCCAGGCCCGGAGGCAACTTGCCGCCGCCGGCTATTATATAGCGCAGGCCGGCCATGTCCTCTTTCCTGGCTTTGCGGATGTAGAACTTAAGGAGGGCCGGGGTGGTGATCAGGACCGCCGCTCCGCTCTCGCGCGCGAGCCGCGCCATCCTCTCCGTCCCAAGAGGGTTGGAATGGTAAAAGACCGGGAGCCCGCCCAGGAGCGGGTACCAGAGGGAGGCCGCGACGCCCATGGAATGGAAAAGCGGCAGGGCGGAGCAGATCCCGTCGCCCTCCGACAGATCCAGGACTATGCGCAGCGATTCAACCCCGGAGAGTATGTTGCGGTGGTTCAGCATTACCGCCTTGTGGGTGCCGGTCGCGCCGGAGGAAAAAATTATCGCGGCCGTGTCCCCGGGCTGCACATCCCGCGCCGGAAGAAGGCTTGTGCCCGGCGCGAACCTGGCCTTCAGTGCGGCAAACACGCCCCCTGCCGGGGCCAGGTCCTCCAGATAAAGCGCGGAATTTACGGGGAGCTTTATGCCGCTTTCACGCAAAAAAGCGCGGGAAGTTATTACGACGCTTACTTTACACTGCTCCGCGGCGGACGCAAGGGCTTTCGCCGGGAGCGTATAGTTCAGGTTCACCGGCGCGTGTCCCGCCATCACTACGGCCAGATTCGCCAGCGCGGCACCCGTCGAGAGCGGCAGAAGAACGCCGATATTCTCCCGGTCCCGGGCCAGTTCGTTTAAAGGCGCCGCAATTGCCAGCGCCCCTTTCACGCAACCGCCATAGGTCAGCTTATTGCCGGCCGTGTCGGTAACGGCCGTCCTGTTCCAGTTCGCGCGCGCAGTGCGCAGGAATTCAAGGCCAAGGCCCCCGGGCCCGGTATTCCTGCTTGCAAAATAATCGCAGGAGAGCTCCATCACCGCCAGGCGCACGTCCGCGGGTTCCAGATCGGAGGGCAGCGGTTTGCCGAAAATAACGGAAACCTTGCGGCGGGACAAGCCGTGCCATTTTTTAACGAACCGGCCGTGGTAATGGCTTGTGATGGTGCCCCAGGCGCCTCCGAGATATACCGGGACGATCGGATGTGAACTGTTCCTGACTATTCTGGTGAAGCCTTTCCGGAACTCCCTGAGCATGCCGGTGCGGGTAAGGGCGCCCTCGGCGAAAATTCCGACCAGCGCGCCTTCATCCAGCCTGCCGCGGGCCTTTCTGAGGGAGGCTACGACTTTTTTTGGCGGGTCGGTTATTTCTATGGGTATGCAGCCCAATGCCTTGAAGATGGGCTTCATTAAGGTCCAGCCTTCATAAACTTCCCGCGTCAAAATGAAATGTATCCTCCGCGGCTGGGCGGCTATCAATATCGCCCCGTCTACATAGGAGATATGGTTGCAGATCAGGATGGCGGGGCCGTCCGGCAGATTTTCAAGGCCGGTTACCTCTATATCGTAGAGCAGGCGCGTCAAAAAGGAGGTCACCAGGCGCAGGAAGCGGTCGGTGTGGAGTTCGGCGCTGCGCCGCAAGCGGGAATTGGATCCGCTCTTTTTTTCGGACAGAATGCTCATCTGACATCTATTCTATAAAATATCACCCGCGAAAGCTTACAGCTTCCTGCGAACGCGCCGGAACGTTTCCCGGGACAGCGTGGGGGGGCGAGGCCTCATTTTATCGGGGGGTAATAAGGGCGGTCGTGATCCTGTTTATGGTATAATACAAATATAATTTCAATCGGAGGAACGGGAACGGAGTGCCGTACAGGGCCTTGTTCGGGGCGCATCCATAGGGCGCCTGCAGCCCGGGGCAATAAACGGGGCAGGTTGCGCGTATACACTGGATGAGTATATTCAAATTGTTATTAGTGGTCGGCATTGTGTTCGCTGCCGCTTGCGCACATAGCGGTTTGTCCGCTGGCAACCGGCCGCCGGCGGTAAAGATGGGAATAGATGGGTTCTCCGCGGCCGCCCAGGGGGGGCAGCCTCGGAACGGGCGGAGCGCCGCGGAATATGCCGCGGCAAACCAGACCGGATCCGGGGACGACTTTATAGAGGTTGACGACAGCCGCGGGTTTTCAAAAAGCTGGCCCATGGCGCTGTTTATGGGCCTGATAGGGGTCGCGATAGGCGCGCTGTAACAAAGTCCCAGAAAACCTTTGACTCTTACTGGGAGTTTTGTTATAATAATTTCGTGGTTAACTGCGGCAACGCCGCGGTTTCTTTGAAAAAGCAGTTTTTATTACGCTGTCGCGTTCTTCGGAATACGGGCAGCGGCCCTATAGATGGAGCGGCCTTAATTCCCTCCACCTGCGGGCTTAATCATAGAAACTTAAAATATTGGTTTATACGAACCGGAAGCAGTTTTGTTCCGGCGCGGTTTGTCCGTTTGTTTTTACCGCGTGAAAAACCCGGAGTGAGATCCGGGCTTTTTCCGTCGTAACGGACAATGCATGTGCGGACGCCGCAAAGCGGCCAGTCAAGGAGCGGACTGATATGACAGAAGAAAATAAAAATAACACCGAGGCTAAACCCGAGGTTCAGGCTCTGCCTGTGTCGCATAAATTTTTGATCGGTCAGAAGGTTGGGATGACCCAGCTCTTCGACGCGGCCGGCTCGCTGCACGCCGTCACCGTCGTAAAAGCCGGCCCCTGCCGCGTGGCTTACACCCGCACCAAAGAGAAAGACGGCTACCAGGCCGTCTGTCTGGGCTTCGGGCACAAAGAAGAAAAGCGCGCCAATAGCGCCGAGAAAGGCCTGGCCAAAAAACTGGCCGGCAAGCCTATCAGGCATCTGAAAGAATTCCGTGTTCTCAACCTCGCGGGCGCCGCGCAGGGCCAGACCGCAGGCGTCGAGCGCTTCGCCGAAGGCGAGTATGTGGACCTTCAGTCGATCAGCAAAGGCAAGGGTTTTGCCGGCGGTATGAAGCGCCACGGCTTCCACGGCGGTCCCGCCTCCCACGGCGCTTCCGACAGGGAAAGGGCCCCGGGTTCTCTGGGGTCGCGCCGCTCCCTGGGCCGCGTGCTCCCCGGCCAGCGCATGGCCGGACACATGGGCGTGGACACCGTCTCCGTGCAGAAGGTGAAGGTAGTGAAGGTGATCAAGGAAGAAAATCTGATTCTCGTCAACAGCGGCATCCCCGGAGCCAACGGCAGCATGGTTTATATAACCATCACCAATAAAAAGGTGCCCAATCCGAAGGCGAACCTGGTCTCGAAGAATAAAGTAAAGTCGGACGCGGGCAAGGCCGCGGCAAAGAAACCGGCCGCCAAGAAGTAAGGGCCGACAAGAGGATAAAAAATGGAAACTAAACTTTTGAACCTGAAAGGACAGGAAGTTGGCAAAGTCAGCCTGCCGGAGATCCTTTTTTCCGTCAAGCCCGACCCCTGCTTCATACATGAAGTCATAAAGTACTACCTGGCCAACAAGCACCGCGGCACCGCCAGCACCAAGACCCGCGCCGAAGTTTCCGGCGGCGGCAAGAAGCCCTGGAAGCAGAAGGGCACCGGCCGCGCCCGTCACGGCACCATACGTTCCCCGATCTGGCGCGGCGGCGGCGTGGCGTTCGGACCCAAACCCCGCTCTTTCCGCCAGTACCTGCCGCTGCAGAAGCTGCGCCAGGCCCTGATCGAGGCCCTCTCGGCGCGCGCCGCCGACGGCGCCGTCATCGTGATGGAGAACCTCTCCCTCGAAGCGGCCAAGACCAGCTCGCTAAACGGCCTGCGCAAAGGTATTAACGCCAAGAGCGTGCTGTTCGTGACCGACAAAATGGACAAGAATTTCAAGGCCGCGGCCGGTAATATATCCAACTTCGGCTGGTGTCTCGCCGCGAACCTTAACGCCTACGAGGCCATGCGCAGCGAAAGGCTCGTTTTCACCACCGCGGGCCTCAAGGTCCTGGCTGAAAGCTTCAAGGAGAATTAAATGAACTTTACAGAGGTGCTCATTTCCCCGATACTCAGCGAAAAAAGCGTCAGGATCAAGGACGCAGAGAACCGCTATACTTTCAGGGTCAACCCCGCTTCCAACAAGAGCGAGATAAAGAAGGCCATTGAAACACTCTTCAAGGTAAAAGTCTCCGCGGTACGCACCGCTAATTACCCGGGCAAGCTCCATAAGGTGGGCCGCCACGAGGGCTACCGCTCCGACTGGAAAAAAGCGATAGTTACCGTGAAAGCCGGGCAAAAAATAGACATGACGGACCTGCCCAAGTAGGGCGGAAAATAGGAAGAAAGATATGCCAATCAAATCATACAGACCCTACACTCCCTCGCGTCGCACGATGCAGATCGCCGACTTCTCGGAGATCACCAAGACCGAGCCCGAGCGCAAGCTCGCCACCGGTCTGCGCAAGCATGGCGGCCGCAATAATACCGGCATGGTCATGGTCCGCCACCACGGCGGGGGCCATCGCCGCCGCTACCGCGATATCGATTTCAAGCGCGAGAAGTACGGCGTGCCGGCCCGCGTGGCCGCCATCGAGTACGATCCCAACAGGAACGCCCGCATAGCGCTCCTGTTCTACGCGGACGGCGACAAGCGCTACATACCGGCCCCGCTCGGGCTCGGAGTTGGCGCCAGCGTCATGAGCGGTCCCAAGGCCGAGATACGCCTGGGGAACGCCCTGCCCATCACCAATATCCCCGATGGTACCTTTATCCACGCTATCGAAATGATCCCCGGCAAGGGAGCGCAGTTCGTGCGCGCCGCCGGCACGCAGGCGCAGCTGATGGCTAAGGAAGGCGACTACGCCCTCATCAAGATGCCCTCCGGAGAAATACGCAAGGTCCTCCGGGACTGCCTCGCCACCATAGGCCAGGTCGGGAATATCGAGCACAATACTATTACCCTCGGCAAGGCGGGCCGCCAGCGCCATATCGGCGTGAAGCCCACCGTGCGCGGCGGAGCGATGAACGCCGTGGACCACCCCCTTGGCGGCGGCCGCGGCCGGTCAAAGGGCAACAATGTGCCCCGCTCGCCGTGGAACCAGCCCTCCAAGGGCTACAAGACCAGGACCAAATCCAAGATCTGGGGCTGGATGATAGTGCAGGACAGGCGCAAAGCGCAGAAAGCCTGATAACGGAGGAATATAATGAGCAGATCGTCTAAAAAAGGCCCCTTTGTAGACCAGAAACTTCTGGCGAAAATCCAGGCGTCGGTGCTGTCGGGCGACAAGAAACAGATAAAGACCTGGGCCCGCGCCTGCACCATAACCCCCGAGTTCGTAGGGCAGACGCTGATGGTGCACAACGGCCGCAAGTTCCTGCCGGTGTATGTCACGGAGCGCATGGTCGGACACAAGCTGGGCGAGTTCTCTTTCCCCAGGCTGTTCAAGGGCCACGGCTCTTCCCATACCAAGGACGCGGCGGCCCTCACTTAAGGGCTTTGACGGAGATATAAAAAATAACGGTCCAAACGGAGAAATTTATGGAAGCTAAATGTCACCTCAGATATCAGCGCTACGGCCGCCGCAAGGTAGCCCAGCTGCTCGACCAGGTAAGGGGCAAGTCCATTTATGAAGCCCAGTACCTGCTGGCTAGCCTCCCCAGGATAGCCACCGGGATAGTGGATAAGGCCATTAAGTCGGCCGGCGCCAACCTGTCAGTGAAGCTTGGCCGCAAGCTGGATCTTAAGTCCGTGTGGGTTACCGCCGCCAGCGCGGACCAGGGCCCGATGAAAATGCTCAAGCGCGTACAGCCGGGACCGCAGGGCCGGGCTATGCCGTTCAAGCGCAAGATGTGCCACATTAACGTGGTCGTTTCTGATACCAAGGAGCGGAAATAATATGGGTCAAAAAATACATCCCCGCGGTTTAAGGCTGGGTTACATACAGGACTGGCAGTCCCGCTGGTTCTCTCCCAAGAAGATGCCGGAGCTCATTGGAGAAGATTTCGAGATCAGGCGCATGGTGACCGACCGCTTCCACCTGGCTTCCGTAAGTTCCGTGGACATAGAGCGCGCCGGCGCCTACCTGAAAGTAACCATACATACAGCCCGCCCGGGAGTGGTGATAGGGCGCAGGGGCGCTGACATAGAGAGCCTCAAAAAAGACGTGGAGCGCCTGACCAAGCGCAAGGTTTTCATAAACGTTTCCGAGATAAAAGTCCCCGAGCTTGACCCGCGCCTTGTAGGGCAGTCGGTGGCGCAGCAGCTGGAAAAACGCATCTCTTTCAAGCGCGCCATCAAGCGCGCCATGGAGCGCACGATGGGCTCCGGCGCCCTCGGCATAAAGGTCATGGCCTCCGGCCGTCTCGGCGGCGCCGAAATCGCCCGCCGCGAGTGGTACCGCAAAGGCCGCGTGCCGCTGCAGACCATCTCCGCCGACATAGATTACGGTTTAACCGAAGCCAATACCGCCATGGGCAAGATAGGCATCAAGGTGTGGATCTTCAAGAAGCTGTTCTTCGCGAAGACGCCCCGCGAAATGCGCGAGCAGCTGCAGCGCATGGAACTTGAGAATCCGACCAAGGTAACGGTGATGGACGAATCCGCTGCCGCCGCGAAGGAAACCGCGCCCGGCGCCTGAGACATTTAAGGAGCGAACATTATGTTAATGCCAAAAAGGGTTAAATACCGCAAGACGCATTCCGCCCCCCGCATAAAGGGTTTTTCAAAGCGCGGAACGTCGCTGGCCTTCGGTGATTACGGACTTAAGGCCCTCGAGCCCCGCTGGATAACCGCGCGCCAGATAGAAGCCTGCCGCGTGACCATCGTGCGCTATCTCCGCAAGAAAGGCAAGATCTGGGTGCGCATATTCCCGGACAAGGCAGTAACCAAGCACCCCGCCGAAACCCGCATGGGTAAGGGTAAGGGCGCGCCCGATCATTGGGTGGCCGTAGTGAAGCCCGGCAGGATACTGTTCGAAGTCGAGGGACTGGATCTGCACGACGCCAAGGAAGCTTTTACCAGGGCCGGCCACAAGCTGCCGATACTCACCCGGCTGGTGAGCCGCGATCAAAATTAACAAGGAGCCGCCTGAATTATGAAAAGAAAAGAAAAGGAAACATTGAGGAATATGGGCGACGCCGAGCTGAAAGCGCAGGCCTCGGACCTCAAAAAGCAGATCTTCCAGATAAACTTCAAGCGCACCACGGCGCCGGTTGAAAACCCGCTGGTGCTGCGCACCGCCCGCCGCAAGATTGCCATGATCAATACCTGGCTCAGGCAGCGCGAGCTGGCGAAGTCAAATACCGGCGCGGAGGCTAAAAAATAATGAAAGAGAATACCGAAAAAAGAGCCAAGAGAAAGGTTTTACGCGGAATGGTCGTCTCGGACAAGATGACCAAGACCCGCGTCATCAGCGTGGACCACGTGCTGAGCCACGCGTTCTACGACAAGACCCTGAGGCGCAACCGCAAGTTTTACGCCCATGACGAGGCCAACGAGTCAAAGAGCGGGGACCTGGTGGAGATAGTCAGCACCCGCCCCCTGTCGGCGCTTAAGCGCTGGCGGATAAGCCGCATTATAGAGAAGGCGTCCAAGTAGGGCCGGGTTAAACGGAGAACGAACATGATACAGTTAAGAACAATGCTCAACGTAGCCGATAATTCGGGCGCCCGCAAGCTGATGTGCTTCCACGTGATGGGCGGCAGCTACCGCCGCTACGCGTTCCTGGGCGATACCGTAGTATGCTCGGTGAAGGACGCTATGCCTCACGGAGCTATAAAGAAAGGCGAAGTGGTAAAGGCCGTGGTGGTGCGCGTGCGGAAAGAAGTGCGCCGCCCGGACGGTTCCCACATACGTTTTGACGACAACGCCGTTTGCGTGATAGACGAGAACGGCGAACCCAAGGGCACACGCGTCTTCGGACCGGTGGCCAGGGAACTGCGCGGCAAAAACTTCCTCAAGATAGTCTCGCTGGCGCCGGAAGTAATTTAAAAGGCGGTAATTATGCTGAAACTAAAGAAAAAAGACACGGTCATAGTGATAGCCGGCCGCGATAAAGGCAAGAAGGGCGAAATAAAAGAAGTGATGCCCTCCGAGAGCAAGGTGGTGGTGATGGGGATAAACATCGTCTCCAAGCACAAGAAGACCACCAAGGATAAGCCGGGCGGCATACACAAAATTGAAGCCCCCCTGCACATTTCCAACGTGCAGCTGGTCTGTCCCAAGTGCGGCAAGCCGGCGCGCGTGAAGGCGACCTTCGTAGGCGGCGAGAAAATGCGCGCCTGCAAGAAGTGCGGCGAAGCTATAATCTGACGAGGTAATTTACAATGGCGAAGGAAACACCGAAAGAAAATTCGAAAGAGCAGCAGAAAGAGCGCAAGAAAGAGCACGTAAAGGTCCATATGACCGAGGTGCCCAAGGGCCCCGTGGCCCCGCTGCCCAAGGGCTACAAGGTCCGCGTCAGCGAACTGTACGGCTCCACGGTCAGGCCCGCCCTCATGAAGGACTTCGGCCTTACCTCCCCGATGGCCGCGCCGAAGATGGTCAAGATAGTCATCAATATCGGCGTCAGCGAGGCAAAGGAAAATATACAGGCCCTGGACCTGGCCAAGGAAGACCTCTCCCTTATAGCCGGGCAGGCCCCGCAGATCCGCAGGGCAAAAAAGTCCATCTCTAACTTCAAGCTGCGCGAAGGCATGCCGATAGGCGTGCGCGTTACCCTGCGCGGCATACGGATGTGCGAGTTCTTCGACCGCTTCGTTTCCCTGTCGGTGCCGCGCGTGCGCGACTTCCAGGGGTTCGATCCCCGGCTTTTCGACGGGCGCGGTAATCTTAACATCGGCCTCAAGGAACACCACATATTCCCCGAGGTCAGCATGGAAAAATCGCCCAAGGCGCGCGGCATGAATATAACTTTCGTGACCACCGCCGGGGACGATAAGAAGGGCAAGGCGCTGCTTGAGTACCTCGGCATGCCTTTCAAGAAAGCTAAGGTCTGAGATTTTTAAAAAGAAGGAGCGAGATAAATGGCTACATACGCTTGGATGGCGAAGATGCGCAAACCCCAGAAGTTCTCTACGCGCTTCCGGAACCGCTGCCAGATCTGCGGCAGGCCGCGCGGTTACTACCGCGACTTCGGCCTTTGCAGGATATGCCTGCGCAAAATGGGGCACGAGGGCCTGATCCCGGGCCTGCGGAAGTCCAGCTGGTAAGGAAACATGCGGGCGATCGACAAAAGCCTGAGGTTTGCTGAAAAGTTTTAAGATCAAGAGGTGAAAAAATGGATCCTATATCGAACATGCTGTGTGCTATAAAGAACGCCACGGCCAAAAAGAAAGAGCGGGTTGACGTGCCCTTTTCCGGCATAAAGGCCGGGCTGGTCAAGCTCCTTAAAGACGAGGGGTTTGTCTCGAACTTCAAGGTGCTCGACCCGAAACTGGACAAAACCATAGACAGGCGCGGGGTTATCCGCATAACCCTGAAGTACACACAGGACAAACAGCCCGTCATCAACGGCATACGCCGCGTTTCCAAACCGGGCCTGCGCATATATCGCGGCCATGACGAGATGCCGCGTGTGCGCGCCGCCTTCGGCGTGAGCATCGTCTCCACCTCCAAGGGGCTGCTTACCGACGCCGAGGCAAAGAAGCAGAAACTCGGCGGCGAAGTGCTCTGCCAGGTGTGGTAACGGTTAATAAGACACAGGTCGCTGACAAGCTAATTTAAGAGGTAAAACTATGAGCAGAATTGGAAAAATGCCGGTCGCGCTTCCGGAGAAAGTGAAAGCCAGGGTCGAGAACAGGAAGGTTTTGGTCGAGGGACCGCTCGGCAAGCTTTCCTACTCGCTCCCGGAAGGCATCAACGCCGAGGTAAAGGCGGCTAATATCAATATCAGCATTGCGCAGGGCGCCATGGACAAATCGGCCCTGTTCGGCACCGCCAGGGCGCGCGTGAACAACATGGTGGTAGGCGTCACCAAAGAATTCGAAAAGGTGCTGGAGATCAGCGGAGTCGGTTTTAAGGGCGCGGTTGAGGGCAACCACGTCACCATGCAGCTTGGTTTCTCGCACCCCGTGCTGGTAGACATACCGGCGGGCATAAAAATGTCCTTCGATCCCAAGCAGGTCGTCCTTACCATAAAGGGCATAGACAGGGAAGCCGTGGGCAACCTGGCAGCCCAGATCAAAAGGATAAAACCCCCGGAACCGTATAAGGGTACCGGCATAAAGTACCGGGGCGAACACATCATCCGCAAGGCCGGTAAAACGGCCGCCGGAGCCACCGCGGGCGCAGCCGGCGGCGCAGCTAAGAAATAAACCGGGAGAACGATTATGATAAGCAAACAAGAACGTTACGAATTCCGCAAGATGCGCTCGAGGAACAATCTTTTCTCGAACGGTATTAAACGCCTCAGGCTGAGCGTTTACCGCGGCAACAGGTACATATACGCCCAGGTTGTCGACGACGTGAAGGGTACCACCCTCGTCTCCGCCTCCAGCCTCGAAAAGGACCTGAAAGGCAAGAGCAAGTCCGGGAAAAGCCTGGATTCGGCGAAATTGATAGGGGCGCTTCTCGCGAAGCGCGCCATTGCCAAGGGTGTAACCGAGGTCTGCTTTGACCGCGGCGGAAGAATATACCACGGCCGCATAAAGGCCCTGGCTGATGCGGCGCGCGAAGGCGGTCTTAAATTCTAAATAACGTCTGTGCCGTGTCGGGAGCCATGCTCGTCTGACGGCCTAGGAGAAGCCAAAATGCTCAGAAACCAGAAACAACTTAAAACCAGCAAGGAACTTAACGCGCAGGGCGGGCTTAAGAACCCCGGCGACGTTATGGAGCTCAATCTTACGGACGCGAGGGAAGAGAAGGTCGTGACCGTGGTCGTCAACCGGGTTACCAAGGTCGTCAAGGGCGGCAAACGCTTCTCGTTCAACGCCCTGGTAGTCGTGGGCGACAGCAACGGCAAGGTCGGGGTCGGCCTGGGCAAATCCAACGAAGTTCAGTCGGCCATACAGAAGGGAACCGACGGCGCCCGCAAGGACATGTTCCAGTTCCCGCTGCAGGGGTCCACTATACCGCACGAGATCGAAGGCAGGTTCGGGGCCGGTAAGGTCTGGATGAAACCCGCGGTGGACGGCACCGGCCTGATAGCCGGCGGCGGCGTGCGCGCGGTCCTCGAAGCCTCCGGAGTTAAGAACGTGCTTACCAAGAATCTCGGCAGCCGCAACGCGTTCAATACTGTTTACGCGACCCTCGACGCCCTTAAAAGGCTTAAGAGCAAAGAGGAAGTTATGAAGATCCGCGGGCTTTAATAATCGCGCGCGACCTTACCAGATCCCAGGCAATCAGGAGAAACACTATGATAAGACTAAACAATCTCGCGGGCAAACCGGGTTCGGTCCATAAGCGCAAGCGCCTCGGCACCGGCTCTGGCTCCGGCCACGGTCAAACCTCCACCCGCGGCCAGAAAGGCCAGCATTCTACTTCGGGCGGCACCAAGCGCAAGGGGTTCGAGGGCGGACAGATGCCGCTTTTGCGCCGCATCCCCAAGAGCGGCTTCAACAACACCAGGTTCCGCACGGAACACGAGTGGGTGAATATCTCCTCGCTCGAAAAGAATTTCTCCTCAGGCGCGGAGGTCAATCCCGAAGCGCTGGTGAAGTGCCGCGCGGTAAAACATTCCGACCTGGTGAAAGTGCTCGGCGACGGCGAGATCACGAAAGCCATGACCGTGCATGCGCACGCCTTCTCCGCTTCGGCCAGGGAAAAGATCGAAAAGGCCGGCGGCAAAGCCATCCTGATAGAGGCTCCGAAAGCGGAAGCCTCCAAAGCGAAAACCCCCAAGGCGAAAGCTCCCAAAACGGATAAGAAATAATGCAACAGATAACCGATATCTTCAAGATAAAGGAGCTTAAAAAACGCATATTGTTCGTGCTCGGGGCGCTGGCCGTGTACCGCCTAGGCGCCTCCATACCGATACCCGGCATCAACACCGCGGCGCTGCATTCCATCTTTGAGTCGCAGAAAGGCTCCCTGCTGGGTTTCCTGGACATCTTTTCGGGCGGCGCGCTTGGCAGGTTCTCGCTCTTTTCTATGGGCGTCATGCCCTACATCAACGCCTCGATCATAATGAGCCTGGTGCAGGGCGCGCATATTTTCCCGGTGCTTGACCGCCTCCAGAAGGAAGGGGAAAGCGGCCGCAAGAAGATAGTGCAGTACACCCGTATCTTCACGCTGTTCCTGGCCGCCTTCCAGTCGCTGGGCCTCACCATAGCTATGACCAAGATGGGGAGCAGCGGCGGTCCCTCCATAGTTAATAACCCCACTTTCGGGTTCTATTTCGTCACCGTGGTCACCCTGGTCGCCGGCACTGTTTTCGTGATGTGGCTGGGCGAGCAGATAACCGAGCGGGGCATAGGCAACGGTATTTCGCTGATCATATTCGCCGGTATCGTGGACCGCCTGCCCTCGGCCGTGATGTCCATGATAAAGCTGGTGCAGATAGATGAAATAAGCCTGCTTACCGGCCTCCTGATAGTGGCTATGGTCATCATCATCATAGGCTTTGTGATCTGGGTGGAAACGGCGCAGCGCAAGATACCGGTGCAGTACGCGCAGCGAATGGTTGGCCGCAAGATGTACGGCGGCGCCTCCACGTTCCTGCCGCTCAAAGTGGACCAGTCCGGCGTTATCGCCGTCATTTTCGCGGTTTCGCTCCTGAGCGTGCCGTACACCATCGGCTCCTTCAATCCCGGGGCTCCGTGGGCGCAGAAACTGATGTCGCTGATGAACCACTCAAGCATAATCTATCAGCTGTGCTACGTCATGCTTATCATCTTCTTCTGCTATTTCTACAACTCGGTGAGCATCAACCCGAAGGATCTGGCGGAGAACATGAAGAAATGGGGCGGTTTTATACCCGGCATGCGCCCCGGCGAGCCTACCGCCACGCATATAGAGTGGGTCCTTAACAGGATAACGCTCGGCGGCGCGCTGTTCGTCTCGCTGATAGCCGTTCTGCCTGATTACCTGCGCGCAAAGTTCAACGTGCCTTTCTATTTCGGCGGAACCTCTCTGCTCATCGTGGTCGGCGTGGCGCTGGACACGGTCGCGCAGACCGAAGCGCACCTCGTGATGCGCAACTATGAGGGCTTCTACAAGAACTCGAAGATAAAAGGCCGCTGGTTCAACGTGGGACAGTAGCGGGAATCGGCGCGGGCCGCGGAATGTTGCGCCGCCCGCGCAGTTTTCGTTCAAGATCATGAATATTATTTTATTGGGTTATCCTGGCTCCGGAAAAGGGACCCAGGCAAAAGTTCTATCGCGGAAACTCGGGCTTTTTCACGTCTCAACCGGCGATATTTTCCGGGAAGAACTTGGCCGAAAGACCCCGCTCGGCGAGGAAGTGGCCGGATATATCTCGGCCGGCAGGCTGGTCCCGGATAAGCTGGTCATGGAAGTCCTGAAGTCCAGACTTTCCACCGAGACCCGCGGTTTGCTTTTCGACGGGTTTCCCCGCACGGTGGAACAGGCCGAGGCTCTGGATGCCTGGTTCGGTTCGCGCGGACAGGCCATAGACGCGGTGATCTTCCTGGACGTTCCGGAGAGCGACGTCGCCAGCCGCTTGGGCGCCAGGCGCACCTGCACCGGCTGCGGCAAGATCTATAACACGATAACCAATCCGCCGGCCAAGGAAAATGTCTGCGACGCCTGCGGCAAGCCGCTCATGACGCGCGACGACGACAAGCCGGAAGTTATCGCCCGGCGCATACAGGTTTACAATGACCAGACGGAGCCGCTCCTGGCCTACTACCGCTCTTCGGGCATTTTTCACAGGGCGGACGGTTCAAAGGCCCCCGACGCGGTGGCGGAAGAACTTGTCGCCATGTTGAGCGGGAAACCGTGATAGAGATAAAGACCGCCGCCGAGATAGAAAGCATGCGGCGTGCGTCGCGCATAGTCGCGGCGGTGCTCGGGCTGCTCAAGGCTAAAGTCCGCCCTGGAGTGACCACCGCGGAACTTGACAAATTCGCGGAAAAGCAGATCCGTGAGAGGGGCGGTGCCCCGGCTTTTCTGGGCTATCGCGGTTACCCGGCCACGCTTTGCGTTTCCATAAACGAGGAGATCGTGCACGGCATCCCCAGTGAAAAGCGCGTGGTGCGCGACGGGGATATAGTCAGCCTGGACCTCGGCGCGCTCTGCGAAGGTTTTTACGGCGACGCGGCTATCACCGTAGTCGCCGGCAAGATACCGGCGCCGACGGCGAAACTGGTCGAGGTGACCAGGCGTTCGCTTGAACTTGCTCTTTTAAAAGTCAGGGCCGGCGCGCGGCTCGGGGACGTTTCCAGCGCGGTGGAAAAATACGCCGTCGAGAACGGTATGTCGGTGGTCCGCGAGTTCACCGGACACGGGATCGGCCGCAGGCTGCACGAGGAGCCCTCGATCCCCAACTACGGGAAGGCGGGTTCGGGGCCGGTATTAAAGACCGGGATGACGCTGGCGATAGAGCCGATGCTCTGTCTTGGCCGCGCGGATGTCGTGGTAAAGAACGACGGCTGGACGGCGGTTTCCGCGGATGGCAGCCCGTCCGCGCATTTCGAGCACACTGTCGCCGTCACCGATGACGGCTGCGATATATTGAGCAGGGTGTAGCGCCCGATATTTTGTATAATATACTGATATGGCAGAAAACAGCGAAAAAATAGAGGTTGAGGGGATAGTAAAAGAGTCCCTCCCCAACGCCACTTTCAAGGTTGAGATCGCCCCGGGTAAAACCATACTCGGCATCATTTCGGGCAAGATGCGGATCCACCATATTAAAATACTGCCCGGCGATAAAGTTAAGATGGAACTCTCGCCGTACGATCTCAGCAAGGGTCGGATAGTTTACAGGGAAAAGTAACGGGCCGTCCGAGGAGATCAGCTCCGGATACGGCATAACCAAAGATTAGAGGTGCTTCAATGAAAGTCAGAGCCAGCGTTAAAAAAATTTGTGTTAAATGCACAATCGTAAAGCGCAAGGGTGTTGTGCGCGTTATCTGCACGGATCCCCGCCACAAGCAGCGGCAGGGCTAAGCAGGGAAAACGGCCGCGGCAGCGAGAAGCCAGCCTCGGCCAGCATTAAAGACGGAGAGGAGGAAGTGTTTGTGTGAAGTTCGGTTTATGACAAAGCCGGTTCCCGCGCTTGTCGTTGATCACCGTTCACTAATCACTTTTCATTATGGCACGTATAGCAGGCGTAGACTTACCGAGAGATAAAAAAATAAGCATCGCTTTGGCCTATGTCTTCGGAATAGGCCGGCCCATGGCCAAGAAGATCCTTGAGGGTCTCAAGGTCCAGATCAACCCCGATATGCGGGTGAAGGACCTCACCGAAGACCAGGTGGGTCTGCTCAATTCGGTTATCGCGAAAGAATACAAGGTGGAAGGCGAGCTCCGCAGGGAGATCACCGCGAACCTTAAGCGCTATGTCGAGATAAACAGCTACCGCGGTTACAGGCACAGAAGGAATCTGCCCGTCCGCGGCCAGCGCACGCGCACGAACGCGCGCACACGCCGCGGCAGGAGACGGACCGTGGGGTCGTCCAGCAAGGCGACGGCGGCTGCCGCCAAGGCATAACAACGCAGCGCGCCGCGCGAAAGCCGGCGCCAGGGCGGCCCGAGGCCGCGGGTAAATTACGACGGAGGATACTTCAGATATGGCAGAGGAAAATAAAAACCAGCAGCCCCAGGAAGGGGCCAAGAAGCCGGACCAGAAGGCCCAGCCCAAGCGCCGCTACCGCACGGTGGCTTTCGCCCGGGTGTACGTGAACTGCTCGTTCAACAACACCATCATAACCTTTACCGACGAGAAGGGCGGGGTTATCGCCTGGTCCACCTCCGGCGGCAACGGTTTCCGCGGCACCAAGAAGGGGACACCCTTTGCCGCCCAGATAACCGGAGCCAAGGCTTCCGCCAAGGCCGCGGATTACGGAGTTAAGCAGGCCATGGTTTTCGTCAACGGCCCCGGCCCGGGGCGCGAGACCGCGATACGCGCGGTGGCCCAGAGCGGCATACACGTGGTGTCCATAAAGGACGTCACCCCTATACCGCATAACGGCTGCAGACCGCCCAAGGCGCGCAGAGTCTGATGACCGCGGCGGGGGCCTGCGAAGGCCCCGGGCCGCACAGCGTACAGCCAGCAGAAAGTTATTGACGGATCGTTTTGGAGGATTAATGTCGAGATATACCGGACCCAGCTGCAAGAAATGCAAGAAAGTCAACCAGAAGATGTTCCTTAAGGGAACCAAGTGCTACACCAACTGCCTCGTCGACCGCGCGCAGAAAGCCGCCAAGGAAAAACGCTTTTCCTCCGGCCCGCGCAACAAGATGTCCGACTACGGCAAACATCTTCGCGAAAAGCAGATAGCGCGCCTGACGGCCCAGGTGACCGAGGCGCAGTTCAAACGCTTCTTCGCAAAAGCGGCCAAAGACAAGGGCCAGACCGGCGCCGCGCTCCTGCGTTTCCTGGAAGTCCGCCTCGATAACATCACCCGCCGTCTCGGATTCGCCGTGTCCCTTAAAGCCGCCCGCCAGATGGTTAACCACGGGCACATAAAGGTCAACGGCCGCGTCCTCTCCATCCCGTCCGCCATGCTGAAGCCCGGCGACGAGGTTACGATCAACGCCAAGGCCGCCGATATCCCGCTCGTAAAGCAGGGCATCGAGCACGCCGAGAAGACCACGCAGCGTCCCAGCTTCCTTACCTGGGTTCCCGGCACGAAGACCGGTAAACTGGTGCGGTGGCCGGATCGCGCGGAGTCAAGCATCTCCGTGAACGAGCAGCTCATCGTAGAATATTATTCCAAGTAAGCGGAGGCCTTTAATGTCGACTTTCTCAAAACAACTCATCATCCCGGAAACGCTCAATATAGAGAGCAAAACCAAGACGGACAACTACGCCAAGTTCACGGCCGAGCCTTATGAAAAAGGCTACGGCCATACCATAGGCAACTCGCTCAGGCGCATCCTGCTCTCGAGCCTCGACGGCGCCGCCGTGGTGGCCGTGCGCATCAAAGGCGCGCGTCACGAGTATGCCGCCGTCAACGGCGTGCAGGAAGACGTGGTTAACATAGTGCTGAATCTCAAGAAGCTGCGCGTGCGCCTGAAGAGCGACGGTCCCGAGACCGTTCTCATCTCCGTGAAGGGCAAGAAAGAGGTTAAAGCCTCCGACATCCGCGAGAATTCCAACGTCGAGATCATCAACAAGGACCTGGTGATAGCGCACGTCGAGTCCGGCGCGGAGTTCGAGGCCGAGCTCGAAATAGCCCGCGGTTCCGGCTATCTTACTTCCGACGAGATACGCTCCCGCGTTAACCTCCCGATGGAATTTATCCCGATGGACGCCATCTTCTCCCCCATACAGAAAGTGCACTACACCGTGGAGAACGCCCGCGTCGGACAGCGCACCGACTACGATAAGCTCGTGCTCGAGGTCTGGACCGACGGGACGGTAACCCCCGCCGCCGCGGTCAGCAACACCGCCGCGCTGCTGAGGCGCTCCATAATGCCGTTCCTGCCGGCCGAGGAAGCCGCCAAGGAACCCGCCCGCGCCGTAGAGGTCGGGAAGGAACCCGGCGCCGAACTTTCCGGCAAGCTGGACCAGGGCGTGGAGATGATAGAGCTCTCCTCCCGCGCTTCCAACTGCCTTAAGGTCGCCGGCATCCGCACAATAGGCGAACTTGTCAGCAAATCCGAGGACGATCTGCTCGCGGTGAAGAATTTCGGCCAGAAATCGCTCGACGAGATCAAGGAAAAGCTCAAGGAAATGGGCCTCGGTCTCGGGAAGAAAGACTGAGAAGCGATCTAAAGGAATCCCTATGATAAGAAACCTGGGTACAAGGAAACTTTCAAGAACCGGATCTCACCGGCGCGCCATGTTCTCCAACATGGCCTCCAGCCTTCTCCTGCACGAGAAGGTGTCGACCACCCTCCCGAAGGCCAAGGAACTGCGCCGCGTGGTTGAGCGCGTGATCGCCGACGCAAAGAACGGCCGCCACGTGGAAGTGCGCCGCGTCATCAAGGACAAGGCCGTGTACCACAAGGTTTTCGACGTGATAGCCCCCCGCTATAAAGAGCGCCCCGGCGGCTTCACCCGGATCCTCAAGCTCGGCGCGCGCAAAGGCGACGCCGCGGAAGTGGCGATGGTGAAACTGGTTTAACAAAAATGTTCGATTATTTCTTCAGCCTGTTCTCCAACGATATCGGCATAGACCTCGGCACCGCGAATACCCTTGTGTACGTTAAAGGCAAGGGTATCGTGCTGCGCGAGCCGTCCGTCGTCGCTATCGACAAGAACAGGAGGAAGGTCCTGGCGGTCGGCACCGAGGCCAAGCTGATGCTTGGCCGGACCCCGTCGAATATAATCGCTGTGCGCCCGCTCAGGAACGGCGTCATCGCGGATTTCGAAGTTACGCAGGAGATGATAAAGTATTTTATCCGCAAGGTGCACAACAGGCGGAGCCTGCTGCATCCCCGCATCGTGATAGGCATCCCGTCAGGCATAACCGAAGTTGAGAAGCGCGCGGTGCAGGAATCGGCCGAACAGGCCGGCGCGCGGGAGGTCGCCCTCATAGAGGAGCCGATGGCCGCGGCTATAGGTTCGGAACTGCCCGTCTCCGAGCCGCACGCGAGCATGATCTGCGACATAGGCGGCGGTACCACCGAAGTCGCCGTGATCTCCCTTGGAGGCATGGTGGTCGCCAAGTCCCTGGATGTGGCGGGCGACGAGATGGATGACTGCATAGTACAGTATTTCCGGCGCAAGCACAATTTAGTCATAGGCGAAATTACCGCGGAAGAGGTTAAGATACAGATAGGATCGGTTTTCCCGTTAAAAGAAGAAAAGACCATAGAGGTTAAAGGCAGAGACCAGGCCAAAGGCCTGCCCAAGACGATTCTTGTGACTTCGGAAGAAATAAGGCAGGCCCTGATGGAGCCTGTCCAGCTTATAGTGGACGTCATCAAGCAGGTGCTTGAAGATACTCCGCCGGAACTCTCCTCGGACCTCGTGGACCGCGGGATGGTGCTGGCGGGCGGGGGGTCGCTGCTACGCGGCTTCCCCGAGCTGATCCGGCAGGAAACAGAACTGCCCGTCCACAGAGCTGCCGATCCTTTGAGCTGTGTCGCCTTGGGCTGCGGTAAGTATCTTGAAGAACTGGATAAGATCCAGCAGCGGCCCGAGTTCCTGAAGTCTTACCGCAGCTGACCGCGCCCGGCGGCGCGGCGGTAACGCAGGCGGGCCCCTTACAGGGGCAGGCGATGAGCAGAGAAAAAGACGCAGCCAATTACGCGGTATTGTTTTTTGCCTCCGTTTCCGTACTCCTCCTTATTTTCCCCGCATCACGGATAGCGCACACGGCCCGCATCGCGGCCAGCTACAGTCTTTACCCCTCCATGCATTACGGCGCCAGGTATGGTCACTTCGTGCGCAATGTGCCCGCCAACTTCGTTGCGCTCCTTGAGACCGACCAGGAGAACCGCGCCCTTAAAGATAAAGTGAGGGAGCTGGAACTGCGCCTTCAGAACGCTTCCGCGGACGATTCCGAAAATGAGCGGCTTACCGGCGAGATGGGTTTGTCCCGCAAGCTCCCCTGGACGGGGGTCTGGGCCAGGGCTGTGGGCAAAACTCCGGCGGACTGGTACGGCTCTTTTTACGCCGACAAAGGCTCCGAGGACGGGGTTTCCCCGAACGATACCGCGCTTGCCATGCAGGACGGCCGTGCGGGGCTCGTAGGCCGCGTTTTCGAGGTATACCCGAAGTTCTCAAAGGTGCTGCTGCTGACGAATGGCTCCGCCTCGACCGTCTGCTCCCTGGGCCCCGGCGGCCCGGACGCGCTGATAGAGGGGAGGGGGACCAGACTGCTCCGTATGAACTATGTGCCGGAGGAGGCCGCGCCCGCCGAAGGGGCGGAGCTTGTAACCTCGCCGAGCGGTATTCTTTTCCCGCGCGGGATCCTTGTCGGCAGGGTGAAAAAGATCTATCCCAGGGAATCCTTCATGAATTTCATCACGGCCGACGTGGTGCCCGCGGTGGATGCCGGCGCCGTAAAAGAAATTTTCCTGGTGAAGCGGAATATCCCGTCGGAGTTCTCTCCTGCGGCGCAGGCGGACAAATGATGACGATATTAATTGAAGCGCTCATATATCTCGCTTCCGGCGCCTTCTACTGGTGGTGGACGCAGAACCTGACCTTTTTCGGACTGGCACCCGATATCATCTTCGCGGCCGCGCTTTGCGCCGCCATACTGGCCGGGCCGGTCAAAGCCGTGGCCTGGGGCTTTTTCCTGGGGCTTTACGCGGACGTGCTGGGCGCCAACATATTCGGCGGATACGCGCTTACCTACACTCTGATGGCTTACGGCGTGCACGTGATGAAGCGTCATTTCGACATGGACGGGGCATTTTCGCAGCTGGTCGCCGCGCTTTCTTTTTCCTGGCTCTGCATGTTCTTTTACCAGGCCCTGAACGTGGTATTTTCGGGAACAAGCCCCCTTGGACTTAAAATCTTACTGGCGGAACCACTCTTGAACGCCCTAGCGGTGCCGGTGGTGTTCCAGGTATTTTACCGCCTGAAACGGCGGTTCCGCGTCCTATGAGAGACCGCCAGATACCGCAGGAACGATTCGATCTGATCTGGGCGCTCGCCTGCTGCGCCGCCATCCTTTTCCTGCTGAGGCTGGTTAACCTGCAGGTCATAGGCGCGGCCCGCTACCGCGAGATGGCCGAGAAGAACCGCACCCAGGTGATATCCCAGGCCGCGCCGCGCGGCCGCATCTTCTCGTCCGACGAGGTCGCGATAGCCACCAGTAAACCCTCTTTCAGCCTTATCTATTTTCCCGGAGGGGACAAGACCAAGTCCTCTATGGACAGTATGGCCAAGGCGCTCGCCGGACCGCTGGGGGCCGACTTTGAAACTCTCCGTAAAACCATATACACCGCGGCTTCAAAAGAGAAGCCCGTGCGGCTGGCCGAGAACCTGCCGCCGAAGGTGATGCTGTCGCTGTCCGAGCTGAAGGCCATACATCCGGGCATTGACATAATCGTGGAGGCCAGGCGCTTCTATCCTTTCGGCGCCTACCTGAGCCACCTGATAGGATATATAGGCAAGATGGACCAGAGCGACTGGACGGCGAGGTCCAAGGACAAGAATTATTCGATGGATTCAAGGCTGGGCAAGATGGGCCTTGAGAAAATGTACGAGAAGGAGCTCAAGGGCAAGGACGGCGGCATTTACCTGGAGGTGGATTCCCGCGGCAGGCTTAACCGGGTGCTGGAAAGCCGCAAGTGGGTGCCGGGGGCGGATATTTTCCTGACCATAGATTCCAAGGCGCAGGCTGCGGCGGAAGAAGGGCTCTCTAAATCCATAAGCGGCCGCGGCGCAGTGGTCGCTATCGACCCGCGCAACGGGGCGATAATAGCCTTCGCCTCCGCTCCGGATTACGACCCCAACATGTTCGTGCTTTCAGGCTCGGAAAAAGAGAGTTCGTCCATCGGGAAAGCGCTGCCGGGGTTTAACCTGGCGCTTCAAGGCGCCTATCCTCCCGGCTCGATCTTTAAAATAGTCACCGCCGCCGCGCTGCTTGAGTCCGGCCGCGTCCGCCCGGACGAGAAATTCAACTGTCCGGGCTACTATGACGCCGGCAACCGCGTGTTCAAGTGCTGGGACAAGCGGGGGCACGGCCAGATGAACTTTGTGGAGGGGCTGGCTAACTCCTGCGACGTTTATTTTTATAACGCAGGCCAGCGGGCCGGGGCCCTCGCGATCGAAAAATACGCGAACGCCTTCCGGCTGGGTCAGGCCTCGGGCATCGCCATGCTGGACGAGAATAAAGGCAATGTGTTCGGCCCCGGTACGCGCGCGGCAAAGAAAAGCTACTGGTTCATCGGCGACACGCTTAACCTGGCCATCGGCCAGGGCGAAACGCTGATCACGCCGATACAGGCGGCGGGCCTGATAAGCGCGGTGGCCAACCGCGGGGTCTTTCACAGGCCTTATTATGTGGACCATATAATCCGGAGCGACGGCCAGCTGTTTTATAAGGCCTCTCCCGAAGTGCTCGGCACGGTCGAGCTAAAGGACAGCACCTGGTCCCTCATGCAGGAGGGCCTGCATAGCGTGGTGGAGGAGGGGACGGGCAAGGCCGCCCAGATCGAGGGCGCGGAAATTTACGGCAAAACGGGAACGGCCCAGAACCCCCAAGGCAAAGACCACGCCTGGTTCGTGGCTTACGCCACCGTAGGCGGCGCTCCGTCAAGGATAGCTGTGGCCGTTCTGGTCGAGCACGGTGAGCACGGCGCTTCCGCCGCCGTCCCTATAGCCAAGGCCGTTATAGAGGCCGCCTTGCGCGAAGATCTCAAAGCGGTGAATAATGTGCCCGGCCCGGCGGTACCGCCTCAGGCGCCGTCCGTGCCCGCGATGGGGGTGCTGTGACTTCTCCATTATTTAACCCTTTTTACGCGTACCTGCCCTTCGGGATATCCCGCCCGGCCGCCCCGGGGGTGCCGGCATGATCTTTACCCCAAAGGCGGGGCTCAAAAAGAGCCGCATGGACTGGGCACTTTTCCTCTCGGTTATAGTGCTGCTTGCGGTCGGGACGCTGGTTATCTTTTCATCCGTGGCCGTGCTGCCGCAGCAGGCGAAAATAGTGCGCACACAGCTGATCGCGATACCGCTTGCCCTTATCGTTTTCGGCGCGGCCTGGAGCCTTAACTACCAGATCTACCAGGACCAATGGAAATACGTCTACGGCATACTGCTCGTAATTCTCGCCGGGGTTCTGCTTTTCGGCGTGGTTGATAAGGGCGCCCGGTCCTGGTACCGCCTGCCGTTCTTTTCCGTGCAGCCTTCCGAGTTCGCCCGCGTGGGGCTTATACTGGTGCTCGCCAACTTCCTGGACAAGCGCATAGGGAAGATACGGGAACTGCAGACCGTGCTGGGAGCTTTCGCGCTCTGCCTGCCGGTATTCTTCCTTCTTATCAAGCAGCCGGATTTTTCCGCGATACTTATCACTTTCCCGGTGGTTATCCTGATGCTCTTCGCTTCCGGCGCCAGCGTTTCCCACCTGGCCATCATACTCGGCTACGCTTTTATCTCCGCGCTTTTCCCGGTGCTCTGGAGCGTGATAAATCTCAACCCCGACCTGCTGGATAACGCTCTCGCAGGCTATTTCTTCCACCTTTCGGATTCCTGGCTGAACGCGGGTTCTTTTGTGGCGGCCACCGCCGCCGGAGCGTGGTGGCTGTGGCGGATGTCCGTGCGGCTTTATGCCAACGTTTCGGGCGTGTATTTCGCCGGAACGGCGCTGGTGCTGATACTGGGTTTTTTCTCCGGCATGGTGGTGAAGAACCAGATGAAGGATTACCAGCATAAGCGCATCGAGGTCTTTCTGTCGCCGGAAGCCGACTCGCGCGGAGCCGGCTATAACCTGCTCCAGGCGCGCATCGCCATCGGTTCAGGAGGGATACTCGGGAGGGGGATCTTCTCGGGCACGCAGTCGCGCCTGGGTTTTGTGCCTGAGCGCCACACGGACTTTATACTGGCGGTGGTGGGCGAGGAAATGGGCTTCTGGGGGATGCTGCTGGTGACGGGGCTTTACGTGCTGATGATGCGCCGCATAATGCAGGGAGCGCGCCTCGCGCGCGACAGGTTCGGATACCTGGTCAATTGCGGCATCTTCGCCATGTTCCTGGTATATTTCTGCATCAATTTCGGAATGCTGCTCGGCTTCGCGCCCGTGGCCGGCGTGCCTCTGCCGCTGCTTTCGTACGGTGGCTCCAATCTGGTGGCGACACTGGCCGCGC
This sequence comes from uncultured Elusimicrobia bacterium, assembly GCA_903889965.1. Lineage (GTDB taxonomy): Bacteria > Elusimicrobiota > Elusimicrobia > Elusimicrobiales > UBA9959 > UBA9959. The sequence goes on from CAISZM010000062.1 coordinate 37,634, forward strand.
TGGGGATAGCCGAGTCGGTTTACGCGCGGCGCTACGCTTTGGTCTGAAGGGCTGTCTGACTTATTATGAACGAAGGACCTAAATCGAGGATACGGCTGAAGTTCGCGAGGCTCGCGCCGGCGAAGGAAAAGTCGCATCTGGACCAGATAAAGGCGCTGCGCGCCAGGTCGGCCGCATGCGGTCTTAAATTCTGGCCGGCCAAAGCCGGCGGCGCTGTCGCCCCGAAAATGGCCTTCGGCCCGGCGGTTTCGGTGGGCCACGAGAGCCTGTGCGAATACGCGGACCTCTACCTGGAGGAGTTCGTGAAGGAAGACGCCGTGCTGGAAAAATTGCGTCCGCTGGACGACGACAACTTCCGCCTGCTTTCGGCCAGGCGCATACCCGTTTTTTTCCCTTCCATCGAGGCCGCGGTAAACGCCGCGGAGTATTTTATGGAGGCGGATTTTCCTGCCGGTTTCTCGCAGGCGGCCGTGGACGCGTTCATGGCTCTGAAGAACCTGGCGTATGAAAAAGTTAAGCCCTCCGGCGAGCACAAGACCCTGGACGCGCGGATCCCGGTGCTGGCGGCCTCGTTCGACCCCGCTTCGTCGCTCCTTAAAGTCACCTTGAAGCTGGAGCCGGGACGCAACGTAAAGCCGGAGACGGTGGCGGAGCTGATGTGCGGGGGGAAGCCTGTTTTCAGGCGCATAGTAAGGAAAGAGCTGTACTGGTTCGATTCCAGCGGCAAGCTTGAAGTATTTTAAGGAGAGTTAAAAATGGCAAACACAAAAGTTAAGAAGGAAATTTTCGCGAACACCTCGTTCGAGGAAACGCGCATAGCTATACTCGAGGATAATAAGCTGGCGGAGCTGTTCTGGGAGCGCAGAAGCTCCGGGAACATAGTGGGCAATATCTATAAGGCCGTGGTGGAGAACGTCCTGCCGGGCATCTCCAGCGCGTTCATGGATATCGGCCTGGACAAGAACGCCTACATATATATTTCCGACGTGCTCGGCAACCAGAAAGAGCCCATAGACAAGCTGCTGAAAAAGGGCCAGGAGGTGATGGTGCAGGTCAATAAGGACGCCATCGGCACCAAGGGCATGAAGGTTACCATGGACGTCTCGCTTCCGGGCCGCTACCTGGTGCTGACCCCGTTCCAGGAGTTCGTCGGCGTCTCGAAGAATATCGAGAACGACGAGGAGCGCAAGCGCCTTTCCGAGATCATGCGCAAGATAGCCGACACCAAAACGCTCGGCACCAAAGGCTGTATCGTTCGCACCGAGGCCGAGGGCGCCACGGAGGAGGAACTGGAGCGCGAGGTGAAGTACCTGCTGAAGATGTGGGACACGGTGCAGGCGCATTTCGACACCGCCAAGCCCCCGACGCTCCTCCACAAGGATATGGATATGACGCTGCAGGTGGCGCGCGACATCCTCTCCGAGGACACCACCATCTACATGCTTGATAACAAGGATGACTTCAACAACGTACAGGAGTTCGCCGCCAAGATCTCCCCGGACCTGAAAGACCGCGTGAAGTTCTACGACAGCAAGACCCCCGTCTTCAAAGCCTTCAACATAGAGAAAGAGATAGACGAACTGCGCCGGATAAAGGTGCCGCTTCCCAACGGCGGCAGCATAATAATACAGGAGGCGGAATCCCTCTGCGCCATAGACGTCAACACCGGGCGCTTTACCGGTTCCAAGTCGCAGGAAGAGACCGTTACCGCCACCAACATCGAGGCGGCCCAGGAGGCGGCCCGCCAGCTGCGCCTCAGGAATATCGGCGGCATAATAGTTATCGACTTCATAGATATGAAGAAGGCCTCGAACAGGCACAAGGTCGTGGACGTGCTTGAAAGCGCCGTCAGCCGCGACCGCGCCAAGATACGCATACTGCCTATAACGCGCCTTGGCCTGGTGGAAATGACGCGCGAACGTAAACGCGAAAGCACCGTGAGCCTGCTCACAGAAGAGTGCCCCGAATGCCACGGTTCCGGGCGCGTCCTCTCGAGCGAAAGCATACGCATAAAGGTCCAGCGCGAGATCCACAACATAACGATGGGCCGCCCCGGCGGCAATTTACGCGTGGTGACCCACCCGATACTCTGCGAGGTGCTGAAGAAAAAGCTCAGCATGATAGAGAAGAACGTGCACCGCAGCGTTAAACTGTCCGCGGACCCGCAGCTCACCTGGGAAGATTACAGGATCATCCTGGAGTAAGGAGCGGGCAGGGAAGACCGGCGGGCGCCGAATATCCTGCGGCCCGCCGAGCGGTTCCGGGAAAGCTCCCGGCAAATTGGAGATGGCTTATATGTTAAAACGTTTATCGCTATTCCTGCTGGCGGCCGCGGCGCTGTGCGTTCAGGCCCAGGCCAGGGTTGACCAGGTCAGTTACTCTAAAAACGGGGTTTACGCCGGGAAGATAGGCACCTATACCCTTAACGGCGCTATCTACCTTGATTCCGCCCAGGCCGCGAAGCTCTTGGGCGGCAAGATATACTGGTACCCGGTATCCGGCAAACTGATGCTGCAGATAAAGGGCAGCAAGGTCGTCTTCTTCATGAAGTCGGACTCGGTGCTGATAAATGACGAGAAACAGGAGTTCCCCAATCCCCTGATAGTGCGCGGCGGCAAAGCCTTCCTCGCGCTGAACTTCTTCGTTTCAAGGCAGTTCGCCTCCGCCTTCGGGTTCATGCTGGATTACAATAAAGCCACCGGGGCGCTGGGGGCGCAGCGCGCCGTCAATATAAGCTCCGTTAATTTCTTTTCCTATCAGGACAAGACCCGCGTGGTGGTGTATATGGAGGAACCTCTGGAATGGCAGTCCTTCCAGAAGGAGAATAATATTTTCTCCGTTAACATCACGGGCGGCGTGATAGGCGGGGACGAGAAAATAAACATCGGCGACGGCGTGCTGAAAGGAGTGGACCTTTTCCAGGAGAACAAGCTGGTGCGCCTTGTGGTAAATCCGGACGATAACTTCGGGAAGGTCACGGCGTTCAAGCTTACGGACCCGGACAGGATAGTGCTGGACGTGTCCCGGCTTACCACCTCCATCCCCCGGGCCGCGGACGCACCGGCAGAAGAAGCGAAGGTTATCCCTCCGGACAGGGACGTGCAGGCCGCCGTAGCGGCGTCCACCTCCGGCGTCAGCATGCAGGGCGTGGCGGAACCGGAAGGCCCCCCGAGGAGAAGGATCGTGATAGACGCGGGGCACGGCGGCAAGGACGCCGGCGGCAGGAAGCTTTTCGGGCTTAAGGAAAAGGAACTTAACCTGCTGGTGGCCAAAGAGCTCTTTGAGCAGCTAAAGGGAGAGGAAATGTTCGACGTGACGCTTACCCGCGCCGACGACACCTTCGTTCCGCTGGCCGACCGTTCCATCATGGCCAATAATTTAAAGGCCGATATCTTTATTTCGATACACGCCAACGCTTCGCGCGACAGGCGTGAGAAGGGCTTCGAAATATATTTCATGTCGGAAAAAGCCTCCGATCCGTGGGCCGCCGAGGTGGCCGACTATGAAAACTCCGTGGTGGGGCTCGAGGACGGGGCCGGGCAGGGCGATACGGCGGCCATGCTGCTGCATTCCCTGGCGCGCAACGAATACCTGAACGAAGGAAGCCGCCTCGCCGGAATGGTGGGCGCGGAAATGGAAAAACGCACGCCTTTCGCGAACCGCGGGGTGAAGCAGGCCGCTTTCTACGTGCTGCGCGGCACCTACGCTCCGGGCATACTGGTCGAGATGGGCTTTACTACGAATTCAAGCGACCAGAAGAAATTGAACGATAAAAAGGTCAGGACCAAGATCGCCAACGCCATTTACAGGGGCGTTATGAAATACGCCAAAATAAAGGATTGGAAGTGAGGCGGCGGCCGTTTTTATGAAGAATCAAGAAAGGCCCATAGGGATATTCGACTCGGGGCTGGGCGGCCTGACGGTTTTTAAGGCCGTCAGGGCCCTTCTGCCGGGGGAGAACCTCGTTTACTTCGGCGACACCGCCCGCGTTCCCTACGGCACCAAGTCCGCCGAGGCCGTGGTCGCTTTTTCAAAAGAGATAACGGCTTTCCTGCTTGAAAAGAAGATAAAGCTTCTCCTGGTGGCCTGCAACACGGCCTCCTCCCTGGCGCTGGAAGAAATACGCGCCGTTTCCCCGGTGCCGGTGCTTGGCGTTATAGCCCCCGGAGCGGCCGAGGCCGTGGCGGCCGCGCGTCCCGGCGGGAGGATACTCGTCACCGGCACCTCCGCCACCGTAGCGAGCCGGGCTTATTCAAAGGCCCTGGCGGCTGCAGGGTATAAGGGACGCGTGACGGAAAAGGCCTGCCCGCTGTTCGTGCCGCTTGTCGAAGAAGGCTGGTGCTCTAAGCCCGTGGCCGGGATCGTGGCAAGGGAATACCTGGCGTCTTTCCGCCGTTCCGGGATAGACGTGCTGATACTCGGCTGCACGCATTACCCGCTGCTTAAGAAGGTGATAGCCGGCGTGATGGGGCCCGGCACCAGGATAGTCGATTCAGCTAAGGCTGCCGCGGATTCGGCCAGGCGCGAGCTGGAGGCGCGCGCCCTGCTTAACCCCGGGCGAAAAGGGCGTTCCGAATTCGTGGTCAGCGACGCCCCGGAGAAGTTTTCCTTCCTGGCCAGGAAGCTGCTGGGGATAAGAACCGGCCAGGTGCTGGTGAAGAGGTTTTAAGGCGCGGCCGCGCCACGGAGGCTGTTATGAATAAAACTTTATTAGCTGTCGTACTTTTATCCTGCGCCGTTTCCCTCTGGGCGCAGGGCGTTCCCGAAAAAGGCAATAAACCGCCGGCGGATAAAAAAGTCTCGGTTCAGCCGCTGCCGGCGGAGGCCATCCCGACCGGTTCGGCCGAGCGTAAGGCCGCCGCGCAGGCCGCGTTGGAAGCCGAAGATTCGGTTGTGATGATAGATTCGAAGTCCGAGGGCGACGAAGGCGGGAGCGCGGAACCGGCGGCCGTTCAGACCGAACCCGCTGCACCGGGGAGCATGCCGGCCTCATATGGCGATTGCAAAGGCGTCCTCAACGAGGGCGGCCGCAGCGTGCTGGTTTTTGAAAGCCCGGAAAACGGGACTATTTCATTCGTGCAGGTGACGGTCGGCAAGGACGGCGTTTCCTGGAAGCTGCTGGGGCGCATACCGCGCAACGCGGGTTGACGCGGCTGTGGCGGCCCGCCGGTTCTTTCCATACCCCCAAAATTGCTAAAATATACCTGCGGCCGAGACTTTCCCGGCGGCCGCATCGAGGTATATATGAAACGAAAGGATCTGGTTAGGCATCTTGTAAGCAAGGGGTGCGTGCTTTCCCGCGAGGGCGGCAAGTACTCGGTGTTTATGAACCCGGTTACCAGCAAAGAAGTCCCGGTCACCAGGCACACCGAAATAGCGGATTTTACGGTCAGAAAGATCTGCCGGGACCTTGGAGTAGATCAGCCTTGATGAAACCGGCCCTGGCCGTTCCACTGGCGCTTTTCCTATGCGCCTGCGCCGCAGCCAATCTTGACGTGATACAGGTCGGGCCGTGGTCCAACCCCCGCAGCTGGCGGGAGGTGGAGGTTTTTGCTTCCCGTTCCGAAACCAAGCGGCCGTGGGGCGGCATAGGCATAATACACGGGCCGAAGCTCCCCGCAAACACGGATAAGGCCGGTTTGGAAAAAATGAAACTCGCGGCCCGCAAGTCGGCCGCGGCCATGGGCGCGGACGGGGTTATAGTCGTTATCGAGCCCGCGGATTCCGGCGCGCAGCTTGGCGTTTACGAGGCGCCGGAGATCTACCTTAGCGCGCTCGCCATAAAATATGTCACAGAAGTCTCCACTTCCGCCGCGAAATGAGGTCGGTATAGCCGCGGATCCGGCAGAAGCCCGGGCATGGCGCGGCCGCGGCATAGTCATAGACCTTTTCCGTTTTTCCAACACTATATGCGCGCTGGTCGAAAGCGGCCGCAGGGATATACGGGTTTATTCCTCGCCCGCCCCTGCCGTGGCCGCGGGCAGGGAAGCCGGCGCCGACATTTTCTCCGAGATAGACCTGGGGCCCGAAGTGAAGCAGTACGACAATTCTCCCCACACCGCGCTCTACGGTTCCGACCCGTCCCGTCCCGCCGTTTCGGTCACCAATTCCGGTTCTCCTGCCGCAGCCTCGCTCGTAAAGGCGGCTGAAATACTGGTAGCCTGCTTCGCAAATTTTCCGGCGGTTGCCGCCTACTGCCGCGCCAACCCCATGCCCACCCTGATAGTCCCGGCCTGCCTTTTCTACGATCCGCGCCATGTGGAGGACGTCATCTGCGCCCGCGCGCTGGAACAGGAACTTGAGGGGCGCGACGCTTTCCAGCGGGCCCTTGAGGAGATACGCTCAAGCGGGCGCGTGGAGGATTTTATGGCTTACCGGCCCCTGACCTGGAAGCGCGACATGGATCTTGTGCTGCGCAAAGGTTTTTATAAAGCCGTGCCGCGGATAAAGCTGTCGGACGGGGTAGGCACCGTCGAAAACGCGGCTGGCATCGCGGCTTAGGTGCTGGAAGCGGTTTTGCCGGCCGCGGGTATTTCCTTTATGAAACGCAAAAAAGCCGTAGTACTTTTTTCAGGCGGGCTGGATTCTACCACGGCCCTTTGCTGGGCCCTGGCGGAAGGCTATGATTGCCTCGCCGTATCCTTCGACTACGGTCAGCGCCACTCGAGGGAGAACGCCAGCGCCCGCGCCATAGCCCGCCGCCTTGGGGTAAAGCTTTACGAGATAAAACTGGACTTCCCCTGGTTCCGGACGAGTTCCCTGGTAAACGCGGGGATGAAGCTTCCGCAGGTAAGCCTTTCTAAAATAGGCAGGCCGGGAAATATTCCCTCCACTTACGTTCCTGGCCGGAACCTGGTGTTCGCCGCCGCCGGTTTTTCTCTGGCGGACTCCGCCGGCGCCCAAGCCGTGGTGCTCGGCCCCAACGTGGTCGACTATTCAGGCTATCCGGACTGCCGTCCCGAGTTTTACCGGGCGCTGGCGAAAGCGGCGGCCTACGGCACGCGCAGCGGTGCGGACGGCAAAAAAATAAAGCTTTTGACGCCCTTGATAAAGCTGAGCAAGGCTGAAATAGCGCGGCTGGGAGTAAAACTGAAGGCTCCGCTGGAACTTACCTGGTCCTGCTACGGAGGCGGAAAAAAGCCCTGCGGCCGCTGTGACTCGTGCAAGCTGCGCGCCAAGGGTTTTAGTGACGCCGGGTTTGCGGATCCCGCGCTGGCGGGGCTGGAAAAGCGGGCGGGATTATGAGAAAAATAACGGCCCCGGTAGCCGATCTTTTCTGCTCTATACAAGGCGAGGGCCTTTATGCGGGGCAGCGGCAGGTATTTTTACGTTTCGCCGGCTGCAACCTGGCCTGCTCGTATTGCGACGAACCCGCCGCTCTGGACGGAGCCGCCGCGGAGGCCATGTCGTCCTCGGCCGCGGCCGCCGCGGTGGTAAAGCTGGCCCGGAGTAAAAAGGTCCGGGCCGTTTCCCTCACCGGGGGGGAACCGCTGCTCCGGTGGCGGTTCATAAAAGCCATTGCACCCGCGCTTAAAAAAGCCGGCCTGGCCCTGCACCTTGAAACTAACGGCGTGCTTTACCTTGAGCTAAAGCGCATAAAGGGCCTGGTGGACGTTGTGGCGATGGATATAAAGCTTCCCTCCTCCACCGGACAGAGAGGTTTTTGGGCCGCGCATAAAAAATTCCTGTCGGTTGCCCCCGAAAAAACTTTTATAAAAACCGTGGTCACTTCCAGAACAACCATGGCGGATCTGGAAAAAGCGGTAAACGCCGCGGCTTCGGCCGGTCCCGGGGTGCCGTTTTTTATACAGCCGTCCACGGCGCGCCGCGGCCGCTCCAGGCCTCCTTCCTCTAAATTCGTGGAGGAGGCCTGCTGCTACGCCGCCGTCAGGCTGGGGCGCGTTAAGGTGCTGCCGCAGCAGCACCCTTTATGGGGGGTAAAATAAAATGTCCGAAGGCTCATTCCTGGTGGATTGCCCGTGCTGCGAGGCGCGCATAGAGGTTGATAAGAGGACCGGCAAGGTCCTGCGGCATTGGAAAAAACCGGAAATTAAAAAGGGCGCCGATCCCCTCCAGGAGGCCTTCAAAAAAATGAAGGACGACAAGAGCCGCCTGAACGATTATTTCTCTAACGCCGGCAAGTCCATGGAGGACAAGAAGAAAGAACTGGAAGAAAAGTTCAAGCAGGAAAAAAAGCGAATAGAAGATTCCGGCGACACCTCAAAGCCCATAAACCCCATGGACCTGGACTAAAAGCGCCCCTGCAGGCGGGTTCGCGGGTCCTGCCTGGAGGTCAGGGTTCTTCAGGCACTGCGTCGGGTACACCGTGGGGTCGTGCGGGATATTCCCCTGCTCGCCCGGGAAGAGGAAACACCTGGGTTCGCGAGGCTACCGCCGGGTTGGATTCATCAGGCACGCGTCGGCCACACCGTGGCCGCGCTCCGCACGCAGAAAGTGGCCTGCTGCCACCCAGCCGCCGGGCTTATGCAACCGGCGGCCTCCGCGAGGGCCTTCTTCACCAACCCGCCGGCACCCGCTCCACCATTACTTCGCGACCGCCTTCGCGTATATAAACGGCTCCGGCCGTTTACCGTTAACTGCAAACCCTGCCCCAAGGGCCTATTTTTTTATAGGCCCTTTTTGCGCTCCTGAAGGCCTTTACGGCCCTGTCAAAAAATACGATCCGGCCGTATACTATAGGCATGACAAACAAAACAATCGCACTCGCGCTGCTGGTTTGTTGCGCCGCTCTCCCCGGCTTCGCCGCCGCCGAGAATGGGGCCCAGGCGGATGCCAAAATAGAAGAATTTAACGCTAAAATATCCAGGACGGCTGAAGCCCTCGGGATAAGCGTGTATGAAGATGTCCCGGTACAGGCCAGCGCCGCCTACACGGAGGCTGGAGAGGCCCCCAGGGAGGTCCGCTCCTCACAAACGCGCCTTGCGGCCGCCGTTCCTGAACCCACCCCCGAAAGGGTGTCCGTGCCCCAGGCCTTCTCCGGCCCGGAACCTGTCTACTATTCCGGCACGGCTGTCACCATCTGGCACGCTCTGGGCACCCAGATAGCGGATCTCGGCTGGATTCCCGGCACCCAGGCCCCTCCTTCCTTTGAGGCCATTTCGGAGCGCGTTACAAAAGCTTCGAAATCCACCGCTTTCCCGGCACGCCCGGCCGGCCAGCCCTCGCTTTTCACCGAGGCCGGTTTCGTATCCGAGTATGAGAAGGCGACAGGCGCCAGCTTCACCTCAGGCAACTATACCCGCTTCCTTATAGACGGCGAGGAGTCGTTCCAGGTAAAGGACTCGCTCATTAAAAACGCCAAAAAGAGCCTCCTGATCTCCAGCTGGGCCTTCTATGACGACACTACCGGCTACGAGGCCGCCCAGATGCTGATAGCCAAACAGAAGGAAGGCGTGAACGTCCAGATAATGGTCGACAACATGGTGACCTCCAGCCACGGCAAAAAGATAGTGAAGATGATGAAGGATGCCGGCATAGAGATACTCCCCTACACCGACAGCGACCGCTCCGGCGACATCTGGCACGTGAAGATCATGATAGCCGACGACCAGTACGCGGTGGCGGGCGGCATGAATTTCGGCGATGTGTATTCCCACAAGGCGGGTTCCATAAAGTGGCGCGATACCGACGTGATGTTCTCCGGACCCGCCGTCCAGGACGCCAAGAAGCTGGTCGGCGACCTCTGGAACGCCAAGATAGCCGAGAAAAAGCTCCCCTATAAGACCGTGGATGTGAGCGGCGCCAAGGGTTTCTCTTCCGGGTCCGGCAGCGCCCGCGTGTCGGTAGTGCTCGAGAACCCGCCCAACAGCTCCCCCGTCCTTATAAGCATAATCAAAGCCATGTACGGCGCCACCAGGAACATCAATATCGAGAACGCCTACTTCGTGGCCATACCCGCCGTCACCCAGGCCGTGCTTGAGGCCCGCGGCCGCGGCGTCGAGGTGAATATACTGACCAACTCCAAAGAGAGCATCGATGCCGAGGGTAAGTCGCTGGTGGACGCGATGGCGAAGTGCATGATCCCCCTGGTCCAGGCCGGCGTCAACGTATACCTGAAACAGGGCGTCCTGCAGACGCTGCATTCCAAGTTCATGACCGTTGACGGCGAGTTCGCGGATATCGGTTCCTATAACCTCCACCCCAGGAGCGAGCGCCTGGATACCGAGCTCAACGTGAACGTGCTGGACCGCGCCTCGGTGGCGCAGCTCGACGAGGCCTTCCGCCGCGACATAGCTGCCGCCAAAAAGACGAATTCGGCCGCGGATTTCGGCGAGAAGCCCGGCTTCGTTTCCCATATAATGTCCACTTATTTCTACGCGCAGCTGGAAGCTTCACCGGAAGGGGCGCTGCTGGCTCCCGGGAAATAAGGACGTCCTTTAACATGCGCGCGCGGGCCGGGGCCGGGAGGCTCCGGCCCCGTTTTTTGTGTTAGCCAAAACCCTCCAAAAAATCTAGAATATAGCTATGCACAAGGATTTGGAAGAGATTCTCATCCCCACAGCGGAACTTAACGCCGGCATTAAAAAGCTGGGCGAGCGCATCTCACTGGACTACGCCGGCCGTTGCGTCAGCCTTGTGGGCGTGCTCAAGGGCTGCGTGCTTTTCATGGCGGACCTCGTAAAGCACCTTTCCATCGACACCCGCATGGATTTCATGATGTTGTCCTCTTACTCAGGGGCGCAGTCTACCGGCGTGGTGCGCACCATACTCGATCTCAAAGAGAACATAGAGGGCCGCGACGTCCTCATCATAGAGGATATAGTGGATTCCGGACTGACCATGCATTACATGCTGCAGAACCTCAGGACCCGTCACCCTAAGTCCCTTGAGATCTGCACGCTGCTCGACAAGCCCAGCTGCCGCAAGGCGAAGGTGCCGATAAAATATACTGGTTTTACGATACCCGATAAGTTCGTGGTCGGATACGGGCTCGACTACAACGAGATCTACCGCAACCTGCCGTATATAGGGGTGCTGAAAAAATCCGCCATCGAAGGAAAAAAGACATGACGTTGAAAAAGAATTTCAGGCAGCTCCTTTTCTGGTTCCTCGCCTTCACGCTTTTTATCGCCGTTTACCAGAACATGAAGGGCATTGAGGGTGACCGCCAGATCCCCTATTCCGAATTCAAGCAGAAGCTGCGCGACAAGCAGATAACAAAGGTCAGCGTACGCCCCGACCTCATAAAGGGCGAGATGGAAGAGCCCGTGGCGAACGCGGTGTCCACCGGCACCAGCGTGGCCAATGTGTCCACGACCAGCGCGCCCAACGTGTCCACCGGCACCGTTGTGGCCGCGGCCATGAAAAAGGTCAATTTCAAGACCCGGCCCCTTACGGACCCCAAGCTGATCGAGGATATGGAAGCCGCGGGCGTTACGGATTTTTCCGCCGAGGCCGACAGCAGCTGGATAGCGAGCCTTATACTGAATATCGGCTGGATACTGCTTTTCATCTTCCTGTGGTGGTTCCTGTTCATGCGCCAAGCCCAAATGGGCGGCAAGCAGGCGATGTCCTTCGGTAAATCAAAGGCCCGCCAGCAGAACCTGAAAAAACAGAAGATCTCCCTGAAGGATGTTGCCGGCTGCGATGAGACCAAGGAAGAGCTGCGCGACATAATCGATTATCTCAAGAACCCCAAGAAATACCAGCTCCTGGGCGGGGAACTGCCGAAGGGCGTTCTGCTTTACGGCCCTCCCGGAACCGGCAAGACGCTGCTGGCCCGCGCTGTGGCCGGCGAGGCCGGCGTGCCGTTCTTCACCGCCTCGGGTTCGGAGTTCGTGGAGATGTTCGTGGGCGTGGGAGCCAGCCGCGTGCGCGACCTGTTCGAGCGCGCCAAGAAAAGCGCCCCCGCTATAGTTTTCGTCGACGAGCTTGACGCCGTTGGGCGGTCGCGCTTCGCCGGCATAGGCGGCGGCCACGACGAGCGCGAGCAGACCCTCAACCAGATGCTTGTGGAACTGGACGGCTTCGAGGCAAACGAGGGGATAATACTCATCGGCGCCACCAACCGCCCCGACGTGCTGGATAACGCGCTGCTGCGCCCCGGCCGCTTCGACAGGCGCATAAACGTGCCCGTGCCGGACATAAAAGGCCGGCTGGAAATATTGAATATACACTCCAAGAAAGTGAAGCTTACCGCGGGCACGGACCTCTCCGTGATAGCCCGCCATACCCCGGGTTTCGTGGGCGCGGACCTCGCGAATATCGTAAACGAGGCGGCCATCCTCGCCGCCAAGAAAGAGCAGAAATCGGTGGACCTGAAGGACCTGGAGGAGGCCATCGAGAAAATGATAGCCGGACCCCAGCGAAAATCGCGCATAATTTCGGAGGCGGAAAAAAAGGTGGTGGCCTACCACGAGTCGGGCCATACGCTGGTGGCTAAGATCCTCCCCGGCTGCGACCCCGTGCACAAGGTGACCATAATCCCGCGCGGGCCCGCCCTCGGCTATACCATGCAGATGCCGCTGGAGGATAAATACCTTACCTCCCGGACCGAGATAATGAACAGGCTTTGCGTGCTGCTGGGCGGCCGCGCCGCTGAAGAGCTGGTCTTTAACGAGATCACTACCGGCGCGCACGACGACCTGGCCAAGGTCACCAATTACGCCCAGAAGATGGTGCTGGAATTCGGCATGAGCGACAAGATAGGGCCTATAACGCTTAAAAAAGACGAATCCGAGGTGTTCCTGGGCCGCGACATAGTGCGCCAGCCCGGCTACTCCAACGAGACCGCGCGCAGCGTGGACGAGGAGATAAAGCGCATCGTCAACGAGTGCTATATAAAAGCCAAGGCGGCGCTTACGGACAACCGCAAGGCCCTCGACGCTATCGCCGCGCGCCTGGTCGAGAACGAGGTTATAGACGCGGCGGAGATAGATTCTCTGATGGCCGCCGCGAAGGCCTGAGGAATAGGGGAACTCTTTGTACCTGCATTACATACGCAATCTGGTGGATATCCTGGCCGTATACTACATAGTATACCGGCTGATACTGCTGCTTAAGGGCACCCGCGCGATGCAGGTCGTCTGGGGCGTCTTCATTCTAGCCGGCATCACCGCCGCGGCCAAGCTGCTCAACCTGTACTCCACGGTCTGGCTGATGCAGCAGTTCTGGCTGGCCGGCATAGTCCTCCTGATAGTCGTTTTCCAGCCCGAGATACGTTTCGCGCTGGCCAATATCGGTTCCAACCCGCTGGGGCGGGTGATGGTCTCCCAGGAATACCGTTTTATCGGAGAGATGATGGAGGCCGTTCGCACCGCCGCGGCCGAGAAGATGGGCATGCTGGTAGTGCTCGAGCAGGATATGTCCCTTCGCGACGTGGTGGATACTGGTGTCAGGATAAACGGCGAGGTCTCGAAAGAGATGCTGCAGACGATATTCCACGAGAATACCCTTCTGCACGACGGCGCCGTGGTTATAGCCAATAACCGGCTTGTGGCCGCGGGCTGCATACTGCCGCTCACCGCGCAGCAGGAACTTTCAAAGATACTCGGTATGAGGCACCGCGCGGCGCTGGGACTCAGCGAAGCGGCCGACGCGATAATCATAATAGTTTCCGAGGAAACCGGAATGCTTTCAGTGGCCAGGAACGGAAAACTGCAGCAGGCCGTGGACCCGAAGGACCTTGAGGCCATGCTCTACCAGCTGTACCGTTCCAAGGCGGAGAAGACCCTGCTGCGCAAGGCCAACAGGCCCGCGGCAACCCCGGCACCCTCCGCCGCCGCCCCGGCTCAGCAGCCACCGCAGGCCTGACATGAACATATACGAACTCTTTACCCGCAACTGGAAGATAAAGCTGTTCTCCCTTGTAATTGCCGTCCTCATCTGGTACTTCGTAACCGGCGGCGCCTGACAGGCGGTTGATTAGGTGCTCGCCTATAATTAAAAAAGCCCCTTTCGGGGCTTTTTTAATTTGATCCGGTTGGACTGTGCCGCAGTCTTGCTATGCTACGGACACAAGACGGACTTTTTGAAAGCAAAACTGCGGGGTGGACTTAGCCACCGTTTTGCTACGCTACGGACACAAGAGAAGTTTTTGGTTCGGGGTCGACTGTGCTAACCTGCTTGTGTTTCGAAGACTGCGCCATTTTCCCGGGGGGAAAATGGCGGAGAGGGAGGGATTCGGCCACAGGTTCCCTCCTCGCCGTCGCTCGGCGGGACCCGCGGCCCCGCCTCGCCGCTGCCGCCTTCTGGCGTCGCGGCTCCGGCTTTCGAATCCCCACGCGAAACATCATTATGTTTCGCTCCTCTCCTCGCAATTTAAAAGGCCCCTTGCGGGGCCATTTAAATTGACTCGGAGCTTCACTATCAAAGTTCGAGGTTACTTCGCGCAACACCCCGAGGAAACATTATAAATACCGCTTTCGATCTGTTTTAGCGAAGGAGTCCC
>CAISZM010000063.1 GCA_903889965.1 uncultured Elusimicrobia bacterium
ACAGGGATCGAACCTGTGACCTTTCCCATGTCAAGGGAACGCGCTACCGCTGCGCCAACTGGGCAAACCTGCCTGCGGCTGTGTCATACTTTCCCAGGGGGCTACCGCTGCGCCAACTGGGCCTCTGTCGCACCCCGCCTGTGCGGGGCGGATTTGCCGCCGGGCTCTTAAGGTTTCGCCCGGTGCTTCACAAGGGGGGCTAAGCCCCCCGTTTCATCGTCGCTCGCTTTTCAGCCATTAAGGCTGAACGCTCGCTGAACCCCCTTTAAGGGGTAGGCGGGGCTTGCTGAGAAGGAAACGCCCCGCGCTGTCGCACACCGCTATAACCAGCGGGCTGCTTAAACTACGATATTATTATACAAAAAAGCCGCCGCAAGGTCATTTTTTATGCGGATATTTCGCCTCTATGACCGACCGCAGGCCGCCCCTGGGAGTAAAATCCCCCGTCACCACGCAGGTTTTGGGCTTTATGGCCTTAACCACGTCGTCCAGCACGCGGTTGGCTATATTCTCCATGAATATGCCGCAGTTGCGGTACTGCAGGAAATAGTACTTGAGCGATTTAAGTTCAAGGCACAGTTTCCCCGGCACGTATTCCACTGTTATGGTCCCGAAATCGGGCAGTCCGGTCTTGGGGCAGACGGAGGTGAATTCCGGGTGCACTATCCTGATAGTATAGTTCCGGTTATACTGGTTTTCCCACGACTCGATATCCGGAAGCTGTATTTTCCTCACGCTCTGCGCCTGCCCCCGCGTGTAGCCGAAAGACGTCGATTCGCTTTTCATATGCCGCTCCTTTTATCACATAGCCCTGAATTTAAAACGCCTAAGCCGCAGCGAATTCATCGCCACCGAAACGGAACTTAAGGCCATGGCCCCTCCGGCGAAATAAGGAGGTATCACCAGTCCCCATACGGGGTAAAGCGCTCCGGCCGCCATCGGGATGAGCGCCGCGTTGTAAACAAAAGCCCACGCCAGGTTCTGGTTGATTATTTTCTTTATGGCCTTCGCTATCCTGATCGCCGTTATCACCGAGCGCAGGTCGCTGCGCATAAGCGTGATATCGCTGGCCTGGGCCGCCACGTCGGTCCCGGAATGCATGGCCATGCCCATATCCGCCTCGGAAAGCGCCGGGGCGTCGTTAAAACCGTCCCCGACCATGGCCGTCTTCCGGCCGAGGGCCTTGTAGCGCATGACCAGCTGCCGCTTTTCGTCGGGAAATACTTCCGCGTGGAAGGTCTTTATTCCTACGGCGCCGGCCACCTCCGCCACCGCGGCCTCCCTGTCGCCGGAAACCAGCACGGACTCTATGCCCATGGCGCCCAGCTCCCTTACGATGTCGGCCGCCTCGGGACGAAGCGCGTCCGCGAGGCACGCGTAACCTTTGAACCTGCCGTCCAGCGCCAGGAGCAGCATAGAATACGGCGACGCCGCTATTTCCAGGCGCGGCGCCTCCGGAATTTCTATGCCGAGCTCGCCGAACCACTTCAGGCTCCCCGAGATAACTTCGCCTTTATCCGCGACGGCTTTCACGCCCTTTCCCGGAAATGCTTCAAAGGAGGTTATCCCCCCGGCTTTTATCCCCTCCGCGGCCGCCCGCTCGCGCACTGCCTGGGCGAACGGATGTTCGGAGCGCTCCTCCGCGGCGGCCAGCAGCCCCAGGAATTCCCGCTCGCCGGTTTCGTGCGGACTCAGGGACGATATGCGCAGGCGGCCCTCGGTAAGGGTCCCCGTTTTATCGAAAATGACCACGTCCAGGCCCGACACGCGCTCGAGCACGTCAGGGTCGCGTATAAGTATGCCCGCCTCGGCCGCGCGGCCGAAACCCGCGGCCACCGCCATGGGAACGGCGAGGCCCATGGCGCAGGGACAGGCGACTACAAGCACCGCCGTGAAAATATTTACGGCCATGACCGGCCCGGAATAATGAAGCCAGAGGCCCGCGGAAACCACGGCCGCGAGGAAAACCGCCGGCACGAACCACGCGGAGATCCTGTCCACCAGGTGCTGCACGGAACCCTTCTCCGCCTGGCTTTCCTCCACGGCCTTCACTATTTTCATGAGCACGGTGTCGTCGCCGACCCCCACCGCCTCGAATTCGAGGGAACCGGTCTTATTCACCGTTCCGGCGTAAACTTTCGAACCCGCGCCCTTGTCCGCCGGCACGGCCTCCCCGGTAAGCAGGCTTTCATCCACCGCCGAAACTCCGGACCGCACCTCCCCGTCCACCGGGACCTGCTCCCCGGGCCTCAGCACCACCAGGTCTCCGGGAACGATATCCGCCACCGGTACGGTTTCCTCGCGCCCGCCCGCAAGCCGCCGCGCGAACTTGGGGGCTATCCTGAAAAGATTCGCCACCGCTTCACCGGCCTTGCCCTTGGACCTGGCTTCCATCCATCGCCCGAAATTTATGAAAGTTATCAGGATAGCCACTTCATGCCACTGGGCGTGGTAATGCGTATAATCGGACGGCGGGTTAAGCGTTACGTAAACCCCGTAAAAGAAAGTAACGCTCGAACTCAGCGAGACAAGGGAATTCATGTCCGCCGTCCTGGCCTTGAGCGCGCGCAGGAACCCGGAGTGAAAATTCCAGCCCGCCACACCCCAGGCCAGCGCCGCGGCAGCCATCATGGTATAAGAGGAGAAGCCGACCGCGTAATCCAGGAGCAGGAACGCGCTGAGGAAAAATCCCAGCAGGAAGCGCGCAAAGAATATTTTTTCTTCCCGCGCCAGCCCTTCGCGCGCAGTCTTCTCGGCGGCGGCGGCGGATTCGGAAAAGCCCAGCGCCTTGTAGCCGAGCTTAACTATCCGGGCGGATATATTCTTTGCGTCAAGCAGGGAAGGATCGTAGGAAAGGAACGCTGTTTTGGAAGACAGGTTGACCGACACGCGCGCCATGCCCGGCAGCGAGCCGAGCCCTTTTTCAAGCCTGGCGACGCAGGAAGCGCAATGCACCCCCCCCAGGGGGACGACCGCTTTCTTGAATTTAATTTCCGGCGGAGCTTTGTCCATAGGATAGCGGATGTCAAAGTGTTTTCATGGTCCGGTACCGCGCTCACAGCCCGTATCCGGCGCCGGGGGTTACCTACCGCTTCACGTCCAGCAGCCAGGAATTTTCCACGTCGGAAAGTTTCTTCCACGAGCCGGTATACGCTCCCGCTATGGCGCTGTCCATGGAAGCCCCGTCCCTCAGCTTGGAGAGGAAAACGGAGAAATTGAAGGACCCGCCCCGCCGTATCATGAAACCGGCCACGGAACCGACCTGGGTGTACCAGCGGTCGACATTGTGCCGGCTTTCGTTCTGCGGCGCGAGGTTTACCATCTGCGAAAAAGGTATCGGGTTGGGGGCTATGGTCTCGGCCGTGAGCGCCGTGTAATAAGAGGCAGAGACCTGGTTAGAGCGGGTTTCCTCATAAACCGCCACCCCTTCGTTGAGCCAGCGCAATTCCGCGGACTGCGACAGCCCCATGAACTCGTTAAAGACCAGGTGCGTCATCTCGTGGGACATCGAGGCTTTCAGGCCGTCGCCCTCAAAGAGAAGCAGGGCGTTGCCGTATGTCGCCCCCCCGGACCAATCGGGCTGCCCCGTCTTGGTCCTGTATTCCTGGGCATCCCTGTAGATGACCACATTGTACGGCCTTGCCGGCACGAAAGAATACAGCCCCAGGTCCTGCATGATGCGGGTATAGTCAGCCTCGCACATGGCGGGGTAAAGGGCCGTGTTCGCGGAAGAGTACATGTTCAGCGCGAAATGCGCCGTTTCCTCGGACTTGTACCCGGGGTCAAGCCCGCGGTAAGGCGAAGCGACCGCGGCGCGCCCCGGGTCCTCCGCCGGCGCGCCTGACGGCACGGGCACGCACCCGCAGCACAGCAACAGCGTAAAAAATATCTTTTTCATTATGTTCACCAGGGCGGAACCTTTAATACAGTTCCAGCATCTGCCCCTTCATGCGCAAGCCGGAGATCCTGACGCCGTACGGGTTATCGGCGAAAGTCAGCCGGAAAGAGAAAAGTTCAAGGAAATAATCCGGCAGCGAAATGGAGGCGAAGGTGAAAGCCAGGGGCCGCGCCTCGAGAACCCCGTCCTTTGCCAGGGCAAGGGCGAAAACCGCCGAAAAATCCCTGCCCCTGGCTTTGCCAGACATCTCCAGCGTATCGTCGATATTTATCCGCAGGCCCGAAATGAAAGGATAGCGGTCCGTTATATATCGTTCAACGGCGTAAGAGCTTATCTTGGCCGAACGCACGTTCACGCTCCCCACGCCCGCGGGAACAAAAGGATCGGTGCCCGGTCCCGCCGCCGCCAGGTCCCTTATATCCAGCTTCAGGCCGTAGACGTCCCCGCCCAGCACCGAGGCGTAAGGGGCGAAAAGTTCGGCTTCCTCGTAAACCCCGGAAGCTTCGTTGTATTTCTTCAGCGTCAGGGAAGCTTCGTCTATCTTTAACTGGCCAAGGACCAGCCCGCGGATCTGCACCGTTCCTTCGTTAAAATATTTAGTCGCGGGCCTGACCTTGGCGAAAACCTCGATCTTCGAGGTATCCCGGGCCTCAAGCTCTCCGCGTTTTTCGAAGAGCGCGGTGAACCAGGAGGTTTTTTTAAGTTCGGCGAAATCCGCCATGCTCTTTGAGGGAGTTTCCCCGAAACGCGGTCCCCGGGCGATCAGCGCTGAGGGACAGGCGGGACAGGCCGGCTCATCCTCGAACTTGATGTTCGACCCGTCCTTCAGGACGGCGAAGCGCAGGCTGTCGGCGTTCAGGCTGGAGTCGCCGCCATAGATCCCGGCGAGGCCCCCGCCCGCGGGCATGTTCGCCCTTAGCAAGCCTACCAGCTCGGGGGAACGATAAACCCTGGAGAGCGGCAGCGGCAGGCCGAGCATGGAATACCCTCCCAGGCGCAGGGGGGCGACCAGCCCCGACTGGTTCACCGTTCCCAGAACCAGCACGAAAGCCATAAGGTATTTGCGGGCGCGGTGCGGGGTCATCACCGGCAGGGCGACGGCGAAAGGGATGAGCGCGGGATAAAAAAGTTCGGGGCGCCCTCCCCTCACCAGGAACGTGAGCGCCAGGTAGGGGACCCAGAACCAGGCCCCGACCAATTTTTTGTCCTTATAGGACATGAAGACGGAAAAACACAGCCACGCCAGCGCGGCGGAGCCCAGCGCGAACAGGGGCAGCCCGGCCGAGGAAACCCCGAGCTTTAAATAGGCCCAGAACCCCGGATACGCGCCCTGCAGCGGGACCAGCCCCGCGGCCGCCGCGGAAACGATGAAAGCGTACCAGGGAAGATTTATCAGCACGCCCGGCAGGAAGCCCTTCAGCAGCTCGTCGCGGGTGTACGGGTTTGAAATGCCGGTCGTCAGAAAAGGCAGCAGCGGGAGCGCGTAGATCCAGAAAAAGCGGTGCGAAAAGA
Organism: uncultured Elusimicrobia bacterium; assembly: GCA_903889965.1. Lineage (GTDB taxonomy): Bacteria > Elusimicrobiota > Elusimicrobia > Elusimicrobiales > UBA9959 > UBA9959. The sequence goes on from CAISZM010000063.1 coordinate 5,411, forward strand.
AACCCAGGCCCAGGCAGACCGCGAAAGAAAATGTCCACTTCGGGTGAGAGAACTCGTCGGATCGTATATAGCAGGCGTAAACCGCGGCGACCATCGCGATGAGCGCCATTTCCGGCGACGGCCTGCGCGCCGTCTCGAGGACGAAAGGCATGGAAAGCGCTATAGCCGCGCCGAACCAGCCCGCCTGGTTGGGACGGCTCATGCGCACAGCCAGGAAGATGGACAGCGCCAGCACCAGCATGAAAGCCGAATTTACGATGATCAGGGCCAGGTTCAGGTCCGACGTAATATATTTAAGGACCGGCAAATAGGCGAGGTAATACAGGGGCGGGTTGAGCGAAAGGCCGGAAAATTCAGGCTTGAACAAAGCCAGCGGGCCGTGGGCCGACAGGTAGTCGGCGTAGCGCAGCACGCCGCGGAAGCTGGCGGCGTCGGCGCCGCCGAAAAAGTAGCCGCGCCGCAGCGCCCACTGG
>CAISZM010000064.1 GCA_903889965.1 uncultured Elusimicrobia bacterium
CCTTCCTGCGCCAGCACCTTGCCGGGGATGGGGAGCAGCCTCTTCTTCCTCAGGACGGTGCAGGGCATTACCTTAAGTCCGGGTGTATACGCGTGAGCCATATAATATCCTCCGTTTAAATCCGATCCGCGCCGGCGTACCGGCGCGATAAAGACGCTACAGGGGGTACATCCCCATGGCCTTATTCCACTTGTTGATGTCGCTGCGGCGCTTGGACGGATCTTTGGACAGGTTGAAAGGCCTGCCGCGCCCGTCCAGCACGAGCCCCGCCACGCCGCCCTCTATATCGGCCTCCACGCGGCTTCCGGGACCGGCGCCCATGTCGAAACCTTTCACCGGCCTGGCCACCAGCCTCGCCTTGGGCGCGTCGAAAGGGATGTGCACGATGTCCCCGAAGCGAAGCTCGCCGGACAGTTTCCTGCCGTCCGAGCCGGTCACCTCCCATTCCATTATCAGCTGGCCTTCCTTGCCAAGGCCCTTGGGGGCCAGGCAGGTGCCAAGGCGGACAAGACAATCGTTATAGAACACGTCCAGCGCGGCTTTCTCGCTTATCTGCGCCAGCACTCCCAGATGGGGCATCATGAAGATAGAGTCCACCGCCATACGGGTAACGCCTTCGGGCTGATAAGCGTCTATCATCATCAGCATGGACTGCGTGCGGCGGGGGGAATGCGCCAGTATCCCTCCGGATCCTATAACGTAGTCCAGCTTCATCACGTTTATCAGGCTCTGGCCGGAGGCTGTCTGCTCGAAAGCGTCGGAAATGGAGCGCTCCTGCTGCACTCCCTTAAGCCCGACGGCCAGCGCCTTGTGCTGGTCGAAGGCCAGGCGGAGCGCCTCGCGGGCGACCGCATGCTCCACCTGCAGGTCCTCGATGGTCTGAGGTATGGTGGTGGGGCGTATCATTTTGTTTTTGAGGCGGTCCCTCAGGTCCTGCTCCTCGATGTCGAAAGGCAGCCAGCGCAGGATATTCGGGAGCCCCGCCTCCGCCATAACGTTGGAGATGGAGTAGCTCATACCCAGGTTCGCGCTTACCGTGCGGTTGAAGACGCCGGAGAAGACGGAGAACACGTCGGTGGTCGCGCCGCCGATATCCACCGCCAGGACGTTAAAATTATTGGCCTTGGCGAACTTCTCGGTCATCGTGCCCACGGCGGCAGGGGTCGGCATTATAGGCGCGCCGACCATCTTCATCAGGCGGGGGTAGCCGGGGGCCTGCTGCATCACGTGCTCCAGGAAAATATCGTGTATCTTGTGGCGGGCCGGCATAAGGTTCTCCCGCTCCAGGGTCGGGCGGATGTTCTCGGTTATGATCAGCGCGGTCCTGTCCCCCAGTATTTCCGTTATCTGGGCATGGGCCTTGTTATTCCCGGCGTAGATCACCGGCAGTTTGTAGGAAGCCCCGAGGCGCGGCTTGGGATCCGCGGCTTTCAGGAACTGCGCCAGCTCCACCACGTGGGTTATGGTGCCGCCGTCGGTGCCGCCGGAGAGAAGCATCATGTCCGGCCTCAGCTGGCGTATGCGCTCTATCTTCTCGTGGTCGGCGCGGCCGTCGTTGGAGGCGAGGACGTCCATAACGATGGCGCCGGCGCCGAGCGCGCAGCGCTGCGCCGATTCACCGGTCATCGCCTTAACGGCCCCCGCTACCATCATCTGCAGGCCGCCGCCGGCGGAAGAGGTCGAAACGTATATATCCGCCCCGATCTTGCCGCAATTGGGGGTTATGATCTTCTCGCCATCGAGTATTTTGCGGCCGGAAAGTTCCTCCACCTCGGTTATCGCGTTGAGCACGCCCTTGGTGACGTCCTCGAACGGCGCCTCGACGGTGGTGGGGGCTTCGCCGCGGAAGGTCTGGCGGTAGGTGTCGCCTTTTTTTTCTATCAGGATGGCTTTTGTGGTGGTGCTGCCGCAATCGGTGGCGATTATGATTTCAAGGTCTTTCTTGGACATTTAGGTCTCCTTCGCATCAGGGCTTTTTTCAGGTTTTGCGTCGAGCCGCTCCACCAGATAGGACACGGCGTTCGGGTTCTCAAGCAGCCTGACATACCTGTCAACTTTTTCTTTTTCAAAAATCATGTTCAGCATCGGGCCGAGGAATATCACGCCCTGGGCTCCGAGATTATGTACAGGCCTGGTGCTCTCCAGGGCCACCACTACCAGGTTTTCCATGCCGCGCCGGCGCACCTTCCCGCACATATTGTCCAGAAGCGTTTTTTCCGCGGCCGTGACTTCCGGCGGAACGGGGATCTTGAAAGCGTTGCGCCATATACCCATTGCAGGGACTATTCTACAATAAATATAAATATTTGTCGTGAAGTAACGGGACAGCGCGCGGCGCCCGGGCCGTTTGAACCGCGCGCCCTATTATTGTAGACTTACCCTCGTGCCATGGAGATAAACCGCGTAAAATTTTACAACCGTACCGGAATTCCACTGCGATTGAGCCCGGCAGCGCTGCTGGTGATCGGAGGTATACTGACCGCAGCCATGATTTTAGGGATAAGGTACCTGGTGCGGGAAGATTCCGGCGTCCCCGCGGCCAAAACCCAGCAGGACTCGTTGTTCAAGGCGGAAGACGGGGGCAAGCCGGACGCCGGTCATGAACCCGAGTACAGGTCCGGGATCACCAGCGGCAACTCCCTGGAAATTTTCGAAAAGACCAACTACAATTACTCAGCCGAGGAATCTTCCGGAACTCCCGGTGCGGCACGGCCGGCCGCGGAGGTGAAGCCGCAGAAGCCGGCGGCGTCCAGGACCGCGGCGCAAAAGGACAAAGGTCCGGCGAAGCCGGGCGCGGCCATACCGCGCATGCGCGAGCCGAAAGACTTCGGCACCGCCGCTCCCGACAAGCAGTCCTCGCCGGGCCAGGTAATGCCGGACATCAAGTCGCTTTTAAAACAGGTGCAGCAGGAACAGAAGAACGGCAACTGACCGTTTTCAGCGCTCAGGCAAAGGCGGGCACGGGCCCGCTTTCTTTATTGTCCGGCGGCTTGGGGCGGGAAGGAAATTTTTATTTTTGAGCCTGGCTTCAGTTTATGAGCTGCCGCGGTTCCCGCCGCCAGCTCAAGGACCGCGGAGCCGGGGGACGAAGCCCGGGCTATTTTGCTTTCCGGTTCGTCGAGACGGGACTTGGGAACCCTCTTAAAAACCTTAACCACTTTAAGGTCCGCGTCCAGAAAAACCATATCAAGGTCGATCAGCGTATTTTTCATCCAGAATGTCTTCATGCCCGGGTCCCCGAACAGGAAAAGCATGCCCCGGTCCGGAGCCAGGCTTTCGCGGAACATCAGGCCTCTGGCGGACTCTTCCCTTGTCACCGCCAGTTCCACGGTCACGTTGAACCCGTCAGGCAGGGTCAGCTTGGCCGACGACGTCTCCGCCGGTATTTCCAGCGCCAGGGCGGGCGAGAGCAGCGCGGCCAGGGCCAGGGCGGTTAATTCCAATTTATTTTTCAGCATACTTTTTGCCGGGAACCGGGCTTGATCCCGTAAAAGCTACAGGGATGTCGTCACCAGCGTTTCGGTGGAAAGCACTCCCGGAATGCTGCGGATCTCCTGAACCACCACATTGGAGAGGGAGGGAAGGTCGTCTGTTTCCATATCGAGAACCAGGTCCCAGCGGCCGAAAACGGCCGACATGTGGACCACGCTCGTAAGGGCCTTCAGCCTGCTGAGGGTCTGCTTTTCTTTTCCAGGCAGCAGTTTAACCAGCACAAGTCCTGTCACCATAATAGTTTCCTTTTCCGCGCGGGCAGACGGAGACCGCCTTGCCCCTTACGCTTTATTATACAACCAGCCGCCGCGGGATTCAAGCCGCCTGTAGCCGCCGACCCGGTGCGGGGCCGGATAAAAGCGCCGCTTCCAGGAACCGCGGGGAGCGGTCCCTGCCGGCGGCTTCGATGGCGGCGGGGTGACAAATTGTTTATAATGAATCATGCGGGCCTTGATACAGCGCGTCAGACGCGGCGGGGTAAGAACAGCCGGGGTCCACAACTCCATAGGACGCGGGCTGGTAGTTCTGCTGGGAGTGGGCCAGGGAGATTCCGAAGCCGACGCCGATACACTGGCGGAAAAAACAGCCAACCTGCGTGTCTTCTCCAACAAGGAGGGAAAATTCGACCATTCCCTGCTGGACGTGGCAGGATCCGCGCTGGTAATATCGCAGTTCACGCTCTACGGCGACTCCTCAAAAGGCAGGCGGCCCGATTTTACGGCCGCGGCTAAACCGGCCGAAGCCGAAAGGCTTTACGAATATTTCTTAAGATCGCTCGAAGCAAAAGGCGTACCGGTCAAGGCCGGCGTTTTCGCGGCGGACATGGAAGTGGAAATAATCAACGACGGCCCGGTGACGATATGGCTGGACAGCAGGCGCTGAGCGCGCCGCCGCAAGAGGGCCGGGAGAACGATCCCGGCGAACGTTCATATGAAAATACCTGCAAAGATATTCTGCGCCGCGCTTACGGCGGTACTGGCCGCCGGGTGCCTTAACCCGTCCGTCTTCAGGAAAGGCGCCTTCTCCGTTGACGACTGGGAGACCTGGACCAGCTGGAACGACTCCTACGGCAAGCACGAGCTGCTGCCGGACGGACTTTACTACCGCCTGACCGAACGGCAGGACGACTCGCGCGACGAAGCCTCGGGCGGATATTGTCCCGGCCTGATAATTTCCCGGAACGTTCCCGGGAGAAAGTGGCGGGTGGACATCGAGGCGGATTTTAAAATACCGCCTGGGCCCGCGAAGAGGTTCTCGTACGGCGTCTGGCTGGGCTCCGACTATTCCAGACCGTCACTTGGCAGCTCCGCCGGAGCCCTTCAGGTCCTGGCCCAGCGCCAGAACGGGCCTAACCCGGAGGACGACTCCCTTCAGGTTTTCTATCTGCCCGGAGGCAAACCGTTCAAGCTGCCCGCGGACCTCAAGGTCCTGCGCTTCGAACGCGAGGACGTCTTTTTTACGGTGTCATATTCCTCGGATAAAAAAATATTCACGCCGGTGTTCAGGCTTAACGCCCTATCGGCGGCCGACGCGCCGGCTCAGAAGTTTTTCATAAGCGGCTTCGCCGGCGGAAATCCCGGCGGCGCTTACGCCAGGTTCACAAGCCTTAAGATAAACGGCACCGAGGTATTGTAGAGCAGGGGCTCCCAAGGAAACAAAATGAGATCACATTGGAAAAGTAACGAGCGCCGCGGCCCCTCGGGCGGGCACGAGGCTATAGTTGAGGGCGTGATACAGCATCACGGCACTTTCGCTTTTCTGCTTTCGGAAAAAGAGGGCGGCGCGGACGTTTTCATCCGCGGGCGCGGCCTGGACCTGGCCATGGACGGCGACCGCGTGCAGGCCCGCGTGCGCCCGGAAAAGACCGGGCGGCTGGCCGGAGAGATAATAAGCGTGGTGAAACGCGCGCGCACGACCATGGTCGGCGTGCTCAGGCAGGTGAAGAACACCTGGGCGCTTTTTCCTGAAAAAGGGAACGCACCGCCCGCGGCCGTGACCGGCTTCGCGCCCAGGATCTCCCCGGTTGAAGGCTCCTTCGCCGTGCTGGCTGTGAAGCGCTGGCCCGAGGGGGGAACAGGGGCTTCCGGCATCGTTACCGAGGTACTGGGAGATCCCGGAGACATAAGCGCCCGCATAGACTCCATACTCCGCGTCCGCGGCATAAACGAGGCTTTCCCGGCGGAGGCGCTGGCCCAGGCCGACGCCTGCGGCTCGCGGCTGGAGCCGGCGCAGTGGCGCGGGCGCGAGGAGCTTTTCGACCTGCCGATAGTCACGATAGACGGCGCCGACGCGAAGGACTTCGACGACGCGGTCTCGCTTGAAGACCTGGGCGGAGGGAACCTGCGGCTTGGCGTGCACATAGCCGACGTGGCCAATTACGTCAAGCCCGGCTCCGAACTGGACAAGGAAGCCTACGCCAGGGCCACCAGCGTGTACCTGCCGGACCGCGTGGTCCCCATGCTGCCCCACTCGCTCTCCGACAACCTCTGCAGCCTCGTCCCGCGCCAGGAGCGGCTGACCGTCTCCGTTTTCATGAACGTGGACAAGCATGGCAAGGTGACCAAGCGCCGCCTGGCCGAGACAGTAATAAGGTCCTCGAGGCGCTTCACCTACGAGGAAGTGCAGACCCTGCTCGACGGCGGCAAAGTGCCCGACGTTCCGAAGGCGGCCGAGGCCGCGGTAAAGAACATGGGCCGCCTTACCGACATCCTCTACGCGAGGCGGGTCAAGCGCGGCGCCCTGGATTTCAATTTGCCGGAATACAAGGTGAACGCCGACCCGCACGGCCGGCCCCTCGGCGTAAGCCTGAGGCCGCGGCTGAAGAGCCACCGCCTTATCGAGGAGTTCATGCTGCTGGCTAACGAAGCCGTGGCTACCGAACTCTTCAACGCCAAAATACCTTTCCTGCACAGGCGCCACGACTCCCCGGACCCCCTCAAGCTGAAGATCCTGTCCTCCGCGCTGGGCGAGATGGGTCTTTCAGCCGGACATATACACGGGGCCAACGTGGCAAAGGGGCTCCAGGACGTGCTGCGCCAGGCGGAGGGCCACCCGCTTTCCGCCATCATAAACTCGCTGATGGTGAGAAGCATGCGCCAGGCCGTCTATTCTCCGGAATCATCGGGGCATTTTGGAATAGCCACGCGTTTTTATTCGCATTTCACTTCGCCCATACGGCGCTACCCCGACCTTCTGACGCACAGGGCGGTAAAGGCGCTGCTGGCCGGGAAAAAGCTCAACTTCGGGGCCCTGCCGCTGGACAAGGCCGGGGAACACTGCTCTGAACGTGAACGGGCCGCGGCGGACGCCGAACACAAGTCGGTGGATATCATGCGGGCCGAACTGCTGCGCGACAGCGTCGGTTCGGTGATGGACGGGATGATAACCACCGTCATCGACAGCGGCGCTTTTGTGACGCTGGGGGAAACTGGCGCGGAAGGCCTGCTGCGCGTCTTCGGACTTAAGCCCGGCTCGAAGGTTAAGGTTATGGTCACGGCGGTGGACGCGGCCAACGGCAAAATAGACCTGTCGCTGGAAGGCCGGCCTGCGCCGGCCGGCGGACAAGGCCGGAAACCCGGGCCCTCTTTCCGCAACCGCCCGCAGCCGGGGCGGGACCGCTGGAAAGCGCCGAAGTTCGGGAAGGGAAGAAGGAGATAGGGAAGACCGCGTATGCCAAAATTTATCAACTCCCGGGACAATTATTTTTTAGCCTGCAAGATCCTTACCCTTTTGGCGTGTATACCTTGGCCCGTTATACTTATCCCGTCCATCATGTCTTTGGCGGGCGATACAAGAGGCATGTCGCCAACCGGGATATTCTGGGTACGACTGGGGTGGGGCCTGGTCCTTATCTATCCTGTAATCTACATTAGCGTCGTTCTATTCGCTGAACGTATAGTTGCGCCAATTTCCCATGCCGCAGGGCTTTCGATGGCGGCATTACCGTTCCTGTTCAGCGTTTATGCCATCTATTGCTTCTTTCGCACATAGGCCGGAATGAAAGACGACACCGGAAATATTTACATTAATGCTCTTTGTACGAGGAACTAAGGATTTTTTAAAGCGTCCGGGGCCGTGAGAGGATCAAAGTTAAGAAAGGTAAGAGGAAACCGGCTCAGCGCCGGATAAATGAGGCCGAATATGTCGCGACACAGGTTCCTGCAGATAAGCCCCGGCGGCGTTATGAAGGCCAAAGGGTCGGCGGAAGAAGCGGTGAGTATCCCTCCCGAAGGCGGCTACGCGTGGCTGGACTTCAAGGACCCCGCCCCGGAAGATCTGAAGCCGCTCATAGAACTGCTCGGGGTGCACCCTCTGTCCGTGGAGGACTGCCTGGACGAGATCCAGGTCCCGAAGATCGACAACTTCGAAAAAAACACATTTCTGCTCATAAATTCATACTCCCACCAGGCCGGCGTTCTGTCCACCGGCGAGATCGACTTCATCATAGGAACGAATTTCCTCGTGACCGTGGGGGGACGGAACAAAACCGCGCACTGGGAAGACAAGGACATAGACGCCGTCCTGAGGCTCGAGCCGCAGAACCTGGGACAGGGCCCCGACTTCCTGATGCACGCCCTGATGAACCACGCCATAGACGGAAAACACAAGGCTATCGATTCCATAGAATGCGAGGTGGACGACGCGGAGGAAAGCATCATCAGGGACCTCTCCGGCTTCCGGATGTCGCGCCTGGTGCATTTAAGAAAGAACATCCTCAATATGAGGAAAAGCCTTTTTTACGAAAGGGAGATATTTATAAAGCTGTGCCGCAGGGATTCCCCTTTCGTGGGGGAGAAGGCCGTTTATCACTTCAGGGATGTCTACGACCACATAACCAAGTATTACGAGGAGACCGAGATCTACCGGGAGGTTATCCTCAGCCTTACCGAAATGTACCTGTCGATGGTGAACAACCGCATGAGCCTGATAGCGAACAAGACCAATATGACGGTAAGGCGCCTGACTTTCATAACGACAATCTTTATGCCGCTGACCCTGCTCGCCGGGATATTCGGCATGTCCGAATGGAGCATGATCACCGGCCCGGCCAATTGGCGTTTCTCCTACCCGTTCTTCGGAGTAGCCATGGCGGCAATAGGCTTTCTGACCTACGCCATACTTCTCCGGACTGACGCGAAGCTGCAGCAAAAAGACAAATAAAGCGCAAGCTGCGGGGGCAAAAAAAACCGGGAGCACAGGCCCCCGGTTCTTTCATACCCGCGGCTTATTTCACCAGTAAAGCCCTTATTTTTTCCAGGTCCTTGCCGTATTCCGGCGATCCGAGGAGTGCCGCGTGGAACTGGTCGCCGAATATTTTTCCGGCGGCTATGTCGGTGGGAAAATGTACGCCTCCTACCACGCGGTCGCGCGCTATCTCGTCGGACTTGGCGAAGAACTCGTCCCGGCGGCCGGGAACTATGTCCGTGAGCACGCACGCGAACACTCTGGAGAAAGCGGCGTGGCCGCTGGGGTAAGAATAACCCCAGCTTTTCTTAACGCAGGGCCGGGCCTGCTCGGGGTAAGCCTTGAAAGGCCTGGGGCGCCGGTAGCGGTCCTTCATGGCGGTAACGGCGCTTTCCAGATCGGAGGCCAGTCGGTCGAAGAATTTCTTCACACCGGCGGGCAGGGGCTGCGGAAAAGGGCTCCTTGCTCCCCAGAGCGAATCATAGGTGAAGTTAGCCGTGGCGTTCGCCTTCGCGCAGTCGTCCTCCGTGCGCTTGTTCTGCCAGGCGAGCACCGCGGCCAGGTCTTCCTTCTGCTCGTAGGAATCGGGGGCGGGGGGCGGGGCGAACTGCGCGGTTTTGAACTGCTCCGCCGCGACGTAATATGTCTGTGCGGATACCGGACGGGCTTCCTTAAGAATGACCTTCGACGCCGGTGAGGAACAGGCCCCGGCGCCGACCGCCAGCGCGATAAAGATCCAGGCCAGCCGCGTATTCGTTAATTTCATAAGGCAAATTATAACCCTTTGCCCATTAGGCCGCAAGCACGCCTGCCGGAGGGGCTGGCCGGGGCTTTGATCTGCGGCAGGCAGGGAGTTCCTGTTATCCCCGCAGATCGGCAAATAATTATTGTAAACGCGCCCTATTTTTTAAATAATAGACATATGACGCCGACTATCAACGAAAAGCGCATGGTCCAGTTCTTCTGCGACCTCGCGAAGATCACCTCCCTCTCGGGCAAAGAAGGGGCCATAGCGCGCCGCCTCTCCATACTCCTCAAATTCATGGGCGCGGAAGTCGTCATCGACGACGCCGGGAAAAAGATCGGAGGGGAAACCGGGAATTTGATAGCCCGCTTCCCCGGCACCGTTCCCGGAGAACCCTTCCTTCTCTCCGCCCACATGGACACCGTCGGCCCCGCCGTCAACGTGCACCCCCAGGTCCACAAGGACCGCATAACCTCCGACGGCAGTACCATACTCGGCGCCGACTGCAAAGCCGGCATAGCCATAATACTGGAAGTCCTTAAAACGCTCGAAGAGAACCGCATACCGCACCCGCCCATAGAAGCCGTCTTCACCGTGAGCGAAGAGATGGCCCTGCTGGGCGCGAAATTCCTGGACTACTCCAGGATACACGCGCGCTACGGCCTTATCTTCGACAATGAGCAGGGCCTTGAGAACGTCATCACCAGCGCCCCGGCGGCCGACGCGATGGAGATAAAGGTCTACGGCGCCGCCGCCCACGCCGGCGTCTCCCCCGAAAAAGGCATCTCCGCCATCAAAGTGGTCTCCGGCGCCATAGCGGCCATGAAACTCGGGCGCATAGATTCCCAGACCACCGCCAATATCGGCTTCATCTCCGGCGGGAACGCCATAAACATCGTGCCGTCCTCCGTCGAGCTGTCGGGCGAGGCCCGCAGCCACGACCCGGCCAAGCTGAAGAAACAGACGCGCCACATGGAAGACTGCCTGAGGAAGGCGGTGAAGAAAGTGAGGGTCCGCGCCGACGGGAAACTGATCGTCCCCAGCTACGAATTCCTGGTCGAGCGGAAATTCCCGAACCTCCATATAGCGAGGTCCAACCCGGTGCTGGCGCTTATCTCCTCCGCCATGCGCGGCCAGGGCCTGCGGATGAAACCCTCGGCCTCGGGCGGGGGCACCGACGGCAACATAATGTACGGCCACGGCATAAAGGCGCCCATACTCTCCACCGGGATGCGCGACGTGCACACCACCCACGAATACCTCGACCTCAAGGATTTTTTCGCCTGCGCCCGGCTCACCCTGGAAGTGATAGCCGCCTGGACCGGAAGGGGGCGGGACAAGTAAGGGATAGGCGGCGCAAGAAATTCGCCGGCCTGTCCAAAGGATACCCATGGAAGATAAAAAAGGCGACTATCAATTCAAGCCCTACATAGACACCGGAAAAACCATACCCGAATTCACCTTCCAGGCGGTGATCCTCGGCTTCATACTCTCGGTCGTCTTCAACGCCGCCAACGCCTACCTCGGCCTCAAGATCGGCATGACCGTTTCCGCCTCCATACCCTCGGCCATCATCTCCATGACCGTGCTGCGCGTCATACTCCCCAAATTCTTCGGCCGCACCGCCACCATACTCGAGAACAACGCCGTGCACGCTTTCGCCTCAATCGGGGAATCGCTCGCGGCCGCCATAATCTTCACCGTGCCGGCCATTATTTTCATGGGCGGTAAGATCACCAATTCCATGGTCTTCCTGCTGGGCCTCACCGGCGGCATACTCGGCCTGCTGATGATGATACCGCTGCGGCACTCCCTCATGGTGAAAGAGCATAAGAACCTGCCCTTCCCGGAGGGCAGCGCCTGCGCGAAAGTCCTGATCGCCGGCGACAAAGGCGGCGCCTCGGCCAAACCCGTCTTCACCGGCATGCTCACCGGCGGCATTTTCAAGTTCCTGATGAGCGGCTGCATGCTGTTCCGGGACACCGTCTCCTGGAGCTTCGCCTCCCTCAATAAAGCCGGCTTCGGCTACGAGATCTCACCGTTGTTCCTCGGTGTGGGCTACCTAGTGGGCCTGCGCATAGCCGCCGTCATGTTCGCCGGCGGCGCCTTCGGTTACTGGGTGCTCATCCCCGCAATAAACGCTTTCGGCGGCCACAACATCGTAGCCCCGGGGCTGATCCCTATAGCCGACATGACCACCGACGAGATACGGGTCAACTATGTAAAATACATCGGCGCCGGCGGAGTGGCCTTCGGCGGCCTCATCAGCGTCATACGCTCTCTCCCCGACATAATCTCCTCCGTGCGCCACAGCGCCGCCGCGCTGACGGTTAAGGCAGGCGCCAGGGAGGGAACGCAGAAGCCCGGCGAGAAAGATTTCGAACAGAACTACATAGTCTGGGCCGGAGGCGCTCTGGGCGCCATCATAGGCGTCTTCGCCTTCGAGATCCCCTGGCATATCGGGCCCGCAGCCTGGGACCCCGTGCTGCGGCTCTTCGCCGGCATAATCACCCGCGTTTTCGTGGCGGGATCTGCCGGCGCGCTGATACTGGGTTTCTGCTTTTGGGCCATAGCCCGCGGCTCCGCCAGGGCCTGCCACAAGTTCCTGCGCATAGAGCAGGACGCGCCGCTGCCGATGGTGCTTGCCGGCGTAACGGCCATGTTCCTGCTCCTCTGGCTGATGCCCGTCTTCGACCTCAGTTTCGTCGAAGCTCTTATCGTGGTGATCTTCTGCATGTTCTTCGTGGCGGTCAGCGCGCGCATGGTGGGCCTGATAGGGACCACGAACCAGCCAGTGTCCGGAATGACCATAACCGCCCTTCTTTCCCTCACGCTTATCTTCGTTTTCATAGGCCACGACAAGGAAACGGCCAAGGTGGCCGCCGTCATGGCCGGCGCGGTGGTCTGTATAGCCATTTCGGTCTCCGGCGACCTGTCGCAGGACCTCAAGACAGCGGCGCTCATCGGGGCCACCCCGTGGAAGGTGCAGCTGGCGCAGGTGGCCGGCGCGCTGGTCTCGGCCGTGCGCTCCGGCTTTATATTGCTGCTGCTCTACACGGCCTTCGGCTTCGGCGCACCCACCCCGGGACATCCGAACCCGCTTGAAGCCCCCCAGGCCCAGCTGATGGCTAAACTTGTGGAAGGAGCCACGGGGGGGAACCTCCCCTGGCTGCTGCTCGGCCTCGGCGGGGCGATAGGATTGGTCTGTGAACTGGCCGGCATCTCGGCGCTGACTTTCGCCATAGGTCTTTATCTGCCCATAACCAACTGGCCCATGATACTCCTGGGAGGCCTGATAGCTTACGCCGTTTCGCGCAAAGCGGGCGGCGCTCCGGAGGAAGAACACGACCCAGGATCGCTTTTCTCGTCGGGCCTTATAGCCGGCGACGCGCTCATGGGCATAGCCATAGCCGGCATAATAGTGCTGGGCCTGGACAAGAGGCTGGCGCTCCGCAACCCTTTGGCCGGCAGCTTCGCCTTCGAATCCACGCTCTCCACGCTTCTTTACCTCGGCGTAGCGCTGGCCCTGTACCTGACGGCCAAGAAAAAACACAGGAGAATTCCCGGCAACAACTGACGGCCGGACGCGTTTTAATTATGCTCAAAAAAGCAAGATATATATTAAGCCCGCGCGACCTGGCGGGAACTCCAAAGATTTACGACGAAAGGCGCATGGTGGAGCCAAGCCGGGTATTGCGGCGGTCGGGCAAACATTACCTCATCGCCGTTCTTTCCGGCCTCCTGCTGGCGTCCTCGTTCGCCCCGCTGGGCTGGTACCCCGCGCCGTGGGCGGCGCTGGCCCTGCTGTTCTACGCCGTGCTGCGCAGTTCGGGTCCGTGGCAGGCGGCGGAACTGGGCCTGACGGCCGGCCTCGTTTTCTACACGCTCTCCCTTTCCTGGATGCCTAACGTGGTCAGCTACCGGGCCATAGTTTTCTGGTGCGTATTCGCCCTCTGGATAGCCCTCCACGCGGCCATAATACGCGGCCTGTGGGAATTCATGGAGGAGCGCGGCCTCACGGAAGAAGGCGCCATCCTGTGGGCCGCGGCCGCCGGCGCCGCCTGGGCCGGCATAGAATATTTCCGCTCCGAAGTTTGGACTTTGGCCTGCCCCTGGCTCGGCCTGGGCTACAGCCAGACCTATAACCCGCCTCTCTTCCAGTCCCTGAGCGTCTGGGGCGTTTACGGGCTCTCCGGCTTCATGGCGGCTTTCAGCGCGGCCTGGGCGCTGACCCCGCGCAAACGCCTCTACCTCCCGGCGGCCGTTTTTTCTCTGGCTTTGGTGGTCGTAATATCCTGGGGCGGACACAGGCTGAAAACACTTCCCGCGGAGAACGGCGTTCCGGTAAAAGTCGCACTGGTGCAGTCCGAAAGCTCTGACATCGACAAGCTGGCTGAAATGAGCCTCACCCGGGATGCCGCCGCGGCGGACCTGCTGGTCTGGCCGGAGTATTCCTTCTATATGCCGGGGCCGGAGCAGGGCCCCACGCTGCGGCTTCTGGAGAAAAAACTTAAAGCCTCCGGGGCGCTGGCCATGCTGGGCGCCGGTGTGGACGAAGACAAAAAACGCGGTATAGCGCGCGCGAATTTCATACTGGTGCTCGGGCGCGACAAAAAGCCGATCGGCCGTTACGACAAGATGTACCCGGTACAATTCGTGGAAACCGGTCTCCGTGGCGGCAGGGATCCGCACCCCGTCGATACCCCGCTCGGGAAAATCGGCCCGCAGATCTGCTACGACCTGGCTTTTGAGGACGGCGCGCGCATTATGGCGCGCCAGGGCGCGCGGCTTCTGGTAGTCCCCACGCTCGACCCGATGGAATGGGGAAACCTGCAGCACACGCAGCATTCGGATATGTCCGCCGCGAGGTCCGTGGAATCCGGGCTATGGCTGGTGCGCGCGGCCTCGTCGGGCCGGTCGCAGGTGATAGACCGCCTGGGAACGCAGCGCGCGGCCCTCGCCAACGGGAAAGAGGGCACGCTGACGGCCTCCGCTTACGTCGGCCCCGGCGGAACCTTCTACACTAGGTGGGGATGGCTGTTCGCGCCCGCCTGCCTTGTTTTCACCCTGGCCGCCGCGGTCATGCTGTTAGCATGGAGAATGCCGTGGGGCAAGCCTGGCCTGAGGTAAGGCGCCGGACATACGGGAACGGAGATATAATGACCTCAACGGAAGAAAAGTCCTTTATCGGCAAGTTCATGGTACTCAGGGGCGCGGTGCGCGAACTGTGGCTGATATTCGGCACCAAGATACTCACCATCACGGCCTACGCGCTGGTGGGCACTTCCACGCTGGGGCTGTGGCTTTCCTCGGACCTGCACCTGAGCGACCAGAGCGCGGGGCTCGTGATCGCCAGCTGGTCCTCCGCCCTTACCATCTTCACCGTAATGGTCGGCTCGCTGGTGGACGCTATAGGGATACGCAAGTCGCTGCTGGCCGGCTTCGGCCTCTGCGTCTTCGCCCGCTTCACGATGTCCTTCTTCTCCGCGCAATGGATAGCCCTGCCCCTTGGCCTGCTCCCGCTGGCCCTGGGCGAAGCCCTTCAGACGCCGGTGATGGTAGCCGCGGTGCGCCGCTTCTCCACCACGAAGCAGCGCTCCATCGCCTTCTCGATCTACTACTCCATGATGAACGTCGGGTTCGCCATAGCGGGCTGGACTTTCGACCGGGTGCGGGCCGGCCTCGGCGAATACGGCCATTACAGGGTGCCTTACGTGGGGATACAGATAAGCACTTACCAGACGATAATCCTACTGGGCCTCCTGTTCACGATACCCAACCTGCTGATAACCTACTTCGGCATGCGCGCGGGTGTTGAGGCCACCGACGAAGGCGTTAAGATAACTCCGGAAGAGCCGAAATACCCCGGCGTACCGTTCCTCCGGGCGTTCATACTCTCCTGCCGCGACGCTCTGAAAGACTGGGGCCGCATCTTCACCAGCCTCTGGGCGGAGCCCGTTTTCTACCGTTTCCTCGCGTTTTTCGGGCTGGTGGTTTTCGTAAAGCTCATTCTCTACCACATGTATTACACCTTCCCGAAATTCGGCATACGCGAACTGGGGGAAGGCGCGCCCATAGGGCATATCTTCGGCCTGCTTAACGCCGTGATAGTAGTGATACTGGCGCCGGTGGTGGGAGCGCTGACACAAAAGTTAACAGCTTACAAAGCCGTCGTTATAGGAACGACCATCACGGCCGTTTCGGTGTTCTTTATGGCCGTTCCGCCAGCCTGGTTCCAGGGCCTCGCCGACGGCTGGGTGGGGGAACTGATAGGCCACCGCTGGCTGGGAGTGCCGGGCCCGGTGCACCCGCTGTACGTGGCCATCGTGCTCTGCGTGGTGCTGTATTCCATCGGCGAGTCCTTCTACTCGCCTCGCCTCTACGAATACCCCGCCGCCATAGCGCCCAAAGGCAAGGAAGGTTCCTATATGGCCCTTTCCATGCTGCCTTACTTCGTGGCCAAGTTTTTTGTGGGCGCCATCTCAGGCTTTTTGCTGGCGCGTTTCTGCCCCGCCGAAGGTCCCCGGAATTCACAGATGATATGGCTGATAGTGGGCTGCATGGCGCTCATTTCACCCGTGGGGCTGGTACTTGCGAGGCGCTACATACAGGTTCACGAAACCGGCAGGGATTGAAAGGATATCGTTGAAAAGCCGGAGGAAAACAGTTTATAATCAGATATAGCGTTAAAGCAGTCGTCCCAGCAGTGCTGCAAACGATCCATAATGCACGATAAAAGTTCCGCTGCCAGCCTGCCCGCCCTTGTACGCCGCCTCTATCGGCACATAAGCCGTAAACGCAGGTACCAGTTCATCCTGCTGCTCGGCTTGACGCTGGCAAGCTCCGTCGCCGAGGTAGCAAGCCTCGGGGCCGTATTTCCGTTCCTCGGCATTCTCCTCCAGCCGGACAAAGTCTTCAAATATCCCCTGGTAGCGGCCGCGGCTAAACGGCTGGGCTTCCTGACCGCGGCCGAACTGGTCCTGCCGCTTACCCTGGCATTTATAGTCGCGGCCATCGTCTGCGCCGTGCTGCGCCTGCTGCTGTTATGGACCAGCATCAAGCTTTCTAACGCCATCAGCGCCGACCTCAGCATCCAGGTCTACAGCCGGACGCTTTACCAGCCCTACCAGGTGCATTTATCCCGCAACAGCAGCCAGATCATATCCGGCATTACCCAGAAGGTCCGAACCACCACGATGGCTCTGATGTCTTTCGTCTCCATGATGACAACGGGGATACTTTTTTTAGCCATCCTGCTGACCTTGCTGGCGATAGATCCCGTAATAGCCGCCTCGGCGGTGACGGTTTTCGGAGCGGCCTATGCGCTGATCGCCTGGCGAACGCGTTTCCGCCTGGTGCGCAACAGCCGTTATATAGCGCGGGAACAGACGCAGGTGGTAAAATCCCTGCAGGAGGGGCTCGGCGCTATCCGGGACGTTCTCCTCGACAGCGCGCAGTCCGTTTACTGCAACGTCTACAACAAATCTATCCGCCTGCTGCTGCATGGGAACGGCCAGAATAGTTTCATAAACCAGTTCCCGCGCTTCGCCATAGAAGCCATCGGCGTGGCGCTGATCTCCGCCTTGACCTATATCATCAGCAAGCGGCCCGGCGGTATACAGGCGGCTTTACCCGTGATCGGGGCCCTGGCGCTTGGCGCGCAGCGCCTGCTCCCGCTGCTGCAGCAGTTCTACGCCCAATGGTCCTTCGTAACGGGAAGCCACGGAGAACTTTCCGACGTGATCGACCTGCTGAACCAGCCCGTGCCGGAAAACGCCGGCCTGACGGCGCCGGCGCCGTTCGCGTTCAAGGACACGATCCGCTTTGACAATGTGCGCTTCCGTTACGGGAGCGAAGGCCCCTGGGTGATCGACGGGATCAGCCTGACCATACAGAAAGGCACGCGAATAGGCCTTATCGGCACGACCGGCAGCGGGAAAAGCACCATGATGGACCTGCTGGTGGCTCTCCTCGATCCCGTCGAAGGCGCCATTCTCGTCGATGGACGGAACGTCGCCGGCGGCTTCCGCCGGGAATGGCAGCGCTCGATCGCCCACGTGCCGCAAAACATCTTCCTGGCGGACAGCACCATGGCAGAGAATATAGCCTTCTGCGTACCGCCGAAGGATATAAACATGGACCGCGTCAGGCAGGCCGCGGTCCAGGCCCAGATCGCGGAATTCATAGAAAGCAGGCCCGGCGCATACGAGGCATTCGTGGGCGAGCGCGGCATACGCCTGAGCGGCGGGCAGCGGCAGCGCGTCGCCATAGCCAGGGCGCTTTACAAGCAGGCGACACTGCTTGTTTTCGACGAGGCCACCAGCTCCCTGGATAACGCGACCGAAAAAATGATAATGAACACCATAGAAGCCCTGGACAAGAACCTGACCATACTGATGATAGCGCACAGGTTCACCACGCTGCAGCATTGCGACACTATAATCCAGCTGGAACGCGGGCGGATAATCTCGCAGGGCTCTTACGAGCATTTCAGGGACCTGGAAGCCGGGCGGGAATTTTAAATCGTGCCTCTCCGGTACGGCTTGGGCAGACCAAGGCGCCCGCCGCCTTTACGCCGCTGACACGGATCCGGTCCGCGAATATGCAAACACTCCTTCTTATATCTCTGATCTTCGCCCCGCTGGCCTTCGGCAGCGTGGAACCTTGGGCATTCGGCCTGCTCGAGATCTCAGCCTTCAGCTCAGCGGCCTTTCTGTTCGCCCGGGGCCGTACGACGCGGCCTAACCCCCTGTACAACAACCTCCTGCCGGCGGTTCTCGCCATAGCCCTGATCGGCCTGCTGCAGGCGATCAAAGAGACGCCCATAAACGCCCCGTCCTCACTGATCTTCACCGTTTGGCGCCCCGGCACCCTCGGCGCGGTAAACCTGTGGCTGTTTTACGCCGCGGTGCTTTTTATCGTGCCGCAGATAATAACCACTCCCGCGCGCTTTAAAAAATTGATGTGGCTCATGTTCGGCATGGGAGTACTGGTAACCATTGCGGCAATGTTCCAGAGAACGGGCAACAATGATATTGTTTACGGCCTGCGCAGGGTATCCAGAAGCCAGTCGTTCGGGCCCTTTATCAACAGGGACCACGCCGCGCATTTTCTGGCCATCACGGCGATGGTGGGCCTGGGAATTTTCTTTTCCGGGTTCAGGGAATTAAGAGACCCGCAAAGCCTCGGACGCCGCATAGACGCCGTGGCCACGCAATTCCTGAAGATCATAATGATAGGGTCGCTGGTTTACGGGATCGTGCGCTGCGGCTCCCGCGGCGGCCTGCTGGCCCTTGCTTTTGCCGCAGCGGTAACCGGTTTCATCGCGGCCGGCTTCATATACGGGAAAAAACTGCGCCTGGCGGCCCGCGCGGCGATAATCATGGTCCTGATCGGCTGCGGCACCCTGTCCACGTCCCTGCCTCAATTTTTAAATCCCGCGAAGAACGACGTCAACGACTCCGTAAACACGCGCCTTTCCCTGTACAAAAGCAGCGTGGAAATGTTCAAAGATTTCCCTCTGGCCGGAGTGGGGCTCGGAGCGGTGGAACACGCCTTCCCTTTCTATAAGCGCCAGGACATAGACCCGCTGAAGATCGTGCGCCACGTTCACAGCGACTGGTTCGAACTGTTTCTGCAGACCGGGCTGCTGGGCGGCCTGATCTACATATCCGGTCTTATCGGCGCGCTGCGCCGCCTGTTCAAAACCTGGACCAGCTGCCAGTCTTTCCGGCTTAAGGCGTACTACGGCGGAGCCTTGGGGGGGGTGCTGGCGGCCATGGCCCATAACCTGATGGATTTCGGTTCACAAACCCCCGCCAACGCGCTGTTCTTCTATACCCTGCTGGGCGCGCTGGCCTCGACACCGCCTACCCTGCCGCGAGGCGCCTGCCCGGAGGAGGAGCCGCCCCCGGCCATTCCCGGGAAAATTTTTTCCGCCGCGGCCATAGCCGCCGCCTTCATGCTGTGCCTCAGCACGGCGCCGGCCGCCATAGCCTGGTGGTACGATCTCAGCTCTAACGCGAAAAATACGACCTACGAGGACAAAGTGAAATATAAGGCCGCCGCCCTCGGCTGGGACCCGGATCCCCAATACGCTTTCCGCCTTGCCGCCGTGTATTTCAACCGGGCCATAGAACAGGATCCTCCGTCCCGGCCCCTGCTCGACAACTCCCTTCAGGTGATCCTCCCCTATCTAAAGCGCACCCCCGTAAATTACGACATCAACCGCCTCAACGAGAGGATACTGAACCTGCAGTCCCGCGCGCGGCAGGGCGCTCCCGGCTAAAAAGCCTCCCCGTTTTTCCGGTTCCCGTCCATGGGGACCCCCCTGGGCCGGTCTGGACAAACCGGCCGGCTTTAATGTTATAATTTCACAATGCGTTACTCGTTTATAATAGCCGCCCTGATCCTAGCCGGATGCGCCCTGCCGCGCAACTCCGAAAAACCCGCTTCTTCCGTCCAGCAGCAGGAGGATGAAGCGCGCATGATCCAGACCGCCTACGACCTCAAAAACAAGACCCAGGAGAACTACAAAATACTGCCCGGGGATCTCCTTACAATAACCGTTTTCCGCGAACCTGACCTGAGCCGCGATATACGCGTTGGCAGCAACGGGACTACGACCTTCCCGATGGCCGGGAACCTGAAATTGGCCGGCCTTTCCGTGCCAGAGATAGAAACCCTGCTGGTCCGCAAACTTTCCGACGTGCTGGTTTCTCCGCAGGTTACTGTGCTCATAAAAGAGTACAGCTCGCAGCAAATATACGTGCTGGGCGAGGTCAGTAAACCCGGAGCCATAACGCTGCCTACAGAACGCAAACTGACCGTGCTTGAGGCCATCACGATGGCCGGCGGCTTTACCGAACTTGCGGCGCAGGACCGCACGAAGGTGCTGCGCAATTCCGGCGGGCAGAACCAGAGCTTCGAAATTAAAATTTCAAAAATAACCAAAGGGGGGGACAAGAGCCTTGATATGACCCTTGAGCCCAACGACACTATTTTCGTCCCTCAAAGCTTTTTTTAACATCCTATGCCTACGACAGAGCCCAACAAAGAAGAATTCGATATAAGCCTGTTCCTTCGCCGCCGCTGGGTGGTCATCAGTACCTGGCTGTCCGCGGTAATAATAACAGCCGTCATAACCTTCAGCATGCGCCCCGTTTACCAGGCCACCGCGATGCTTGTAATAGAGAAAGAGCGCTCCAACAACAAAATTTCCCAGGGCACGGGCTCGGCCACCGAGTCAAGCGGCGATGATTACTACCAGACCCAGTACAAGCTGCTTAAAAGCGAAGCCCTGCTTCAAAGCGTTTACCAGCGCCTTGAACTGGATAAGGCTCCGGGATTATCCAGCATCGGCGGCTACCAGTCCCTTCAGGGGCTGGTCACCGTAACGCCGGTGCCGCGCACCCGCCTCGTCTATATAAAAACGGAATATACGGAGCCCAAGCTGACCGCCATAATCGCTAACACGATGGCGGACGTATTTATCGAGCAAAACCTGTCGAACCAGCTTTTTATATCTAAGGACGTGCTCGCCGCCCTCCAGAACGAAAGGCCGGACGGCCAGTCGCGCGCCATATACGAATCACTCCCGGCGGTCATATCCGACACGCTGATACAGAGCCTCAAGCAGCAGATCTCCGCTCTTGACTCCCAGATCGCCGAATCCTCGGACCGCTACACGCCCAGGCACCCGGTCATGATGGCTATGGCCATTAAACGCGAGACCCTGCAGACGCAGATGAAAGCGGAGACCGACAGGGTAATACAGAGCATCAAGATAGACCTGAGCGGACAGCTCATGGGCAACAATATCCGCCTCATAGACAAGGCCATGACGCCGCAGTTCCCGGTAAAGCCGCGCAAGGCTTTAAACATGCTTCTGGCGGCTATCGGGGGCCTCGTCCTGGGGCTCTTTGCCGCCGTGCTGACGGAATTCATAGACCAGACCGTGCGCACGCAGGAGGATGTCGAGAACAAACTGGGCCTGCCTTTCCTCGGCGTTGTGCCGCTTAGCACGCATTATACCCAGGCGGTGTACAATCACATGCTGCGCAAGGAGCCTTCGATCACAAGCGAAGCCGTACGTAATTTGCGTACGATGATCGACTTTACCGAGGTGGCGCAGGCCAACAAATCATTCATCGTGACAAGCACCGTCCAGGGGGAAGGGAAAAGCTTTTTGGCCGCCAACATCGCCGTGGCCATGGCCCAGGCGGGGGAAAAAGTACTGCTGATCGACGGGGATATGCGGCGCTCGAACGTGCATAAGATGTTCCACGTGCCCAATCCCAAGGGCCTGAGCGATTTCCTCGCCACCGGCACCATGGAAGAACTGCCCGGCCTTATACAGGCGAGCGAAGTTAAAAATCTTTCGCTGCTGGTCTGCGGCCCGCACCCGCCCAACCCGGCCGAGCTCCTCAACACTCCGAAACTCAGCAGTTTGCTGACCTGGGCGAAGAAAGAATATTTTCGCGTGATAGTGGATTGTCCGCCGATGTTCCCTCTTAGCGACTCCCTGCTGTGGGGCAAGTACATCCCCGGAACCATTTACACCGTGGCTTTCGCCAAAACCCGGATACCGCTGATAAAAACAGGAGCCAAGCTCCTGGGCGCCGCCAATGTCAAGATACTCGGCGCGGTGATAAACATGGCTAAAGCGGGCGGGATGTCCTACTACTACGGACCCGAGGATTACAAATACAGCTACAGCTACAAGGCGGACGAGACCGGCAAAAAAGTAAAGGTTGAGGCTCACCACGAACGCCCCGCGTCCCCGGTAAAGCCGGCTTAACCGGCAAAAACCCTCCGGCCCCGCGGCCGGAGCCGCCTAGAAGAAAACGAAGCGGCGTCGCTTTTCCAGCACCAATACCCTGTAACCCGGCATGCGGCTCCGTCCATCCGTAGCCGGGAACAATTCCGCCAGATCACCCTTCTCCTCGAACAGCGGCCTCCAGCCGCTCAGTACGGCGGTATCCAGGGGCTCCATTGCCTCCGAAGGGTTCAGGAGGATCATGAATTTACGCCCTCCGGACGAGAAGCACTTCGCTTCGAGGCCGGGTGCGAGGCCCGGGGGCGGGGGGAACCGGACCCCGCTCTCAAGCGCGGGAAGCAGGGCGGATATTTCCCCTACTACCCTCTCAAAAGTCTCCCAGCGCTCCGGCTGGTCATAAAGCGGCTTGCCGTCCTTATCCCGCAGCCTGTAATAAAACAATCCCCGCGCGCCGCGCGCGACCGCCAGGTAGGTCATGAACCGTATTTCGCCGAAAGTCGGGAATCCGCCCACGGGCGGGTTTCTGAGCTGCGGGAAATCCAGCCAGTCAAAAGCCTGCAGCACGGCCCAGACAGGCTTATCCGCATTGTTTAAATCCGTTTTTTTAGCCGCCTCCGTTATCAGGGAAACCTGTGCGCCCAGCGATTCAAGCTTCAGGTGCGGAACAGGGTACCAGTCCACCATCAGTATGTCGGCGATCCCGCCGTAGGCGAAAGCCGCGGTACCCTGCCCCACCACGAACGCCGTGTTGCGCCCCGGGTCCCAGTCCTTAACGCGCCTGTTGATCTTTTCAAGTTCCCCGGGCGGCATCCTGAACGTTTCAGGCTCGTCCACAAGATACCAGGCGAGCATCGGCCATTTCCTGGCGGCCCCGGAGTAAGCTGAGCCTATCACGGCATCGGGGAAGGCCAGCATCATGAGCCCCTGCTTTTCAGCCTCAGCCGCCAACATGGCCAGTTTTCCCGGATCCGGCGCGTAAGTCTGGAAACAATTGAAGCCGGCCTGTTTCAACACCGCGAGCTCCTCCGGCATGCCTATTCCGTACATGCAAACGGGGAAGCCGGGCTTACCGGCCGCAGCGGGACGGCAAAAGACGGCCGCGGCTAAAAAAACAAGGAGGAAAGAGCCCGTTTTCATGACAAAATTGTAGCAAATAGCGGTCGGGAGATAGCGCGACATATCCCCTGCGGCGGCTAAAGTCCGGAAAGGATCCTGCCATTGAAAATACCGATATTTTCTGCTAGACTATACTGGTGGTGTGCGCATGCATTTGGGGAGGATTAACCGCTTTTTAAGGAGAGTTATATGAAACGTTTACTGGCTATTATGATAGTCCTGGCGGTGGCCGGCAGCCTGTTCGCGCTGGTGGCGTCGAATAATGCGCCGAAAACCAAGAGCCAGCCCGCTTCGTACACGCCTCCCGCCCAGACCTCGGCCCCCGCGGAAGTTACCCCTTTCGCCAAAAGGAAGGATTCCGTGCTGAAGTCCGATGCCCGCGAAACCGCCGCTTCCGGCGGTGAAGCCAAGAGCATGGCGGAGGATAAGTACGTGGAACCGACCGTAGCCCTCCCGGCCGCACGCGAAACCGCGGTGGAGGAATCCACAGACCTGAGCGGTTCGCGCCCATAGGATGATGCGAAACATACTCCTGGCCTTGGCCGTTATTTTGTCGGCCGAAAGGGCTTTTTCCGCGCAAAACATAAAACTGGGCAACGTGGACATAAACCCTTTTGCCCGCCTGACGGAAGCCTACGACAGCAACGTCTACCTGGTTCCTCACAGTTCGTCGTCCCTTATCACCACCTTCAGCCTTGGCCTGAACGCCGAGGACCAGTTCGGCCCCCGGCTTGACATAAAGGCCGGTTATTCCCTGGATATGCTCATGTATTCGCTCGTCCCGGGAAGGAACAACACATTGAACCATGCCGCGAATTTAGACATCGAAGCCTTGCTTCCCCGGGACGCTACACTGTCGGTCAAAGACGACTTTAAGCACACCACCGACAGGGCGAACTCTGAACTTACCGCCCGGATAAAACACCTGGATAACACGGCGAACGCGACGCTGGAAGTGCCGCTGCGCGGCAACTTCGGCTACGGGGTGGATATTTCCCACATCTATACAACGTATACGCAATCCGGATACAGCTATTTGGACCATTACGAACTGCTTGCCGGCCTCAGAGCGACCTACCAGCTGCAGCCCAAGACCAGGTTATCGCTCGGCTACTCCAGGGGCGATATCAATTACGCGGTTAAGAACTCAACCACCAACACGCATGCCAACGACGCAACCCATAACGATCTCATCCTGGGCATCGATGGCAACATCGCCCCGAAGCTGGTGGGCTCGGTCCAGGCCGGGGTACAATCCCGCAACTACGCCCAGCACCTCAGCACGGCCGCCAACGACTCTACGACCTTCTACTACAGCGCCCGCCTGACCTGGAAAATGATGCCGAGAACCGACATGATGCTATACGCCAGGAGGGGCAATATAGAATCAGCGTACGGAACCAACCGCTACTTTACCAGCACCCTCACAAATATAAGCGTTTCCCACGAAATCAGGAGAATAACGGCCACACTGAACCTGGGCTTTGAGGCGGCCCTATATCCCGAAATATCGGCCGGATACAAAAGCAAACGCCTTGACCATTACACAACTACGGGGCTCGATGTGTACTACCAGATACAGAAATGGCTGAAGACCGGCTTCGGGTACGCGTACAGCAACCGCACCTCGAACGAGCTCTACTCTTATAAAGACAATACTGTAAAGCTGTCGATAGAAGGGTTGTTCTAGAATTACCCGGATATATTCCGGAGGCAGGGCTTTTACCGGGCTTCCCCTGCCAGCGCCGAAACCCCGCCAAGCCCCTGCCCCGGCGGCTTTTGCCAGTCACCGCCGAACAATCAAAACAGAAAAGACCCGCCCGCCAGCACCGCACTTCCGCGGTTATTATGGCCGTATCGCCCGGGGTCTTGAAAAAGCCCGTTGCGTCCATCTTACGAACGTCAATTCCCCGCTAATGCTCATGGCTAAAATGTTAAAATTCAATGGGAGATAAGCCGGATATGACTGTTTTTAGCGGAATTTTAACGGGTCAGAGGCGCGGTTTTTGCGGTTCAGAGCGGTCGGGAAGAATATCATGGCTAAGAAAGACTGCCTGGTCTCGGCTATAGTTTCCGTCTATAACTGCGAACGGTTCATCGCGGGATGCCTTGAAGATCTCGAGCGGCAGACTATCGCCGACAAACTCGAGATCGTGGCGGTCAACAGCGGTTCGCAGCAGAACGAAGACGCCATTATAAAACGATTCCAGGCTAAATACGGCAACATCGTTTATATTAAAACCGAAGACAGGGAAACCATCTATCAAGCCTGGAACAGGGGGATAAAAGCCTCCCGCGGCAAATATATCACCAGCGCCAACTCGGATGACCGGCACAGGAAGGACGCCTTTGAAGTGATGGCCGCCGTATTGGAGGAAGATAAAGACATCGCGCTGGTATACGCGGACGGCATAGCCACGGACGAAGAGAACGGGACTTTCGAGCGGCATGAACCCTTAAGACCCCTGGACCTCCCGGACTTCGATCCCGGGAAACTGCTGATCCGGTGTTTTATCGGGCCTCAGCCCATGTGGCGGAGGAAAGTACATGACGAAGCGGGGTATTTTGACGGCTCGTTCAAGGTGGCAGGAGATTACGAGTTCTGGCTGAGGATATCTAAAACATCCCGGATGAAACATCTCAAAGAGCGCCTTGGGCTGTATTTCGTGAATCCCGCCGGCGCAGAACGCATCAACAGGGAAATTACTATTTCTGAAACGGTCAGGATAAGAGGCGAATACATGAAGGACGCGCCCCGGGATAAAAGCCTTTTACGGGCGGTACGACGCAAGCAGTCCGCCGCCTTAAGCGAACTCGGCTACATCTACATCGACAGGAAAGACTTCGCCCTCGCCGGCAAAGCGCTGACATCCAGCCTGGCGCTCAACCCTTTTAATTTTAAAAGTTACGCGGGCTTATTGATGCGCTTTGCGCCGCATGGCCCAGCCATATTAAGGAAAGCGAGGGCCGGCCGTGAACGGCTGTTTCCCTCGAAAGGTTAATTCGCTAGAATACTTTCCGTACGCGGGAACCGAAGGCGATCTTCAATAAGGCTCCCGCAAAAACAGGATTATGCCCAAAATCAGCGTCGTGATACCTCTGTACAATAAAGCGCCCTACATCAAGCGCGCGCTGGACTCGGTGCTTGCCCAGACCGAACATGATTTCGAGGTCATCGTCATAGACGACGGTTCCACCGACGGCGGCGGGGACGCCGTCAAGGCCTGCACGGACCCCCGCATCCGTTATATCCGGCAGCGGAACACGGGAGTGTCCGGGGCGCGCAACAACGGGGTTAAGGCGGCTAAAGCGCGGCTGGCGGCGTTCCTGGACGCCGATGACCTGTGGCTGCCGGGTTTCCTGGCTACGATACTCAGCCTTCAGGAACGATTTCCCGGCGCAGGTTTATACGCCACGGCATATTCGACGCGGGAGACCTCGGGGAAAACCCTCAAACCGGTATTCCGGGCGATCCCTGCGCCGCCCTGGGAAGGCGTAATTCCCGACTATTTCGAATCAGTGCTGGGACCTCCGCCGGTCTGGACTTCCGCGGCCGCCGTTCCAGCCGGAGTATTCGCCGAAACAGGAGGTTTTGACGATCGGGAAATTCAGGGCGAAGACCAGCATATGTGGCTTAAGATAGCCCTTAAGCATTCCATCGCCTTCAGCAACACCGTAATGGCCGTTTACTGCCGCGACGCGCGCAACCGTACCTGCGACAGCGCGTCCTGCGCTCCCGAGTATGGCGCGATAAAGACCATCACGCGGGACTTGCAGCACAATAATAATTTATCGCCAAGGCAAAAGGAATGCTTGCGGGAATACGCCAACAAGTTCATGCTTTCTTCCGCGGCCAAAATGATAGCGTCAGGAGAGACCAGGTCCGCCAGAAAACTGCTGGGCTCATGCAAAACCGCCTATTACCTGAAATACAAGCTGCTTTTTTACTTCTGGGCCTGTACGCCGGGATGGCTTATGCGGCGCGCGATCGGCGCGAAGAAGATACTAAAAAAACTGGTAGCCCCCATAAGGAACTGAAATGCCCGATATAGAAAACGATATCCCCGCCGCGAACAAATTCAGCCTTCGGGAAATATCCGCCAATATTCTGATCTTCTGCACCATGTTCTTTGCCACCTGGGGCTCCGGCCTGCAGCAGCTCGGCAATTTCGACCTTTCCAGGATATTTCCTTTCTGCGCAGTCCTTCTTACGCTGTACGTAGCCATTTGGGGCCGGAAAAGAATAGCTTTCCCGCTCTGCTTCAACTTGTTCATCCTATTCTATTTGCTTCACATGTTCGTTACCTACGGCCTTTTTTTCCCGAATGAAATCATCTTCTCGTCCGTAGGCAAGCAGATACTGAACAACGGGTTTGTCAGCGTGACGGAAGGGATGGGGCTCGTATGCCTGCGCTTTATCATATTCGTCCTCTTTGGCTACGCTGTAGCATCGTTGTCCCAGGGGCGGAGGCGGGTGCAGCTGATGACGCTCGCCTACAGCCTGGGGCTCCTGCTATCGCTTTCGCTCGGCGGATATTCCGGCGAACCCTCCGCGGACGAACAGCTGCGTGTTGCCGGTGGTTATCTCAATCCCAACGCCCTGGGTCTTTCCGGGTTAACGGCGATCTGCCTTGCGGCGTACTCTTATATCCGCTCCTCCAGGGAGAAACTGGAAAATTACATCAATCTTTCGTCGGTACTTATAGGCATTGCCGCGATCGGCTTAAGCGCGTCGCGCGGCGCGGTAGTAGGCCTTATTTGCGGATTCATAGTTTTCGTATTCAGCCTTAAGCGGCTGTCCACAAAGATCCGGGTGCTGCTGGGAACGATATTCTTATTGACCATGAGCACAGCTATCCTGCCCGACGGGATCTACAGGTCGAGCCTTGAGCGCGGGAAAAAGGCCGTGCAGGACAGGGGATCCGGGCGCCTGGATATCTGGGGGGACTACCTGGCCCAATTCCCGACCTATGCGCTGACCGGGGTAGGTTTCGGCAGGTCAATGGAGGTTATAAAAACCAGCTATACCCATATGCTGCGCATAACGCACAACAATTACCTCCAGGTGCTGGTGGAAAACGGCCTGTTCGGGCTTTTGCTGTTCATGCTGGCGGTCTGGCAGCTTTGGGTAAACACGCACGACTACTTGTCTCCATATTCACCGCGAAAGGCCGTACTGCGTGCATCCCTGGCCATCTGGCTGACTTCGGGGTGTTTCATGAACAGTTTCGCGGCGAGGGACACATGGATCATTCTCGGGGTACTGGCCGGCATATCCGCCGCCATGAAACGGTATGAGTCCCAATAAAAAGATAATTTTTATCCGCTCGTCCGGCAGACGTTTTGGCGGCATAGAGAGCCAGGTCCTCTCTATAGCGCTCAAATACCGGGATTCCGGAATGTTCCTGCCGGAATTGATAACATCCGATGCCGCGTCCGCTTTCGCGCGCAGGTTCGCGCAGGAAGGGATAAAGGTCCACAGCGTCCCAATGGGGCTGACGGACCTTTGCTCCTCGGCCAAAAAACTTTCGAAGGTCATTGATTTCAGCGAAGTCGCCGTCATCCAAAGCCACATGTTCAGGGAAAGCTTCATCGGCCGGCTACTGAAGCGGGCACATCCGGAAATTCTGCACGCGTTCCGCGCGCAGACCTATATTGACTGCTCCTGGATACCGGGATGGAAAAAGCGGCTTTACCACCTGGCGGATAAGCTTACGCAGCGTTACGTCGACGTTTATTACGCCAACGGGGAATATCTCCGGGACGAACTTATACATCGCTCAGGGATCCCGGGAGATAAAATACACGTGGTCCTGAACGGAAGCGCCGGTTCAGGTTTGCCCCCGCGGTCCTTTTTCGAATCGGCGGGTACGCTGAGGCCGGAAGTCGCCATGGTCGCTAATTTAACGAAGCATAAAGGCCACGACGTCCTGATACGGAGCCTGGGACTGTTAAAAAGCCGGGGGCTGAGCGTAAAGGCCAAGCTCTTAGGCTCCTTTGATCCCGGGGACGGGCTGTTCCTGTCCCTGAAAGCGCTTGCCGAAGCCAACGGGGTTTTATCCCAGCTGGAATTCGCCGGGTTCAGCGAGAATGCGGACGATGAAACCGCGGCTATCGCGGTAGTGGTTTTGCCTTCCGACCGGGAAGGCGTCCCGAACTGCATTCTAGAGGCGATGAGCGCGGGAAAGATAGCCGTTGCGGCAAGCACCGGCGGCGTGCCCGAGATCATTACGGACGGTTATAACGGCTTCCTGCACGAAGCCCGGAACCATACCCAGCTCGCCGATATTCTGCAAAGGATCTTTTCCGTTCCAGCCAGCTCGCTGAAACCTGTCGGCGCGGCCGCCTACGGGACATGGCGGGAAAAATTCACCATGGACCATATGATGAACGGATTCATCCGCGTTTACGGGAGCCTGATGGCGCGCAAGTTACCGCTGAACGCAACATCGAAGACATGAAACTGGACAGAAACAATCTCAACTCGTTCCTGCGCCTGGGATATTTCCTGGATTACAGCAATCCCCGCTGCCGGCCCGGCTTGCGCGGTATTGATAAAGCGCGTTACGCAGATCGCGCCCGAGGCGAACTGGCCGCGCTGGGGATAGCGGCCCTGAAGCGGGCGATACAGAAGAGCTTCCGGCCGGGCAGGAAGAACGTCGTTCCTTTGAGCGGCGGGCTGGACAGCCGCGCCATCCTGTCGGGACTGCTTGAATTAACGCCGGCGGAGAACATAACGGCGTACACCTACGGCGCCGAGTGGACGCAGGATTTCCGGATCGGGAGATTGGTAGCGCGGGCGGCGGGGGTAAAACACGTCGCGTATCCTCTTTCGCCGTACACGACCGGCATGGACGAGCTGCTTGATATATCCGAAAGGATAGACAGGCAGACCGTTCTTTTCCATAATCCGCCTTTAAACCGCCTCACGGAACTCGCGGGGGACGCCGTTATCTGGTCCGGTTTTTGGGGGGACCCCGTAACGGGATCGCACCTGCCCAAAAAAGCGCTCCGCAGCCTGCCCGAGGAAAAAGCCCGTTTCATCCGGGACAACACTTTTGTAAGAACTAAAATAACGGATCCGGCGTATAAAGACGAGGACCTGTTCTGCCTTATAGAGGCTCCCGGGCCGGGGACCGGCCTCACGGCGGCGGAGCAGCTGGACGTCATGAACCGCATGCCCAAATACATAGCCCCCCATGTCCTTATGCGGGGGTTTGAATACGCGACGCCCTTCATGGAAAAAGAGTTCTTCGACTTTTACTATTCCCTGCCGGATACGCTCCGGGTACGCCAGAACCTGTACAAAAACTGCCTCCTCGGCGCTTTCCCGGAATTGTTCCGCCTTCCCTGCAAGAACGACTTCGGAGCCCCGCTGAACTCGTTCATAAAAAAATACTATGAAATGGCGAAAATAGGATTTTCAAGAACAGTAAATCACTTTTATCCATTAATACCGGATACCCGGCTTAACTATACCGATTTCGGGACGGAAATGCGGGAAAACATGCCATTTGCCGATATTATCCGGATGAACATAGCGGATCTGGAAAAGCGGCGTATCCTGGACTGGCTGGACCCGGATGTCCTATGGCGAGATCACCTGAATAAAAAAGCGGATAACGCCTCCGCGCTTTTAGTGCTGGCATCGCTGGAGATCCACATGAAGTCCGAAGAGACCGGAAAACGATGAATATTTCCCGCGTGGTAATGCTGACGGGGGAGTACTGGAACGGGCTGGAATACCAGCGGCATTACCTCGCCCGTGAGTTTTTAAAACGCGGGATACAGGTGTATTTCGTGGAACGGCTTCCGCAGAGGCCGCCCTCCGCCAGCCTTTCGCATCTGAGGCAATGGCTGTTCAAAGAGGGGTACGGCAGCGGCACGATCAAAAAAAAAGATATCCCCGGCGGACTCAAGGTAGTGAATTTCCGTTCCCTGCCGCCCGCGGCCTGTTTCAGGCCTTTGAACAGGCTGCTTGCGAAGCGCGCCTTCGCCCCGTACGCGGAAGAATTCGCGGATAAAGGCACGCTGTTGATCTCCTATGTTCCAAGCTATACGCAGATCGACATCGCGGGGCTTATCCATCCGGCAAAAACGCTTTATGTAAGCGTTCACAATTATGACGCGGACCGCGTATCTCCGGACCTGCTGAAAGCCGAGGCCGAGATCATCAATTCTGACGCCGTGCTGGCCGCGGATTCGGTTTTCAATACTGAGCGTCTTAAGCGCCTCGCGCCGAAGGGCAAACCGGTCCACCGGCTCGCGCCGGGTGTGGATTATGAGCTTTTCAGAAAAGCCGATACAGGCAGGCCCGCGCGGTATAAAAAGCTTTGCTATTTTGGCGGGATAGGGCCCCATCTGGATATGCCGCTTTATAACGCCCTCGCCAAAGAACTTGAAGTCACCTTTATCGGCGTTGTAGACGACAGCATCAGGGACCTTATCTCCCCCGGGATCCAACTGCGTCCGCCGGTTCCGGCGGAGGAACTGCCCGGCCTGCTCGCCGCGGCCGATATGCTGGGGATCTTCTACAAAAGCTCCCCCTATATCGACGGCGTGCTTCCGGCTAAGTTATTCGAATGCCTGGCCACCGGGAAACCCCTGCTGGTATCCGGGATGGGCGAGACCAAACCATACGCGGATATTGTGTATGATTGCACTAATAACGCGCTAAAAGCCCTGGACCTGATAGCCGGCCTGCCGGAAGCCGAAACCCCGGTAAAACTTGAACTGAGGCGAAAGCTCGCCCGGGACTCTGGCTGGGGAAAAAGGTTCGACGAACTGATGGGCATGCTGACATAAAAATGACAGAAGGACCATTGCTGACTTTTATTATAGTCGCGCGCAATGAGGGCAGATATCTGCCGGACGCGTTCGCCGATTTTCTCGCGCAGGACTACCCGCGCGGCCGCATCGAGTTTTTATTCGTCGACGGCGTGAGCCGGGACGATTCGCTTAAGCAGGCGGAGGCGTTTAAAGCCGCGCATAAGGACGTCGACTTCGTCATCCTTACTAATCCCAAGCTGACGCTGGCCAGCGGGTGGAACGTCGCTCTCGCCCGGGCAAAGGGAAGGATAATTCTCCGCATCGACGCCCACGCCAGGATGCCGGCCGATTTTATCAGAAGGAATATAGAAGCCGTCAGCGAGGGGCATGAAATTGTCGGCGGTCCCGCTATCACTAAAAGGTATCCGGACGGTCTTCTCCCGGAATTTATCGCGATCGCGGAGGCTTCCCGTTTCGGCGGAAGCGCCGCCGCGTTCCGCAACCAGGGACGCGCGGGATATATCGACACCCTGGCTTTTGCCGCGTACAAACGCGAAGTGTTCGTAAATGCCGGCGGCTACAATGAGATGCTGGACCGGACGGAAGACAACGAGATCCATTACCGCATGGCGCGGGCGGGATACCGTTTCTGGTTCGACCCGAAAATACGCTCCGAATATTTTCCCCGCCGCACCCTGGGCGGCCTTTTAAACCAGAAGTTCGGCAACGGATATTCGGTAGCCATTGCCTCCGCCATTTCCCCCGGGTGCTTCAGGCTCAGGCATTTTGTGCCGTTCATCTTCTTTGCCGCGCTGTGCGGGGCCGCTGTCCTGGCGCTTGCCGCCCCCGGGCCGTTTTACCTGCTTCTCGCGGTTTACTTCGGGACGGCTTTATTTTTCACGGCGAAGGCCGTGGAACGGGAACCCGCGAGGATCATCTTGTTAAGCGTATTCATGCCTCTCCTGTTCCTGGCCGTGCATTGCTCTTACGGGTCAGGGACCTTGTGCGGCATTTTGACGCTGCCGTTCAAATGGAATAAACTGCGTTCATACAGGCCGCCTTGCCCCGTCTCAGCGCAGGGGGCTCTTCCCCCTGACGGGTTTATCGGGCTTCCACGGAAGCAATAAGGAGCTGTTAACCGCGCCGGCTCCCCGGCAAAGCGGGGGACATAAAAAAACATGACAAGAAACATTCCTTTTCACCGCGTTCATATAACGGATGACGAGATCGGCGCCGTCATTGAAACCCTTAGATCCGGCTGGCTGACCATGGGGCCCAAAACCGTGGAATTCGAGGAAAAATTCAGGGATTACATATTCGCCGGCCCGGGCGCGCCTCCTGAAAACCGTTTTTCAGTGTCTTTCAACTCCGCAACGGCGGCCCTCCATCTCGCGCTTAAAGCGATAGGGTTACAAAGCGGCGACGAGGTCATAATACCGACCAACACCTTTGTGGCCACCGCCGAAGTCGTGACTTATTTCGGCGCGGTTCCGGTGCTTTGCGACGTCGAATACGACACGCACAACATTGACGCCGCTAAGATCGAGGCGCTGGTAACCCCCAGGACCAGGGCCATAATCCCCGTCCACTACGGGGGTCAGATGTGCGACATGGACGAGATCATGGCCATAGCCGGCCGGCACGGGCTGAGGGTCGTTGAGGATGCCGCCCACTGCCTGCCGTCCGCCTACAAAGGCCGCAGGGTAGGGACCATAGGGGACATAACCTGTTTCAGTTTTTACGCCACCAAGCCGCTTGCCTGCGGCGAGGGGGGGATGGCAGTAACCACGAACCCGGATTTCGCGAGAACTATGAAGATCAACCGCCTGCACGGCATAAGCCGCGACGCCTGGGACCGTTACACCGACAAGGGCACCTGGTATTACGAGGTGGTGGATAACGGCCACAAATATAACACCACCGACCTGCAGTCCGCGCTGGGGATCACCCAGCTGGCCAAGCTCGGACAAATGCAGGCCATGCGCCAAACGGTAGCCGGTATTTACACGGCCGCTTTTGCCGGCTCCGCCGTGATCGCGCCCGTAATACGGGCGGACAGGGAGACCTCATGGCACCTCTACGCTATTAAGGTAAATAACCGCGACGCCCTGATGGGGAAATTAAAAGAGAACGGGATATCCACCTCGCTGCATTTCATACCTGTTCACCGCCAGCCTTATTACGCCGCCAGGTACGGATACAAACCCGGGGATTACCCGGTAGCCGAAAAGATATATGCCCGGTCGGTGTCCCTGCCGATCTACCCGGACTTGAGCGGGGAAGATGCGCGCTATGTAGCCGGCAAAGTCCTGGAATATGCTGAATAATTTTTATGCCCTTTACGGCAAGCGCGCCTTCGACCTGGCGTCGGCCTCCTGCGCCATCGTCCTGTTAAGCCCGTTCATGCTTTTAGCCGCTCTTGCGGTCAGGCTGAGCGGCCCCGGCCCTGTTATATTCAGGCACGCGCGCGTCGGGCGGGGTTTCAGCCATTTTTCCATGTACAAATTCCGAACCATGGGGAACGGCGCGGATAAGGACGGCCCGCAGGTCACCGCAGCCGGCGACCCCAGGATCACCGCCGTCGGGCGGCTCCTCCGTAAAACGAAACTTGACGAGCTGCCGCAGCTTTTTAACGTTCTTAAGGGCGAGATGAGCCTGGTAGGACCTCGTCCGGAGGTGGAGAAGTACGTGAAATTGTTCGAAGACGACTATAAAACCGTGCTCAGCGTGCGCCCGGGAGTAACGGATTACGCGGCTATCGAATTCCGCAGCGAAGAAAAAGTGCTTTCACGCTACGCCGATCCCGAAGCGGCCTATCGGAAAGAAGTGCTCCCGGCTAAGATCGCTCTTTACAAAAAATACATCCGGGGAATATCTTTAGCCGCGGACATTGGGATAATTTTCAGAACGTTTTTCCGCATCACCGCGCCGCGCTGAAAACCTCATTCCCAGCCTTTATCCTTAAGCCGGGCGACGCATCCGTCCGGAGCAGCGGGCCGCCCTGCCGCCGCGGCGCCGTTCGCGTCAGGCGGGAAGGTCAGTGATTCCTGGAGCGGATCACGGCCGCGCGCTTCTCCAGTCTGTCGGCCTCCTTGTCGCGGCCGGTGATGCGGTACAGCACCGCCATATTTCTTAGGCAGGCGCCGACATTGGGGTGGTCCGGACCCAGGGCTTTCTCAAATATCTCCAGCGAACGGGTATAAAGACGCTCCGACTCCTCATAGCGGGCCTGGAGGCGGTAAAGCCTCGCCAGGTTGTTCAGGTCCATCGCCACGCTCGGATGAGCGGACCCCAGCGCTTTTTCGTCTATCGCCAGGGCGCGTTTATAAAGCGGTTCCGCCTGCTCGTATTTTTCCTCGGCGGTGTATAGCCCGGCCAGGTTGCTCAGCCCAGTGGCCACGGAGATGTGGGCCGGGCCGAAGATCTTCTCTTTTATAGCCAGCGACCGTTTGTAAAGCGGTTCAGCCTGTACGTAGCGGCCGCGCGCAAGGTAGAGCTCGGCCAGGTTGTTCAACCCCCTGGCTACCGCGGGGTGGTCCGGTCCAAGCGCCTTTTCGTCGATCGACAGGGCGCGCGTATAAAGCGGCTCGGCCTTGCCGTAGCGGCCGCGGGTGCGGTAAAGCTCCGCCAGGTTATTAAGATCGGTCGCCACTTCCGGGTGATCCGGCCCCAGCACCTTTTCGTCTATCGCAAAAGCGCGCGCATAGAGCGGCTCCGCCTTCTCATAGGCGCCCTGGGCGCAATAAAGCCCGGCGAGATTATTCATGCTCGCGGCCACGGAGGGATGGGACGGCCCGAGCGCCTTTTCCCGGATAGCCAGCGCGCGCGCGTAAAGCGGCTCGGCCTCGGCGTAACGCACCGTGGCGCTGTAAAGCTCGGCCAGGTTGTTCAGGTCGCCGGCCACGTCGGGGTGATTGGGGCCCAGCGCCTTTTCATCGATCGCCAGCGCGCGGGTGTAAAGGGGCTCCGCCTTGGCATAGAGACCCTGGGCGCTGTAAAGTTCCCCGAGGTCGTTCAGGCTCACGGCCACGGAGGTGTGGGCCGGGCCGAGGACTTTCTCGCGTATGGCGAGCGATCGCGCGTATAACGGCTCCGCCTGGTCGTACTGGGCCAGGGCGCGGTAGAGATCGGCCAGGTTGTTCAGGTCCGTGGCCAGGCCGGCGCTATTGGGTTTCAAGACCTTTTCGTCGAGCGCCAGCGCGCTCTTATAAAGCGGCTCCGCCTGGTCGTAGCGGCCCTGGGCGCGGTAGAGACCGGCTAAATTGCTCAGGCTCTCGGCCACGGAAGGGTGCCGCGGGCCGAGGGCCTTTTCCCGGATATCCAGCGCGCGCTTGTAAAGCGGCTCCGCCTCCGCGTAGAGGCCCTGTGCGCTGTAGAGCTCGGCCAGGCTGTTCAGGTCCGTGGCCACGTAGGGATGCTCCGGCCCCACGGCTTTTTCGTCGATCGACAGGGCGCGCGTGTAAAGCGGCTCCGCCTTGGAGTAGAGGCCGTGGGTGCGGTAAAGCCCGGCCAGATTGTTCAGGCTGGTGGCCACGGAGGGATGGTCCTGGCCGAAGCTTTTTTCCGCTAACTCCAGTTCCTGCTTAGCCATAGCCACGCCGCGGTCATACTGGCCCGAGTGGATAAGTTCCATTACCTGGGCGTTCAGGCCATTCCATTCGGCGGCGTCGGCCGGAGCGGGCGCGGCGGTGGAAACGGCCACAGGAGAAGGCTCCGTTCCGGGGTTCGGCCGGGCGGCGGCGTCCTGGCTGAACGAGGCGGGAGCAGCCAGGAAAAATATTACCAGGATGAAAAACAAGGTTTTGAGGGCTTTCATTATTTCTCTCCTTAAAAGAGGCGGCTGAAGAACTGCCTCGGAACGCGGCCAGCGGGCAGCAAATAGTTAGGGCTAACACCGCGCCGGATGTTTACGGTTTCCCCTGACCGCGAAGGATTTATTATATGTCTTTTTACGCGTTATGGACACCGGGGGCGGGAATAAGAAGCCTGCGCGGCTTGCAGATCTTTATCGGTATTTCCGGATCCGCGTATTCCTCCCGCACGGGCCTGGTTGCGGATTTACGGGTATATTTCGCATAATAAGGCATGGCGCGGGTTTATGCCCGCCCCGCGGCTGGGGCAATTACCGCCCCCGACTTATGAATAATATACTTATAGTAGGCGGCGCCGGCTATATCGGCTCTCACGCCAATAAGCTGCTTTCAAAAAAAGGGTTTAAAACCGTAGTTTTCGACAACCTCTCGACAGGAAACAGGGAACTGTCGCGGTGGGGGGAATTTGTAAAGGGCGACCTCAAAAACCCGGCCGACCTGCTGCGCTGCTTCAAAAAGCGCCGTATTTCCGCTGTAATGCATTTCGCGGCCTGCGCCTACGTTGGAGAGTCGGTGACCGAACCGGCTAAATATTACCGCAACAATGTCGCCAACACCCTGAATCTGCTGGACGCCATGCGCGCGGCCGGGGTAAAAAAAATCATATTCTCCTCATCGGCCGCCACCTTCGGCGTGCCGTCCGAAATTCCCATAACCGAGACGCATCCCCAGTCACCCATAAATCCGTACGGCCGCACCAAGCTCATGATGGAACAGATAATCGCGGATTACGCCGCAGCCTACGGCTTAGAGCACGTATTTTTGCGTTATTTTAACGCCGCGGGGGCCGACACGTCCGGAGAGATCGGGGAGATCCATCACCCGGAAACGCATTTAATACCGCTTATTCTTGACGCCGCGGCCGGGACAAGGAAGGATATAAAGGTCTTCGGAACCGATTACCCGACAAAGGACGGGACCTGCGTCAGGGATTATGTGCATGTCTCGGACCTGGCCGAAGCGCACGCGCTCGCCCTCGACTATCTTGTGAAGAGCGGTAAAAGCGGCGGTTTTAACCTTGGCAATGGCCGGGGGTTCAGCGTGCGCGAGGTCATAGAAACGGCGCGCAAAGTTACGGGGAAGGCAATTAAAGCAACGGCGGCCCCGCGCCGGCCGGGCGATCCCCCGGTATTGATCGCCTCGTCCGCCAGGGCGGGGAAGATTTTGGGCTGGCGGCCTGCTTTATTTGACCTGGATACGATAATAAAAACAGCCTGGGCCTGGCACGAACGCCGTATCCCCTGAAAACGGAGGCCGGGCGGACGCGTGGGCGGGAATTGACTGGCAGACCTGTTATTTGGGAAACTTTCAACGGTGGGTAAATGATCAAGAAACCAGAAAGAAACTCCGGCCTTTTTATCGCCCTCCTGGACGCTGCCGCGGTGGTTCTCGCCTATTACCTGGCCTTTCTCCTGAGATTCGACTTTAATATCCCGGCGCACGAACTGCACCATTTAGTGAATACGGCTCCCTTGGTGGTCGTTTTCCAGATGGGAGCTTTCTATTACTTCGGCCTGTACAGGTCCATCTGGCGCTATTACGGCAGCATGGAAGACCTGACCGCCATTATCAAGTCAATAGTGGTCAGCCAGGTTACAATAACGGCCGTTCTGCTTCTTACCTATCATCCCGGCTTTCCGCGTTCCGTTACCGTTATCGGCCCTATTACGGCGCTTATACTGGTGGGTGGCACGCGCTTCTTTATAAGGCTTAGCCGCGGCTGGCGCCACCCCGGCAGCAAGGACAAGCTTTCCCGCATGCTCATCTTCGGCGCCGGCGACCTGGGCGAGACCGTGCTGCGCGAGTTGCAGCGCTCCCCCGCGGCCACCCGCAGGGCGGTATGCTTCCTCGACGACAACGCCGCAAAACACGGTTGCAGGATACACGGCGTACCCGTACTGGGCGGCCGGGACCGCATCGCTGAAGTTGTCGCCGCCAACAAGATAGACGAGGTTCTGGTTGCGGTCAACCACGCGCGCGGAAAACTGATACTTGACCTGATGACGGCTTACGCCGCCGGCGGCTGCGAGCGCAAGGTGGTGTTTAAAACTCTTCCTACCATCACCGAAATGATGAACGATCAGCACCTGGTCTCCGACATCCGCGAGATCAACGTGGCTGACCTTATGCACCGGCGCGTAGTGGACATAGATATTACCCCGGTGCGCAGCGCCATCGCCGGGAAAACGGTGCTTGTCACCGGGGCGGGCGGCACTATAGGCAGCGAAATATGCAGACAGGTCATCCCCCTTGCCCCGGAAAAACTTATACTCCTCGAGGTCAACAACACGGCCCTGTTTTACATGGACAAAGAGCTGCGCGAAGCCGGTTACGAAGGCTCCATAGTTCCCGTTCCGGGGGATGTACGGGACGGGCAGCTTCTGAAGAACATCTTCGAGAAATACCACCCCTCCTGGGTTCTGCACACCTCCGCCCATAAGCACGTGGCGCTTATGGAGAACAATCCCCAGGAAGCCGTGAAGAACAATACGCTGGCCACCTATCTGCTGGCAAAAACCGCCGCCGCATATAATGCGGAGCGTTTTCTCTTCATTTCCACTGATAAAGCCGTGCGCCCTTCAAGCGTTATGGGTGCGTCAAAGCGCCTGGGGGAGATGGCGGTGCGGTCCATGGCCGGTCAAAGCGGCACGAAATTCATGTCGGTGCGTTTCGGAAATGTGCTCGGCAGTTCGGGCAGCGTGGTCAAGATCTTCCAGGAGCAGATATCCTCCGGGGGCCCGGTTACGGTGACACACCCTGAAGTTATCCGCTATTTTATGACCACCAAGGAAGCGGTTTCCCTGGTGCTTACGGCCTGCGCCATCGGGACCGGCGGGGAGATCTTTGTGCTCAATATGGGCGAACCGGTAAAGATACTGGACCTGGCCCGCAACATGATAGTGCTAAACGGGCTTGTTCCGGGCAGGGACATAAAAATACGTTTTACCGGCCTTAAGCCCGGCGAAAAAATGCACGAAGACATTTTCAGCCCCGACGATATACGCAAGGACACGGGGTACGGGGAGATCTTCACCGCCATTTCCAAAGAGACCGGCGCGGCGCTTGTCGAGGAGCAGATGCTCGAGCTCGGGCGGCTGTCCGCCCTGCCGGACAATGCCCCGCTCCTTAAGAAGATAAAAGACCTTATTCCCACCTACCGGGTGTGGGACGCTGGCGCCGCTGAACCGGCGAAAGCTTCGGACCAGAGTTAGATTTTCGGGCGTTGCGAGGAGCCATAAAACCATGACCGAACCCAAAGACCTTTACTCCTGCCTTGCGAGGACAGCCGAGCGGGACCCCGAACAGACCGCCTTTATAACGGGGGACAAGCGCATGTCCTGGCACGAGGTGCTGTTCTCCGTGGACCGGGCCACGGACATGCTCTGGCAGCTGGGGCTCAGGAAAGGCGACCGCTGCGCCATAGTGCTGCGCAATTCCACGGAGTTCATCATCTCCTATTTAGCCATGGCCAAGATGGGGGCCGTGGCGGTGCCGATAAACTTCATGGTCTCAAAAAAAGACGAGATCTCCCACATACTGACGAATTCCGACTGCAAGGGCGTTATAACCGAAAAAGAGTTCGCGAAGAACTATACCGCCGTCAAAAAAGACCTGCCCTCCCTGAAGTTCATAATCTCCGCGGATTTCCCGGGGATCGACGGCGTAGTGGATTTCTGGCACTACCTGAAACACGCCCACTACCACCCGCAGACGCAGAAAGTCGCGGCCGACGAGCACGACGTGGTGACGATACTGTACACGTCCGGCACCACCGGCCACGCCAAGGGCGTGCTGCTGACCCACCACAATATACTGGAAAATTCCAAATCCGGCATAGCAATGATGGAGCCGAATCGCAAAGACGTGTTCATGGCCCTGCTCCCCATGTTCCACACGTTCTCCTGGATGGGCAACGTCATCACACCTATCCTCCTGGGCTCCAAGACGCTGATAGTCAAAAGCATCACTCCTCCCAAGCCGTGGCTGCAGGCCATGGGACGCGAGGGCGTGACGGTAATGATAGCCGTGCCGCAGATATACGGAGTGCTGGCCAAGGAGGCCCGCGGCCTCAAAAAATTCTTCCTGAAATTCTGGAGCTTCAGGAAAGTGCGGTTTTGCCTTTCCGGAGCCGCTCCCCTAAATCACACCGTCGCGCAGCATTTCAACAAGGCCTTCGGGCTGCCGATACTGGAAGGCTACGGCCTGACGGAAACCAGCCCGCTGGTCACGCTGATGCCGCTTAAGTCACGCAAACACGGCTCCGTGGGCAAGGCCGTTCCCGGAGTGAAAGTGAAGATAATGGACGAACAGGGGCGCCACCTCGCGCACGGGGAGGAGGGGGAGATCTGCGTGATGGGCCCCAACATAACCCAGGGCTACCACGCCAACGAGCAGGCTACAAAGGAACTCTTCACGCAGGACGGCTGGCTTAAGACGGGCGACATAGGCGTCCTGGACAGCGACGGGTTCCTCTTCATCCGCGACCGCAAAAAGGACATGGTCATAGTGAAAGGCCTCAAGGTTTTTCCGGCGCAGATAGAGCATACCATCAACGCCCACCCGAAAGTGCTGGAGAACGCCGTCATCGGCATACCGGACGGCTCCGGCAATGAGACGATGAAATGCTTCTGCGTGCCGAAACCCGACGTGCAGCTGGAAAGGTCGGAGATCGTGCAGTATATCAAGGCGAATTTTGACGCCTACAAGCGCCCGCGCGAGGTTGAAATAGTAAGATCGCTGCCCAAGAACACCCTGCAGAAAGTGCTTAAACGGGAACTCCTTAAGATGGAGCTTGAGCGGAGGGCCAAGGCCTCGGCGGAAGCGGTGGTGGAAAAAGCGCAGCAGACTACAAAATAAGCCGGTTGGCGCCCCGGGGCGGCTATTATAAGGCAACAAATGAACATTTCCCGCGTGCTCGGCGTTTTCGGGGAAACCTACCTGGTGGGAGGGGCGCTCAGGGACGCGCTCCTCGGACGTCCCTTCAAAGACATAGACCTGGCGGTTCCCCCGTCCCGTGATTTCAAGGCGAAGGTAGCGACCCTCGCCCGCGCGCTTAATTTCGCCTGCTTCCCGCTCGACGAGGAGAACCAGGTATACCGCCTTACCGCGCGCAAGGCTCCCTTCTGCCAGCTGGATATAGCGCCCTTCGTGGGCGGAACGCTGGACTCCGACCTGGCCCGCCGGGATTTCACGATCAACGCCATGGCGCTGAAGCTCGGGCCCGGCTCCATATTCAAACCAGCCGGAAAGTCCGGCGGATTTACTTTTAACCCTCCCGTAAAGAATATAATCGACCCGGGCTCCGGGCTTAAGGACCTGGCCTCGGGCCTCATCCGCCAGTCTTCCGCCCGGGTATTCCGCGAGGACCCCGTTCGCCTCATGCGGGCTTTCCGTATCGCCTCGGCGCTGGACTTCAGGCTGGCCCCGGCCCTGCTTAGATCGGTAAAGACCGACGCCGGCCTTATCAAGAGCACCGCGCAGGAACGCGTAAGGGAAGAGCTGATGCGCCTTTTCGACAGCCCGGAATCGCACAAGTGGATCGCGCTCATGCATAAGACCGGGCTGCTCTGCGCCGTGTTCCCCGACCTGGCCGCGCAGGAAGGCTGCGCCACCGCTTACTACGGGAAAGGCGGCGTGTTGAAGCACACGCTGCTGGTGGTGGAGCGCATGGACCACCTGTTCGAGAACATTCCGGCCTACCTGCCGTACCATAAAAAGATAGCGGAGTTCCTGGCCAATCCGCGCGTGCTAAAATTCGCCGCGCTCCTGCACGATGTCGCCAAGCCCCCGAAAGCCGGCATGATAAAAGGCCGCCTCCGCTTTTTCGGCCACGAAGAATACGGCGCCATACTGGCGGAAAAGATCATGGCCGACCTGCGCTTCTCGCGCGACGACACCAGGCTGGTTTCCCGGATAATAGGCACGCACCTGCGCCCGGGGAACCTGGCGGCTAATGACAGCGTCTCCGACCGCGCCATGTTCCGTTTTTTCAGGACCATGGGGGAATATACCGTGCCGCTCCTTATTCTCTCCTGGGCGGACCACGCCAGCTACGTTTCCTCCGAAGGGCTTAAGCGCATGCGGACCAGGCTTCAGGACGAGCCAGCTCCGCTGCCCAAGGGCGGTCTGCCTTACAACTCTCCCAAAAAAACGCTCCGCTATATGCAGGTGCTGAACCTGCTGATGCGGGTTTACGTTAAAAAGAACATGAAGTCGCGTTCGGCGCG
This sequence comes from uncultured Elusimicrobia bacterium, assembly GCA_903889965.1. GTDB lineage: Bacteria > Elusimicrobiota > Elusimicrobia > Elusimicrobiales > UBA9959 > UBA9959. The sequence goes on from CAISZM010000064.1 coordinate 43,183, forward strand.
CCTCATCGACGGCAACGATGTTATAAAGACACTGAAGATACCCGAAGGCCCCCGGGTAGGGGAACTGCTTGAAAAAATACACCTGCTGCAGTTCGAGTGTAAAATAAAGACCCGCGAACAGGCCCTTAAAGCCCTCAAGGGAATGAAATAGCGCGCTCGAAGCGTCTTGCCCGAAAGGCCTACCTGCCGGTAGGCCTTTTCCTTTTGTCCAGGCAGTCTACGGACCCACGCTTCCCCCGCGGGGAAACCATACAATATATACGCGGGCGGAGGACGGAATATGAAAACGAAAATCCTTTTTTCTGCCGGTCTTATAATTCTCTCCGGTCTGGGCCTGGCTTTCGCCGATAGCCCGGCTAAAAACCAGGCGCAGGTCCCCGAGCTGCGGCCGGAAAGCGAGCCGAAGGAATTCAAAGGCATATTGTCCAAGCTTGTTCGCCAGGATGAATACCTGGACGAAGCCATAGAAATGCTGGACACATCCGGCCGCATAAGCCCGGACAAGATCTCGGCCGCGGGATTGAGCCTCAAGATCATAGCGGGCAACCTCGACAGCGTATCCGCCATGACCAGGAACGAATTCGCCGCCGTCATGCGGCCCGGCCCGCATTTCTCCACGTACGCGAACGCCATATTCAGTTACAGCCGGAAAGTTAACCGCAAGGCAGAGAGGGTTAACCTGCTGGCGGCGCGTATGGCCGCCGCGAACCGCAAAAGCGCGATGCGCGACGCCGTTTCATCGAGAAAAAGCTCCTCGAAAACACGCGGGGTAAAGATAACACGCATCCTTGAGGAGCGCAAAGCCCTGGATTCCCTGGCCGCGGACGCCAGGGCGCTTAGAAGTTCGACGCGCAAACTCAACGCCACAAGCAAGTGGCTGTATATAGCCGCGCAATAAACTGCGGCGCCGCGCGGAAAGATCCCCCGCAGGGAAAGGCGGGGGATCTTTTATGCCACGGCACAGGCATAGCCTAGGCCGTCCGATGCGCATAGCGCTTTTATACGGCACAGGCATAGCCTAGTTGCGGCACCGACACAAGTCTTGGCCGCCTGATACGCATAGGTCGCTTGAAGGGCATAGCCCTTTATGCGACACCTACGCAAGTATTGCGCCTGGCCGTCCGATGCGCATAGCGCTTTTATACGGCACAGGCATAGCCTAGTTGCGGCACCGACACAAGTCTTGTAAAATCAATTACATGAAAGATCCACTTGAAGCAGCCGCGCTGACCATACTCAGGTCGCTTGGCGAAAACCCGGAGAGGGAGGGGCTGAAAAAAACCCCGCGCAGGATGGCGAACGCCCTGCGTGAAATAACTTCGGGCTACAACACCGATATAGATAAACTTTTCAACGGGGCTTTTTTTAAAGTTAACTACCGCGAGATGGTCATAGTCAGGGATATCGCTTTCTATTCCCTTTGCGAACATCACATGCTCCCCTTCTTCGGGAAAGCCCATGTCGCCTACATTCCGCACGGCCGCATAGTCGGTCTTTCAAAGATACCCCGCCTTGTGGAGGCTTTCGCCCGCCGTCTGCAGGTGCAGGAAAGACTCACAGAGGAGATAGCCGGAACCCTTTTCGCGGAACTGAAACCCCGGGGCGTGGGAGTGGTAATAGAAGCCCAGCATCTTTGCATGAACATGCGCGGGGTCAAGAACGAGACATCATCCGCCATGACCAGCTCGATGCTCGGCGTTTTCCGGAGCGACAACAAGGTGAGAGAGGAGTTTCTTAAACTTATAAATAAAAAGTGATCCGCGCTGTTGAAAAGGCGGGCTCATTTAAGTAGAATTTACGTGTATCATGCTCTTTAAATAAAACCGGGACGCTTCCCCGGAGACAAACGCGCGGTGCGCGACAGAGGCGGGCGTAGTTCAATGGTAGAACGAGAGCTTCCCAAGCTTTAGACGTGGGTCCGATTCCCATCGCCCGCTCCA
>CAISZM010000065.1 GCA_903889965.1 uncultured Elusimicrobia bacterium
CTTTAACCATGCTTATCAGGCGCTCCCGCTGCGACGGTTCGATCGCGGGGCAGCCCCAGCTTCTTCCAAGCTCGGAAACATATTCAGCGCCGTGGATCACAATTTCCCGCTCACGCGCGTTGCTGTTAGTGGAACTCAGGCCGTCCAGGCGCAGAGAGTAGCCGTGCTCCCCCTCGTAAGTTTCGGCTGTTTTGTAGAATCCAAGCGAAGAGGCATGCGTTCTTTCCTCGTTGGAAAAACGAGTGGCGTAGCCGGTGCGAGCGGGGTCGGACCCGCTGCCATGCGCGACTAAAAACCGCTCAACCGCTCCCGTGCGCATATTGATAAGGTAGTATCTTTTATTGTCCGCACGCTGGGTAAAATCGATTACTGACAGGTATTTGGGGTTTTCGATCCTGTTCCTGTGCGCTTTATAATACGCCAGGGCGGACTGCAGGGGTTCTGCGGGTACTATGTGGCTGGGATCTATGTAGGAAAACTCATCGCCGGTATTAGTGTCGACAGGGTCCGACACTTCAGAAAACTGTGACGGTATGGATTTAGAGGCGCCTAACAGATCGTTTAAAGCCGGGCTCTGGGCCGCCGCCACGCTGACAAAGCAGGTGGTTATTAGTGCCGCTGCCGCGTACCTGAACGTTTGCGTTTCCATGTTTATAGTGTAGTGCCCTCTTGGGCCATATTAAAGTGTCATAAGTCCCAGGCGTCAATAGGCCCTTTGGCCCATATCCGCCGATAAGCGGATTTATTTGTAGCTGAATGGGAATAAGGCAGGAAACGAAACATACCCGTCCCCCCGGCTGGGATCGGGATAGGGGCGGCGGTCAATAGGACCGCCGTTCCCCTCCCACACCACCTGGACATGCGGGTCCGCATCCGGCGGTTTAGGCAGTTGAGGTTATGCAGCAAGTTTAGGTATCTTCATCAGGTCAAAGTAGCTTATGGGGAAGGCGGTTTTGAGTGCTCCGTGCGCGGCAGTCCTCCACCAGCGTTTAACATGGGAGGCCGCGGCACTGGCTGACCGTTCGGATAATCCTCTGGCGCGCAGTTTTCCGTAAGCCGTTGTCCCACATTTCCACTGCTTGAGTTGTACCGCGATAAGGCGGCGGCGTATCCACCCGTCCAGTTCGCTGAATTTACGCGGCGTATCCGCAAGTTTGAAATATTCTTTCCAGCCTCGCAGATAACCTCGCAGTTCTACGAACACAGACTTCATGCTTTTCCCGCCTTTCCGACGTGTAATCTCCCGGATTCGCTTTTTCATGCGCTTGACGGCCTTTGGCGCGACTCGCCGTTTAATCTCGCCTCCTTTGGCCACCCAGAAACTGTAGCCAAGGAACTTGCGGACCCACGGTGTCGCCACTGCGCTTTTAGATTCATTGACCTGTAGCCGGAGCCCCGCATACAGGCGCTTTAGCGCCTCCATTACCCTCTCGCCAGCGCGTTGCGACCCGACATACACATTGCAGTCGTCAGCGTAGCGCACGAAGACGTGGCCGCGTTTTTCCAGCTCCTTGTCCACTTCGTCTAAAAGCACATTCGCCATCAACGGCGAGAGGGGACCGCCTTGTGGCGTTCCCTCCTGCCGCTCCGTAACTACTCCATTTATCATCATCCCGGCTTCAAGATAGCGCCTAACCAGCCTCAACAGCCGTTTATCCGCGATTCGTTTTGACAGCCTTCCCATCAGCACGTCGTGATTAACACGGTCGAAGAATTTCTCCAGGTCCACGTCCACCACCCAGCGGCGACCTTCCTGTATGAACCGCTGCGCCGCGTTTACCGCGTCGTGCGCCCCTCTTCCGGGTCGGAAGCCGTAGCTGTGCTGTGAGAATGTCGGGGCGAACCTTGGCTGTAGCACCTGTAGTATAGCCTGCTGGACGAACCTGTCGAGGACGCATGGGATTCCTAAAACGCGGACCCCGCCATCCTCTTTGTCTATCTCCTGCCGTCTTACCGGCTTCGCCTGGTAGGTCCCGGTGAGCAGTTGCCCCCGCAGTTCCTCCCAGTGTTTCGCCAGATACCCGGCCAGTTCGTCCACGGTCATACCATCTATTCCGGGACTGCCCTTGTTCTTCCTCACTCGCTTTATTGCCCTGTCTACATTGCCGCTCTCGACCACCTCTTCCATCAGGCGGTCGGTTCCCAAGCGTTCATCTCCGTTCGCCACCGTCAGCGTTTCGCCGCTTCGTTGACCCTTCGGGGTTTCACCCCTATATATCAACGGGAGCTCCGTTTGCTCGGTCTTCTGGCGCTTTTCACCTTCGGGACTCATGGCTGTTTCGCTCTCCTTCCTATTCGGCCCTTTTCCTCCCCGCGCTGGGTGGATACTACGGCCTCTGCTGACTTCTCGCGCCGTTCCTTAACGTCACCCTTTCAGGCGTAAGGCGAGACCTCCCCAGGTAAGAAACCATGCTTTCCGTCCACAACCGCCGAATCTACGCCGCCGCCCTTTGGTCGCAGGGGCTTCGCAGTCAATGGCCCGCTCGCCCCGGTCGGCAACGCCTCTTATTCGGTTTCTGTACGTCGGCTCGGACTTTCGCTCCACGCTTCTTTCAGCGTATGCCTCGCGGCATACTGCCTTGCGCTTCACTTGAGTTTCCTGCAACCTGTATCCTCGGAGGACTTTCACCTCCAAGCTTGGTTTCATGCTGGGCACACCATGTAAAAAAGGAGCGGCCGTTTTGGCCGCTCCTTTTTGTTTAGTAAGGAATTACTGCCCCGGAGCCGATGCCGGCGGCAAAGGCACGGATTCCGGCTCAGGAGGCTGAACGGTCAGGGGCGCTTTGGGAGGCGGAGTTTTTTTGGGGTTGCCGTCCATATCATAGAGGGAGAAGGAACCATCCTTGAAATCCGCAAGTATCTGAGCTGGGATGCTTCCAGAGAACCATACCTTTACTATATCGCGCCCAAGGTAGGCCATATAAACCGGCTGCGCACCGGAGTTGTTATAGAGGAAGGCCTCCGAGTTGTCCCCGAGTATCTGGACCAGCCGACTCTTGTCCGGGCTTACCCACTTCTGTCCCTCCACGGAGGGCGGAGGGCTTTTGGGAGGGACAGCTATTTCCGTCTTCTCCACCACCACCACCCCCCCTGATGTCATATCAAATGGGTAATAATTGCTATCCACGTAAACAAAGGCTATACCGCCCGGACCCCACCACCACCAGTAGCCGTCATGCCAGAATGTCCAGCGGCTGAAAGCCTGGTCATACCACCACCAATAGCCCGCGAAATACCGGCTCCAATAGAACTTTGGACCGTTGTAGAAGCCGTACCAGTGTATGCCGTGGCTGTCATAGAGATGGGCATACCGCATTCCGCCCGTTTTATTCCAGTAGTAGTGATCACGGAGCGTTTCCCCGGGTTGTTTTCTCTCTATGTCCCGCATAAGCTCTATGTTGCTTGTTATTGCGATGTGCTGTC
>CAISZM010000066.1 GCA_903889965.1 uncultured Elusimicrobia bacterium
ATAGCCCAGTTACGGCACAAGATAGCGTCCGATGACACATTGCAAGCGTAGTATCGCTCCGCTGTTCTCCGCAGCAGACTCTGGCAGCCCAGTCGAATCCGCATGCACAAGCATTGGCTTCAGAGCAACCCCATGCCCGGCTCCATCCACTTTAATTAAATCCAAAAATAAGCAGTTTATCGAACTACTACGCCTATTTTTGACATCTGCGTAAGCAGCCGCTTTATAGCGAGTTCCTTAGCCTTGGCTTCCACCTCCACTGTGATATCGAGCCCGCGCCAGCAGGCCGGGAAGTCCCTGATGTCGATGAAATCGTGGTGGTACCTGGCCTCGGCGGCCTTACGGCCGGTCCGGGGGCTGGAAAGGTGGAACAGCGGTTCGCGACCCCAGGTCCCGATAGCCAGCCTGGTGACTTGCCCTAAACTCAGGCCGTCGGGCAGGCAGCGGTGGTGGTGGACGTCGTAAACGAAAGGCAGTTCGTTCGCGAGGCAGAAAGGGAGCAGGTCGGCGGGCGTATAGACCCGGTCGTCGTTCTCGAACGCCAGACGCGAGCGAACGGCGCTGCTCAGCCGCCCCAGCGCTTTGGCCGTTCTGGCCAGCGCAGAGGCTTTGTCGCCGTAGGCTCCGCCGCCGTGTATCGTGATAACGTCGGCCCCTATCCATCCTGAAACCTGCGCCTGGTATTCCAACTCCCGTATAGAGGCGGCGGTCACCGCCTCTTTCGCAGAGCTCAGCAGCACGAACTGGTCGGGGTGGAAGGTAAGGCGTAATCCCCGGCGGCGGGCCAGGGCGCCGCAGGACCTGAACATCTTCACTATCTCCGCGCCGCCCGGCAGGTCCTTTAATTCGTACGCCAGGGCGGGATGCGTTTTCAGAGGCAGGACCTGGCTGTTCACCCGGAAACAGCCGATTCCGTTGTCGGCGCAGTAGTCTATGGCCCGCATCAGTGCCGCGGCGTTGGCGCGGCAAAGGCCGGCGAGTTTGGCGCGGCGCGCGGCAGGGGACAGCCTGCCGGCGTGCAGCGCGGTGGCCGTAAAGAATTTTATTGGTTCGGCAGCGAACTTGCAGCAGAGGCCTAGTCTTATCATAAAAGCGAACCGCGGCGCCCGGGAACGGCAATTCACCGGCTTAAATACTTTTACCAAATGCGCGGACGCCGGCACAATCGCCCGGGCTAAAAAAACGGGCAGCCGCGGATTTAAGACCCGCGGCTGCCGCCTCGATGACGCCTTTATTGCTTTTTGGCAGCGGCCTGCATCGAATACAACTTGTCCGTGGCGGCTTTTATGCCCGCGCGTACCGCGGCCACCCGCGGGGCCGGCCACTCCGGCTTGGGCGCGCGCAGGAAGCTGGTAGTATCCACGCGGTTATCGAAGCGCCCTATCGGCAGGTGGAACTTCTTTCCGCCGGAGGTCACGGCGATGGTGCCGGGAACGTCGGAGTTATGCTCAAGCCACTCCATATCGTCGCAGCCGTAATCGTTCAGCATCACGTCCATCGGCACGCCGTGGTGCAGTATAGAGCCGGGGTCGTCGGGATTGGTGCGGGCGGTGTTCTTGCGGCGGCTTTCTTCCGGCGTGACCCAGACATAGAGGATCACGGCTTTGGCGAGTATTTCGGGATCCATCTGGCCAAGGGAATACTGGTAGCCGAACGGGGCCTTGAGAGGCATGGCTGAGCCCTGCGGACCGCCGCGGGCCGCCTCCATAACGATGGTCTTCCCCTCGAACGAAGAGGGGTAGGCGGCGTGCTTCTCTTTAAGCATGGCGCGCGCCTCGCGCTCGAGGGTGGCGGATACGGCCGCGCGGGTGATCTTATCAAGGCCCGCCAGGCGGGGCGCTATACCGGCCTTTTCGCCCGCGGCGTCTATGCGGTCCATCAGCAGTTCGGAGGCCGAGGCGGTCTCGGTCACGTTCTTTTTCATCAGGTCGCGGTAATCCTCGTTCAGGAGGTGTACAAGGGTGCCCCAATCCTTGGGATCTATGAACGGCTTATCTCCTGATTGGAAGAAGATCCTGGCTTTGCTCAGCCGCAGAAGTTCGTCGTCGGCACGGCGCATCATGTGGACATAGGGGAAGTCGTCCAGCTGGAGAGTGTCGCCTATATGGAAATCTTTCTCAAGTTCGGTTCCCGGGACATTAGCGAGGTAACGGCGGACTTCGGATTTTCCGGAGGCCGGCAGCGCGAGCAGCAGCACAATATCGAAGGTTTCCTTCATAATTCCTCCTTAACAGGTTATGTTCAATTCTAAATTATATCCCCGCCCGTTTCAAGAAGTTTGCGGCCGCCGCATAATTTATATAATTTAGCCTTAATGACAAACCTCAATATCATGTGGCTGGTTTTCACCGTCGCCGCAACCGGCCTTTTCGTGGCCGACATAAAACTGTCGGCCGGGCGTGCGCATGAGATAACACGCCGGGAAGCCCTGGCGCTCTGCGGCTTCTGGGTACTGGCGGCCGCGCTTTTCGGGTTCCTTACCGGTTATATGCTGGGTTACGAGCGCATGATCGAGTTCTTCACCGGGTACGTAATAGAGTACTCCCTCTCGATGGACAACATGTTCGTCTTCGTAATGATATTCGCCTATTTCAGCGTACCGAAGAAATACCAGCCGAAGATACTCACCTGGGGCATCATCGGCGCGGTAGTGCTGCGCCTGATACTGATATTCGCGGGGGTCGGCCTGATAAAGGCCTTCGGATGGATAATTTATATTTTCGGCGCCATCCTTATATATACCGCCTTCAAGATGTACTTCCAGGCCGACGAAAAGATGGACCCGGGCGCGAACCCCGTCCTGAAAATGCTGGCCAGGGTGATGCCTATAGACCACAATGATACCAGCGGGAACTTCTTCTCAAGGAAGGAGATCCTTTATGCCACGCCGCTTTTCGCCACGCTGCTCGTAATAGAGACCTCGGACGTATTATTCGCGGTGGATTCCATACCGGCGGTGCTTGCCATCTCCAAGGAGGCGTTCATCGTCTATACCTCTAACGTCTTCGCGGTGGTGGGCCTGCGCTCGCTCTATTTCCTGCTGGCTTCGCTGCTGGACCTGTTCCGTTATCTTAAGACCGGCATCTCCGTGATACTGTTCTACGTAGGATGCAAGATGCTGGCGTCCGAATTCATACACATACCCGCCATACTTTCGCTTGCCGTAGTGCTGGGGATCCTGGCGCTATCGATGCTGCTCTCGGTGGCGATAAGGCCTGAGGCAAAAGCCGCGCGCTGAGGGCGCGGGAACGGACGGAAATAAAAAAGCCCCGGTTTTGCCGGGGCTTTTTTTATCGCGCGGGAGAATCTACTTCTTCACTTCGGCAGGGGCCGTTTTTGCCGCGGCGGGCTTCGCCGCAGCAGGCTTTACTGCCGCCGGCTTCGCCGCTTTGGCGGCCTCTTTCTTGGCCGGGTGCGCGGGCACGGCGGCGGGCTTCAGTATATCAAGAAGTTCTACCTCGAAAACGAGGGTAGCGCCGCCGGGGATAGCCCCGCCCGCGCCCTGATCGCCATAGGCGGTTTCGGAGGGGCAGACAAGCTTGGCCTTGCCGCCGACCTTTATCTTCTGCACGCCCTCGGTCCAGCAGGGGATCACTCCGGACAGCGGGAACTCCGCCGGGGTGCCGCGCTCCACGGAAGAGTCAAAAACCTTGCCATCGGGGAAAGTCCCGTGGTAATGAACCCTTACCATGTCGGACGCCTTGGGATTAACTCCGGTTCCCTCTTTTACGGGGATGTAGATAACTCCGGAGGGAAGCTTCTGCGCCCCGGGTTCATTGGCCATTTTTTCAAGGAAGGGCTTTGCGGCCTCTTTTTGGGCGGCCACAACCGCTTCCTGCTTCTTGCCGAGATATTCGTTCAGCTTCATGCCGTAGCTGTCGTCAACCTTGGCTTTTTCTCCGGCAAGAGTGTCCGAGAAACCCATCACGATGTACTCGGTCTCCTCGGGGGTAAAATTGAACTGTTTTATCTTGGAACTTACGGCTTTGCCAAGAAAATAGAGCGTCTTTTGGTCTTCAGTCATGGTTTTCTCCTCGGCTATCGCGGAGCCGGCTATGAAGCAGGCGAGAACGGCAAGTGCTATCTTATTCATTTGTTTCCTCCAGGCTGTCTATACTTAACTATCCGTACTAACGATTCTACAAAAAAAAGGCCCGGCTTTTCCCGGTTCAAAGCGCGGCGGGGTACTCGGACGTGAAAACGGTGCCACCGGGGCCGGAAGCGCACGAGACTTTCCCTTTCAGGTAGCGCTCGGTCAGCAGGCGCACGCTGTAGGTGCCAAGCCCCCCGCCGGGGCCCTTGGCGGAGAACGAGCGCTGAAAGATCTGCAGTCTGGCGTCCTCGCCCATCGGCGTCGGATTTCTTACCGTAAAGGCCACGCCCTCCGCGGTCTTGGCGCAGGAAAGCGTTACGACCGCTCCGAGCTTCTCCGCCTCAAGCGCGTTCTTCACCAGGTTGCCTTTCAAGCGGGAAAGAAGGGTTTTATCGATGCGCAGGGAAATGCCGGCGCAGGCTGTATCCACGCTGATAGTCCGGTCTTTGGCCGTTTCGGACGGCAGGAACGCCGTGGGCGGTTTTTTTCTTCCGGCACCGTTTCCCTCTATTTCATATCCGGGGGGCAGCACGATATTTTTCCAGCGCGCCGCAGGGCGGCGTTTATCCGAGCCACTACAAGATTCCCCTTAAAGGGTTTTATGATGTAATCGTCGGCGCCCAGTTCAAAAGCCATCTCCTGGCTCTTGTCGGAGGTTTCAGTAGTGAGCATTATTATCGGCAGGTCGGACAGGCCCAGTGTTTGGCGTACGCCTTTCACCAGGTCCAAACCGTTCATACGGGGCATGTTTATGTCGGAGAGCAGCAAGTCCGGGACTTCGTGGGCTATCGCGTCAAGGGCCTCGGCTCCGTCCACTGCCTCCAGCACTTCAAAGCCGGCGCCCTCTATAAATTTCCTGAGAAGCAGGCGCATAATGGGGTCGTCCTCAACTATCATAACGCGCTGTTTTCCGGCTGAAGCCTGCGCCTGCCCCGGCCCCGGGACGTCAGACTTTGCGGGCGAGGCGGCGGCTCCGGACTGAGCGGCGGCGGTTTTTTTGTCCAGGATCATATACGGCGCGGCCTCGGCCAGGTCGGTATAACCTTTCGACAGCTGCCACAGGGCGTCCTGCGTCATCGTCCTGAGGACTTTCTCTTCAAGAGCCGCCTGTGTAATTTCGGCGGCGTCCGCGCCGGAATTGATCATTTCCTTTATCCGTTCGGTGACCTGCAGTATTTCGACCATGGACGTGCGTCCGGCGTAGCCGCTGCCCTCGCATTTAACGCAGCCACGCCCCTTGTGGAGGACGGGTTCGAAACCGTAACTTATCATGGCGCTCAAAATGGCCTGGTCGCTTTCCGCCGCCGGCATCTTCACGGTGCAGTAAGGGCAGATCTTTCGCACAAGGCGCTGCGCTGTTATGGCCAGCAGCCCGGGGGAGATCTTGAAGCGGTCTACACCCATGTCCACGAGGCGGATGATGGTGGAAACGGCGTCGTTGGTATGGAGCGTGGAGAATACCATGTGGCCAGTCATGGCGGACTGGAAGGCGATGTCGGCGGTCTCGCGGTCGCGGATCTCGCCCACCATGATGATATCGGGGTCCTGGCGCAGCACGGACCTGAGCACCGAGGCGAAAGAGAGCCCCTGTTTCTCGTTTACCTGCACCTGGTTGATGCCGGCCAGCTTGTATTCTATCGGGTCCTCAACGGTGACGATATTGCTGCTCTCGCTGCGAACCTTGTTCAGCACCGAATAAAGGGTGGTAGTCTTGCCCGAGCCGGTGGGACCGGTGACCAATATCAGCCCCTGAGAGGCGGCCAAGGAATTTTCGATAATTGCCGAAACCTCCGGGGCGAAGCCGAGCTTATCGAAAGGGACTTCCGCGGCGCGCTGATCCAGGATACGGATCACCACCTTCTCGCCGTAGGAGGTAGGCAGGGTTGAAACGCGCAAGCCCACCTCCGCGCCGGCGAGGAGTATTTTGGCCCTGCCGTCCTGCGGGCGCATGTGGTTCGAAACGTCGAGGTTAGCCATTATCTTGATGCGCGACACCAGCGGCCCTGCGGCGATGTGCTTCGGCAGGGACATGATGTTCCTGAGGACGCCGTCAATGCGGATGCGCACATGACTGGCTTTCTCCTCGTGCTCTATGTGTATGTCCGAGGAACGTTTGTGATAAGCCTGGGAAATGATGGAGTTTACCAAGAGCACGACCGGCGCCGTAACTTTATCGTTCAGCCCGGGGCCGGTTTCATCGGCCCCCTATAAGTATTATTTCCTCGGGCACTTCCACCTGGCTCAGAAGGTCGAAGACGATCTCGTCGCCCCGGAAGAACCTCTCCTGGCAGGTTTCCACCATTCCCGGGGTGGCATAAAACGGAATGATGCGGCGGGCGGTAAGGGCTTCAATGTAGCCCAGGGCGTCCATGTCCAGAGGATTGGCCGTGACCACCCGCATCTCGGTATCGGTCGCCCCCACCGGCAGCAACTGATATTTGCGGCAGTTCTTTTCCTGGATGAGGTTCACCGCGAACTTATCGACATTCTCGGTGGTCAGCGGGAAGTATTTTATATGAAAAGTCTCCTCCACCATTTTTCCCAGATTCTCGGCGCTGATCTTCCCCGCCTCCACGATAGCGTCAGCCAGGTAGTCTTTCTTTTGGGCACGCATTTGGCCGACGAACAGTGGGTCGATACCCGGCGTTCCGGTTGAAGCCTTCAAGATCCATTCGTCTTTAAAATGCCATTCTTTGCTCATAGCTGATATTTTATAGATATTTGGAGCCTCGCGCAACAGGAGGTACAAAGCCGCGCCCTGGCTTCCCTGGCGCCGGGATCAGCGCCGCAATGCGCCGGCAGCGGGGACATCCCCTCCTTTACAGCGATTTAGTACGCGGGAAGCCCAAAAGGCCCTTGATATTCCTGGAACCGGGAGCTATACTATAATTGTAGAAGGGGTCTCGCAGTGAGTGAGTACGCAAGTGCGGTCGAGACCCACAGAGGGCGGGCTTCTTGTAGCCCGCCCCGTTTTTTTTGCCGTTCAAAAGAACGGGCATTCTGCGTGATACCGCAAAAAGCCCCCTCGCGGGGGCTTTTTTATTAACGCCTCTTCGATCCAAAAACCTTATCCCGGGACGATCTCGGGGGTGATGAAGATCAGCAGGTTCGTTTTGGTGTTCTCTTTATGCTTGCTCCTGAAAAGGGCGCCTAGAAATGGTATAGCCCTCAATACCGGAATGCCGCTTGTTGACTCAAGGGTCGTTTCCCTTTCAAGACCGCCGATAGCCACCGTCTTGTCGCTTTCGAGGGTTATTTCGGTATAGGCGGATCTCTCCGAGGTGATAGGGCTATCCGCCTGGAAACCGGTAAACTCCGAGACATTCACCCTTACTTTCATCGAGATCTGCTTGCTGCCCGGGGAAACCACCGGCGTGACCTCCAGGTCTATGCCCTCGTTGATATAACTGATGCTTTGTATCTGGGAGAACTGCGTCACCTGCACCGTTTTCACGGGGAGGTTCTTTCCGACGTGTATTTTCGCCGTTTTATTGTTCTCGGTCATTATCGAAGGCTCGGACAAGGTTTTGCTTTTATCGTTTTCGGCTATGGCGTTCAGCAGGCCGTACAACGCGCCGTTATCCATTACCTGCGAGATGTCGAAAAAACCGCCGGATCCGAAGGTGGTGGCCAGGTCCGTAGTGGGCGTAACCCCGTTGGTCGCTATCGTCTTGTAGTTTTGCAGGTCCAGCGCGGTCCTGGCGGTAACCCCGCCGTGCTTTAAAGCGCCGGCCCAGGAAATGCCCAGGTCGAACATGCCGCCGCTGGTCAGTTCGATTATCCGGGTATTTATCCTTATTTGCGGGGCTTTAATGTCCAACTGCTCGATCAAGGCGCCTATTTTGCCTATCTGGGCGGATGTCGCGGCGACTATCAGGGAATTTGAGGCGCCGTCGACGGCGATGGTGAGCCGCTCTTTTTCTTTCGCCGCCAGCAGAGAGTCAAGAGTGTTCTTGATATCGCCGGCGAGGCGGTTCTTAAGCAGGAAGGTCTGCCTTAAAAGAGGCATTTCCTGCCTTTTCATAACTTCGATTATCTTCGGGCTGCGCTGTATGGCTACCAGGTCCATTTTATCCAGCAGTATCTGGAAAGCCTCATCGAAGGGGACCTGCTTCAGATTCAGCGTAACCTTGCCCCCCACCAGGGAGGAGGGCAGTATGTTCTTGTCGAACCTGAGAGCGAACGATTTCAGGATAAACAGGATATCCGTGCCGGTGAAATTAAAGTCGGTCAGCTCGGAGCTCAGCGGCTCCACGAGGGAACCGGACTGGACGTTGTTATTCTGGCCGGCAGGAACCCGTTCTGCCGCCTCAACGGCGGCGGCTTGCTCCGCGGCGGCAGGGGCGGCAGCGGCGGCGGGGGCGGCAGCGACATCAGCGGCCGTTTCCTCAGCCGGCGCAAAAACCGGGAGCGTCAGAACGCAGCCTAATACCAGGCCCGCCGCCATTGCGAATTGCGGTTTATTTAGGGATCGTAATTTCATATTTTTTACCTCCTGCGGACAATACTAAAAGCTTTTTGGTTATCGAAGCGGATACACCCTGCACGGCTTTCCCGCTTTCATCGAACATTTTCCCGTTCTTAACTATGTAAGACCCACCGGGGCCGGAAAGTATGGCGGAAGCCCCGGACGAATCCGTAAAGACCCCTGAAATGGCCAGCTTCTTAAGATAGGCGTAGCTGTCTGTTTTAACGGCGGCTTTCATCTTCCCCTTCACCGCTGCCGGCTCCTGCTGTTTCGCGGCCTTCTTGATGCTGACGGTTTCCTTCACCTTGGCCATCTTTATCTTCAGGAAGGAAACTTCCGCCTTATGCTTCAGCATTTCGGAATTTATCCGCGCGTGAAAAGCCTTGTATTGATAATAGCCTACGGTCAAAGCCGCGGCGAGAAGCAGGTATCCTATTATGCCGGGGACCGGATTGGAGCGCCGACGCAGCGCCTTGGGAAGGAGGTTCACGGCCACGAAAAGCGAAGCGCGCTCGCGGGGCCACCGCCGCATGGATAGGCCGGCCGCGACGGCGAAGCAGGGGAGGTCCTCCCCCGCCTTGTCGGCTAAATGGCTTGAGTCGAATGTTTTAAGGGGCCGGAATATCTCGACGGGGACGCCGAATTCGGCGCCAAGGTATTCGGCGAGCCCGGGCAGTCCGGCCGAACCGCCCGTCAGCACCAGTCTGGCCACGCGCGTATCCAGGCCGGGGGCTTTATCAGCGTAATAGGCCACGGTCCGCCTGATCTCGGCGCTGACCTGGTCCACCCGCTCGGCCAGCAGGTCCGCTATTTTTACGGCGTATCCTTTTTCCAGCGCGGTCCCCGGGCCCTCGGCCGCGGCGTATTCCCCCGCTTTAACCAGCGCCAGCAGGCCGTGTTTCTTCTTGGAAGCCTCCGCGGCCGGGGCCGGCACATCCAGCTCGCGCTGCAGCGCGACGGTAAAATTATTCCCGGCCAGGAATACTGTGCGCACCGCCATGAGCAGGCCGCCGCGCAGGACCGCCATTTCGGTAGTGCCGGCGCCGATGTCCAGCACAAAAACAAGGCCTTTCACGGCCGTCACGTCCGAAGGCAGATAGGCGTTGAGGACGGCGAATATATTGATATCGGCTATTACGGGAACCAGCCCCGCGTCCCTGACGATCTCGAACCGGTCTATCACGGCGCCCCTGTCCGCGGTGGTAAGCAGCGTTCCCTTCTCGGCCCCCCCCCCGGCGTTCATCCACTCAAAAGGCTGCGCGCAGGTTTCCACTTCCCTGCCCTCGAAAGGCATCCCGCCCGGCCCGGGGTTTTTTTTGGGGGACCTTGTCATATCCAGCGCCACGGCGGTATTCGGCACGCCTATGACCGCTGTCTTCGCGGTTATCTTATTGCGGCTGATGATCTCTTTCAGCGCGCCCACATAAGCTTCCCATTTACCCTTGGGGTCCGTAACTTTCGAAAGGTCTATTTCCGCGCTGGCCGCGCGGAGGGCTACAGGCTTCCCGGCCGAAAACTTCGTTTCCACCACTTTGATGGAACAGGTCCCGATATCTATGCCAAGTACGCTTTCATCCGAAAAAGGAGTTAATTTCATATTTTCCCAAGTCCTAAAAACCTCAACCGGTATATTATATTCAATCGCGGGCTAAAATAAACAGCGTTTATGGGCGGTCGTAGCTCTGCCGCCATGTGCCGGTCGACCAATCCACGCCTGCCGGCGTGGTGGCTGAGAGGTCCACGTGCACGGCGGCGCCGGCCACGTTCTTTACCGTAACATTTTTGCCCCAGACGCGCCCGTAGACCGGGGTACTGATGTTCCAGGCCCCGCTGCTTTCCTCCAGGTAGGCGTGGAGCGGCGCGGAGGAATTTATAACATTGGTGCTGGTGCCCGAGCCCCCGTAAAACAACAGCCGCGACGGAATTTTACTGGAGCTGTTCACCGAGCAGGTTCCGTCCATGCTGATGGCTCCGGTGAAATAAATAGTGACCGTCCCGGTAGAAGTCACGTTAAGAGTGCCGTTGACCGTTATGTTCCTGAAGTAATAAACGCCGGATACCAGGGAACACGTTACCCCGTTGGCGGCGGTGAGGTCCTTGGTTCCTGCGGCATAGCAGCTGGCCGGCGTGATGCCTGTCGAATTGATATTCGCGGCCGCGCAGGCGGCGCAGGTGGTATTGGGCATGGTCAGCGTATAGGTGGAGTCTATAACCGTGCCGAGTACCGTGCCGGCGACGGTATTGTTCTTGTTAATGTAGTAGACGTTCCCGTTGACGGTGGCGCCCGCCGTGGTTTTAGCGTCCTTATTGGACCAGATATGGGCGCCGGAATTGAAAGAGGACGGCGTGAGACTGACGGTGGGATCGTAGGAATTTACCTGCCCCGGCCCGTCCACCTCTGCCAGCTGGTCGCCGATGATGGCGAAACCGGAGCCGGAGCCGCCGGCAGTGTAAGTAAAAACGGGCGTGGCGCCGACCGTCTTGACCGCCCGGCCCAGGAGGGCTATGTTGGCGGAGTAGCCTGTGGCGGTTATAACCGGGGGCGTATTTGTGGACAAGGAAACGGTGTAGTAGCCCCCGGCGAAGGATTTCTGGTTAAAGCCCGCGCGCCAGGCGGGGTCCAGGTAAAGGGAATGCAGCGCGTCCTCAAAACCGGCTTCGGCGATGTAATGGGCCTGCGCCAGGCGCTCGTTGTAGACGGCCTCGCGGACCTGCGACCGTATGGCGCCGTAAACCACCACGCCCAGGATGGCGAAAACGGCAAGCGCCACCAGATTAAGCACCAGCGTAACGCCGCGCGATTTGCGGCTGAACAGTTTATTCATGGGTGATTACGCAGCTGCGCCCCCCCAAGGAAATTGTAAGTTCTGTCGTTCGCGCTTTTCCCGGTGAGCGTCAGCTGCATGGTAACGAATGTGGCGTTCGCAGCCAGGGTGGAGACCATGATGAGCCCGGAGCTGTCAAGATTGTAGTAGCTGAAGACCGCGGAGCTGACCGAAACGGACTGGAGGGTACGGACACCCGAAGTGGTCTGGTAAAGGTTCCCGCCCGAAACCTGGTAGGTGATGCTGGAAGCGGAGGGAGGCGCCAATGTCAGGCTTGAGCCCGAAAGTGCCGTAACCGAGGAGGCGCTTTGGGCGGCCCATATCACCCCGGGGAGGCTGCCGCTGCCGGAAAGAGCCCTGCGCGCGCCCGCCAGCACGCTGGTCTGGCGGTAGGAATAATTGTAGGTCTTCAGGCCGGCCTTGAAGAGCCCGGCCGAGACCAGCCCCACTACGGCTGCCACGGCTATGCCGATGACCAGCTCCATGAGGGTGAAGCCGCTGCGGCTCAGCGGTTGGTGAAAACGGTTGTCAGGCATATCGATTTTAGTTTCCGCGTCCAGGTGCAGACCGACACTTTTTTATAATCGGTGGCTGCGGCGGAAAAGGCCAGGTTGGCGTCCGCGTACTGCACCGTCACACTGCTGGAGTAGGCCGCAAAGCCGGATATGGCGTTCATTACAGGGTCGACGGGCGGGGACTGCGTCCAGCCGTTAAAGTCATCCTGATCGTCGAAGGTGCGCTTATCGGAGGCGGTTTCCCCCGTGTCGGTGCCGATAGCGCCGGGGGCCGCGATATGCACCGCGGGCGTAGGGGTATTTTCGTCCCACCTGCGCATGCGGACCTCCTCCATCAGTTCGGTGGAAAGCCAGGTCGCCGCAGCTATCTGTTCATTGTTTTTTGCCGCCCTTATGGCCATTATAAAGACCGGGACCAGCGCCACCAGCGCGAGGGACAAAATAAGGTAGGAGACCGACACCTCCATCAGGATAAAACCTCGCCTCACTGCAGCCCCCCGGCCAGGTTGAACATGGGGAGCAGCACGGAAACCGCGATGCCGCCGACCAGCAGACCCAGGCCCACTATAAAGAGGGGCTCCATCGCCGCAAACAGGCTCTTTATGGCCGTGTCCGTTTCCGATTCGTAGAACCAGGCCACCTTCATTATAACCTCTGGCAGCGTGCCGGTCTTTTCACCGACGGATATCATGCTTGAGACGGCCCGCGGAATATAGGGGCTTTGGGCCAGGGCCGGGGAAATACCGTGTCCCTCCCTGACATTTTCGATGATCCTGTCCAGCAGGTCTTTGAACACGAGGTTGCCGGCGGAGGCCTTGGCCAGTTCCAGGGATTTGAGTATCGGCACGCCGCTGCCCGTCAGCGAACCCAGCGTCATGAGTATGCGTGTCATCACCATGTTGCGGATGAGCTCGCCCACCAGCGGCAGCCTTAGCTGGAGGCCGTGCAGGGCCCGGGTATGGGCGGGGTCCGTAAGCATTTTACGAAAATACCACCAGAGGCCGGCGGCGGCCGGGAACATAATGTACCAACCGTGGCGGATGAGGCCGCTCACGAAGATAAGCGCCCTTGTAGGCAGCGGCAGCGCTACATCGAACTGCGCGAACACCTCCATGAAGGTGGGAAGCACGAAAATGACCAGGAAGGCCAGCACGGACATCGCGGTAAGGATGACTACCGTAGGGTAGACCAGGGCGGCCTGCAGCTTCTGCTTAAGCTGCCACTGGAACTCCAGGTGCGACGCTATGCGCTCCAGCATCAGGTCCATCTGCCCGCCCGCCTCGCCGGAAGCCAGGAGGCTTATGTAAACCTCGTCGAATACCTGGGGATAGCGCGCGAAAGCGTGGGAGAGCGGCTGCCCGTGGCGCACGCTGCGCGCGACCTCCAGGAGCATCGCCCTGAAGGCCGGGTTATTGTTCTGGCCGGCCAATATTTCAAGGGCCTCCATTATGGGCAGGGCCGTGCGAACCATTACGGCCAGCTGCGTAGTGAAGACGGTAAGTTCCTTGAGCGAGACGCCGCCCCTGTTTTTAGGGGCAAGGAGGGCCGCGTTCGCGCCGCCCTCCGAACCGCCTACGACGGAGCTCTCCATCAGGAAAAGACCCTGCCCCTCAAGAAGGCGGGCAAGTTCTTCGGCGGATTGCGCCGCTGTGACGTCCTGCGAGACCTTGCCGTCTGCATTGATGGCCCTGAAGCGGAATTGCGGCATCAGGCCTCGGTCTGCTCGCAGGTCATGCGGAGCACCTCTTCAAGCGAAGTTTCGCCCGAGACCAGCTTTTCGACAGCTATCTGGCGTATGCTCTTGAGCCCCTGCGAATCCACCGCGGCCCTCAGTTCGTCCACGGACGCCTTGCGTATTATCAGGGCCCGCACCTCGCTGTTTACGGGCATCCATTCGTGTATGGCCAGGCGGCCGGCATAGCCGGTGTCGAAGCAGGAGTGGCAGCCGACGGGCTCGAAAACCTGTGCCTCTTTGCCCGGCAGCCCCAGTTCCTTCAGCTGGTCACCGGCGAGTTTCACGGGCCGTTTACACTTGTCGCAGAGCCGGCGCAGCAGCCTCTGAGCCAGAACGCCCCGCAGGGCGGCGGCTATGAGGAACGGCTCCACGCGCATATTGAGCAGGCGGTGGATGCTGGAAACGGCGTCGTTGGTGTGCAGGGTGCTGAAAACCATGTGCCCGGTGATCGACGATTGGAGCGCGATCTCGGCGGTCTCCAGGTCCCTGATCTCGCCGACGAGGATTATATTGGGGTCCTGCCTGAGCACGGCCCGCAGGCCTGAGGCGAAAGTCAGGCCTATCTTCGGGAAAGCCTCGACCTGGTTGACGCGGTCCAGCACGTATTCCACCGGGTCCTCGAGCGTGACTATATTCCGGTCCGGCTTATTAAGTTTTGAAATGGCCGCGTAAAGAGTGGTGGTTTTCCCGCTCCCGGTGGGCCCGGTTACCAGGACCAGCCCGTTGGGGCTGGAGATAGCCTCCGAGAACAGGTTAAAAACCTTAGGATCGATGCCCAGTTCGCTCAGTTTCCGCAGGGCCCTGGAGGAATCCAGCAGGCGCAATACGACCTTCTCACCGTGGATCGTCGGCAGGGTAGAAACGCGTATATCGATGCCCCGCCCCCCGTAGTCGAAACGTATGTGCCCGTCCTGCGGCAGGCGGGACTCGGTGATGTCAAGCTTGGCAAGTATCTTTATACGGGCCACAAGCGCGGAATCCATGTCTTTCGGGAAGGTGCTGGCGTCCATGAGCATGCCGTCCACGCGGAAGCGCGCGCGCACCAGCGTTTCCCCGGCCTCTATATGTATGTCGCTCGCGTGGCGGGACATCGCCTCCTCAAGAAGCCCGTTGATCGCATCCACCGCACTCTCGGCGGCGGCGGCAGGCCTTGAGGTTTCGCCCGTCTTCTGCACGGGATTTTTTCCGGACCCGTAGACTTCCTGTATGGTGGCAAAGAGGTTGGAGAGGGAGGTCATGACCGGCTGCACCTGCATGCCTTTCAGTCCCGCCACGTAGTCGATCGCCCTGAAATCAGTAGGATTGACCATGCCCAGCGTCAGTTTCTCCCCCTCCTTAAAGACGGGCACGACCAGCAGTTTGCGGGCCATAGCCTCGGGGATATCCCGTGCGGCGTCGGGATCCAGCAGACCTTCGAAGGTGGTAAAGAAAGGGATGTTCAGGTGGAGACTGACCGCCTTGCTGATATTCTCCTTGGTGGCGAAACCGAGGGAAACAAGCACCTGGCCGAGGTTTCTCTGCTCGGGATCGGACTGCGCCAGCGCCTCCTTCAATTGTTGCGGGGTGATGAGTCCGTACTTTGTCAGTATGTCGCCTATGGAAGCGTGTGAATGGGGTGATCCGGTCTGCATGTCAGACCCTCCCCTGGGCCGCGAGCCTTTCAATTTTTTTGAGCAGGTCTGCAGCGTTGAAAGGCTTGACCATTATCTCGCTGGCGCCCAGTTTCATGGCAAGTTCATGCTTCTCGCGGCCCTCGTGCGCTGACAGCACGATTATGTAGGGAACGGGGGTCCCCCTCGCGCGCAGTTCTTCCAGGACCTGAATGCCGTTCTTGCGGGGCATTTCCATGTCCAGTATGAGGAGCGAGGGAGAATTCGCCTCTATGGAAGCCAAACCCTTTTCCCCGTCGCTGGCGGTCAGGACCGCGAAACCCTTCCTGACCAGGATATGGCTGACGATGGTCAGCATCGCAGGGTCGTCGTCGCAGACAAGTATCTTTTTTGACGTCATAAAGTCCCCCTAAATATTTCCAGGCCCGCGCAATATTAAGCGTGAAGTATTATACACAAATGACGCCCGGCAAAGGAAGAATTGTCCCGGTGCCGCGCGGGGTCCCGCGCCAGGGCAACAAAAAACCTCCTTTCGGAGGTTCATGCCCAGCTATTTTCATTGCTAGTTCGATCTGTTAAAACTTAAATGGCCGCCACGGCTACAACTTCTACCTTAAAATTGTATCAGTTTAACCGGACTTTAGCAAGCAATTAATGGAATACCGCGGAAATACCGAACTAAGCGCCGGTCTTTCCATCCTTAATTCCTCCCGCCCTTCGCGCCAAACTTACGCCCTCCAGATCGGCTAACCAGGTATCGAAGAAATTAGTGATCTTGCCGTAGGTAATATCAATTATCCGGTGCTCTTTATGCAGCAATATCGAGAGAATGGAAGCGTGCAGCCTTGTCGTGTAGATCGTTTTATAAGGACTGATGAATCTGACTCCGGTACGCACGAGGTAAGGACGGAGCACTTTATCGGCGTAAAGATCGATAAGCCAGTTCATTTTGTTTTTAACGAGCCCCCTGTTCGACAAAGCTTTCTCGAAGAACCGGGTTATCATCGAAGCTCTTTCGAAACTCGGCCAGTCAAGGATTTCCGCATCACCGGAAGGACCGACTATCCCGGCCAGTTCTTCCGCCACCAGCTCTTTATCCGTACGTTTAAGCAGCAGGGTCTTCTGATTTTCTGCCGCGCGGTATTTAGAGACCGTTGCCGGAGGTATGCAAAAAGCCATATCCGGCAGCATGAGTATATTATTCGCGCTGAAGTGTTTTTTCAGGATCCCGAAGGATACGGCGTCGCGCGCGCATATCGTCAGGTTGGCGTGTTTAGCCATCAATTCCGCGTCCGACTTCAAAGTCGCCTCATTTTCATAGAACACCGTTTGAGGGAATATGAGGATCCTGTTATCGGGATATCTCTTTATGATCTCCAGTCGGAAGTCCTGATGAGAACGCCAGAAGTCGCCGAAATTACCGCCGCCCTGCAAAATCAGCAAGACATCCTTTGGGAAGGCGCCCCAGCGGAAGGTCTCCGCGGAGGAATGCTGCAGGCATCGATACGGCATGGTTGAAAGAAAAGACGCTGCCCCTTCCCATATCAGGGTATCTCCGATATTTGAAAAATAGTGCAGATCCAGGAGGGCATAATCGCTGTTGATAAGGGGTGTCAGGCCCTCCCGGATGTACCTGCTCAGCGAATCTATTTTATTTTCGAAATTCATATCACCTTTGCGATGGCTTTTTGGTAGATCCGCATCAGCCCCTCATAATGCTTTCCGGCGTTAAGGTCGTTCTCCACGAAGGCCCGCGCATTCCGCCCCATCTCCCCGATCAGATCCGGCCTGCCGGCCAAGTAATTTATCTTTGCCGCCAGGTCTTCGCTGTCGCCCATTTTGAAGAGCAAGCCTGTCTTGCCGTCCTTTATAAGCTCGGGGATACCGCCCACGTTCGCCCCGACCGCCGGCTTCCCCATCGCGAATCCCTCGATACAGGTCTTGGGATTGTTTTCGTACCATTCGGAAGGCAATACGATGAACATAGTCTTCAGTATTTCTTCCCTGAGGGCATCCCCGTCCATGTATCCAAGAAGCCTGATATTTTTCAGGCCGAGACTCACGATCTCCGCCTCCACCCTCATTTGCAGGGGGCCGTCGCCTATTATTTTCAAAGTAAGGTCCGGGAGTTTCCGCATGGCCTTTACCAGCGTAAGAAGCCCCTTTTCTTTCGATATCCTGCCGAAATATACGACAGACCGTTCTTTATACCCGTACGCCGGAGCCAGGTTTCCCGGGTCCACGAAATTCGGCAAGTATTCGATATCCCGCTTAAATCCCATTTCACGGAATTTGGCCGCCAAAAAACGGCTGGGAGAAATAAAGACGTCGACCAGGTCATAGATATGCATCAGCTTGTGATGCAAATACATCTCCGCCGTGTTCAGAAGGCTCTTCACACCTGAATCTTTAACGCATTTATTGAGATAGCAATTGTAATAACGGCCATTCCTGCACGCCTCGCAGATCCTGCCGCCGGCGGTCATCGAGTAAGAAGCGCAAACCAGTTTATAGTCATGGAGGGTCATTACGACCGGGATTCCATGTTTTTTAAGCGAATGAAGTATTGACGGGGATATCTGGTGGTAGATATTGTGCAGGTGGGCGATATCGGGTTTTTCCGCAAGGAGAAGCCTTTCGATATTCCTCTTTGCAGCCCGGGAATAAAGAAGGCCGGACGCCGCGCGGATCCCGGAAAGACCGCCGGACCTGTCATAGTCGATGTGGGGAACAAAATAGCCTCCGTATTTGGAGGCCGTATTTTGCGGGTGTTGCATCGAAAACGGAATGACCGCATGTCCTTTTGATGCCAGAAGGCGAGCTTCGTCGAAAAAGACACGCTCGGCTCCGCCTTTTTCGTAGAAATACTTATTTATCTCCAGTATTTTCATGTTCTTACGGGGCGATCGCGGCAGCCCGAACCGATGACAGGCTCCTGCCGCGGCCGTAAACGACTAACCGCGGAGAACTCCCCGGTAAATATCCGAGGTATCAGCTGCCACCGTATCCCAGTCGAATTTAGCCCGCAGGGCGGCTATCTGGCGGACTTTCTCGGCACCGGATATCGGGGTTCCAATAAACCTGTTTATAAGCAGAGTTAAAGCATTGACGTCACCCGGGGTAAAATACCGGTCATTATCCAATGGCATTTCCCTGTTGGCGGGGATGTCCGAAGCAACACAGGATAACCCGTAACTCATAGCTTCAAGCAGAACGATGGAAAGGCCTTCATGATATGAAGGCAGCACGAATAATCCCACATTGCAATAGATCTCTTTTAACGTTTCTCCCGTTATGAAACCTGTCAATACTATGCTTGGATCGGCTTTCGCTTTTTCTTTCAGGCCCAGGCTGTATTTACCCTCATGATCGGCGTCTCCCGCTATAACCAGCTTCCAATCTTGCGTCTTGCGCGCTTGCGACCAGGCGTCCATTAGATCGCTGAATCCCTTTTCCGGCACGAACCTGCCTACCGCCAGGAGATACTTCCCCGGGAAAACGCAGGATGCGCCAACGAGCAGTTTGCCTTGTTGAACGGGGCTGCCGGGTTTTTCATCCAAGCCGGGAATTACCACTCCATTGGGAATGATATGCGCCGTTCGCCCGAACTTTAATTTGATCAGATCCGCGACCGGCCGCGATATCGCTATCACCTGGTTAGCGAACCTCACCCCCGCCCATTCCCCTAACTTTAAAACAAGCTTGGCCAGCTTTCCCCATTTTTCCCTGTCATAGTCAGGCCCGTGGTGCGTCATAACGACCTTTAGACCAAGGAGGCGCGCAAGCGGGACAAATATGGAAGGTCCTATGGCATGAATATGGAGGACGTCCGGTTTGATACGCTTAACGGCGAATATGCCGTTAAAGGTGTATATAAGCGTCTCAAGGTACTTATTCCTGGGGCAGGGCAATGGGACAAGCTTTACGCCCTTATACTCTTTTACAGCAGGGCCTGTATAAGGACAGCGTGTAAAGACGGTAACATCGAACCCCATCTTGGCAAGGCGGGTATAGAGGTTCTCGCAATGCGTCTCTACCCCGCCCTGAACGCCAGGGAATCCGCGGGTACCGAGCACGGCTATTTTCATATTAAGCGCCTGACAGGAATGGCTCCCCGCAACCGTCATTAAAGCGAAAAGATATCAGACTTGCCTGAACGATATTTTTCATCGTAAAGCTGAAAGTTCCAGCCGATGGCATGTCTTTCCCGGTTCATGCCGATGCCCCGGTAGTTCTTGATGGTAGCAAATAATTATAAACGAAGGCCAAAGGGACCACTATCTGGAGATATTCGGTAAAAACGCGGGAATAGAACAAAAAATCGAACACAAAGACGCAATATGCGCCAGTCATTCCAAGTTGTAATATCTGCTGCTTTCCAGTTGCCCCGTAAGTGTGCGAAAACTTCCGCCAAACAGGCGCGAACAGGTTCGTGATCAATAAAAAATAGGAAACAGCCCCCAGCAGCCCGACCTGCATTACGGTGTACAGCAATCCTGTCCTGACGCCGTAGCCTATGCCGTATTTCGCGCCCGATATACCAGCGTCATCCGCGATCCCGCTGGAGTTTTTAAGCTCTTCCCCTTCGGTATTCCACTTGGACTCCAGAATATCGCCCGGCCCCAGGCCGAATAACAGGTTTTTGAAACCGTGATTATCGGTCAGAAGCTGATAAACGGCCGCCGGCGCCTCGCCTCTTCCGTCGTAAGCCGCGCCTGAAATGGTCTTCCCCGGGTTCAGGTATTCGGTGATAGAAGTGGTCAGATAGTCATAGTCGAAACTTCCGCCGATCTGTCCTTCGGGATTAAGGGACGGCTGCAGGCGAACCCCCGCGTAAAGAAAACCCAGCGCGAATATCCCGACGGGAACTAATTTAAATAAAAATTTGAGAGAGATCTTCCTTGTTTGTACCCCGAATAGGACGTACTGCGTCAGCAGCACAAGAGGTCCCCATATGAACATGGCCCGTTTGCTGCCTATCATTGAAAAGATAAAAAGACCCAGGACCAGAAGTATATATTTCAGCTTTTTTTCGTGCAGGTAGGCGCTGAACGAAAACGAGATCCCCACCAGGGCGAAGATGGTAGTCAGGCTGCCTTCCCGCACCGACATAGACCCTATATACGCCTCGGTCGTACCCACTATCGGGTATCTGCCCATGTTCACGAGTATCTGCGTGATAAAGAGCAGGATGATGAACTGCAGCAGTTTATCCGAAGTGCGGGTATCCAGGCGGATATGGTGAAATAAAATAAAAACGGCGACTATGCGGAGATAAACCCTTATGAACAAAAAAAGCTGGATCGCGGTAACGCTATTGGCCGCGTAGGAAAAAATACATATGCAAACAAAAGCAGCCAGGTATTCCCATCCGGGGATCTCTTTTTTGGGCGACTCGATAAATGTATAAGCAGCCAGCCCCCAAATCAGAAATTCCAGGACCTGTCCGGAAGCAATACCGCTAAAGCCGGAAAGTATCTCGATGCATCCGGAGGTGAACGCTATAGCCAGGATCAGGAAAACGATGAGCGCTTTGCCTTTAAATACGAAAAAATACCGGAATATAACGGGCAACACGAGGAGGATCAGGTAGCCGACCGCTTTATCCGGTATAAACATGGTTATATTTCAGGCACGGCGGAACGAGGTTAATGTTCATATCCGGCCAACCGCTTCCGCGGCCGCAAAACTTCCCGCGGTTCGAATAGACAGCAAGATACAATACAAAAGTTGAATGCCGGGGGCAAATATTAACGCTGATTCGCGGGATAGAGCGTTCACCCGTCCTTTTGCGGATACGATAACCGGTTTCATCTACGACCTGGGGCGTGCCGCGGGTTTGACGCGCCGGCGCCGTCTCCGCACCCACGTTGAGATGATGTCGCAAAAGAGGTTATAATGAGTGATACAACAGCCTCAAGAACGGCCTCCCGTCCCGCCGGCGCCAAGGAATGTAATGTCAAAACGCAGAAGGATATTAATAACGACGTATCTGGACAATGCCGTCGGTTTTGACTGCTACCTTGCCAGGATAGATCTTGCCCGCGAATTCGGCGATATAATCGTGATCAGCAACCAGCGGTCCGCCAGACACGTATTCAACCTGGGCCAAAAAGAGTTCATTTATGTGCCGAGGCCGGGAGGCAATAT
>CAISZM010000067.1 GCA_903889965.1 uncultured Elusimicrobia bacterium
TCTGGCATCGGTGCGGCCACGGCCTTGGAGGTGATGGCACAAGGCGGTACACCGGTTTTGGTGGATTGTGACGCAGCGCCAGGACCTTTGCTTTGTCCGGCGGTTGGCCTTTCAGGTATTTTCGAAGCTCCACGGAGATAGCGCGGCGCACTTCTATTATCTTCTGCATCGCCTGCTGCTGCATGGCCGGGATCGCGTCGACGTTTTTGCGCTGCGCGGGAGTAAGAACCTCGCTTAGGAAGGACTTGCCGCTGTCACCGGTAACGGAGGTGCTGATATCGTAGTTTTTCTTTCCCATAGCCGGCATATCCTTCATATAGAACCCGCCGAAGTAAGTTCCGTGGCGCTCAGGACAGAAGTAAACGTCGGCCTCGACGTTGCCTGCGGTCCAGCTGAAAAACTCGCTGAGGTAGGTCATGTAGGCCACATTGAACATCTTGGGCTTGCCGCGGCCCGCCTCTTTGGCCTCTGTCTCATCCATTTCCGGCCAGGTGGCGAAATTACCGAACTTCATCTTTGCGAAGTAAGCCTTCTGGTCCGCCGTCAGCGACAGCCAGACTTTGGCCATCACTTCCGCGCGGCGGCGGCTAAGCTCGGCGTCCGCCTCGAAGATCTTTCCTACGTACTGCATCACGGCCGCTTTATTAAGGCCGGAGCTGCCGGAGGGCAGTCCATTATCCCTCTGCATATGGAAAGCCTTGATAAGCGGCAGGCGCATTTTAGCCAGGGCCGTAAGTTGAGGCACCTGCTCCTCCGCCAAATCTATAAACATCTGTTTCTGTTCAGCCGTGAGCTCGTGGGCGACGTTGCCAGCCACCCGGCTGAGGAAGATAGGATTATGCCCCTTCTTGGCCGCGTCGATGTCGCGCATATACTGGAAGCCGAAGAAATCGCAGACCTTGCCGGGCGGAATGAAAGTTGCCGCGCCGAAATCTCCGGTAAGAAAAGCCAGGCCGTTAAAGGCGATAGTGGTCAGCTGCGCATTGTCAGAAACAGCCTGCTCCAGGTTATACTGGCTGCCGCCCCCTTTACCGCCGCCTTTCCCGCCGGGGCCGCCGCGCCCCTGGCCACTACTACCTTGGCCGCCCTTTTCCCTGCCCTGTCCGCCGCCCTGCCCGCCTGCCCTGTCCGGGGGCGGGTCCATTTTCTTAAGCATCTCGGGGTCGAAGCCAACGGAGACAAGCAACGCATCCTCCGAAGGACCGCCTCGTACGCCTAAGTCGCGTAGGGCTTTGTGTATTGCCTTGGCATCTTCTGCCGACAGCGAGGCCGCGTCATATTTTGAGACTATCTCCGCCGCGCCGGCTTTCTGCTCCTCGGTTATTGTCTCCGACCCTCCATTGCGGGACTCGCCCTTCCCTCCGCGCGCCTGCTTTTTTCCCCGCCCCGGCTTCTGGCGCTGCCCCTGCTCCTGGCCAGTCTCCGCGCCCTGCCCCCCACCCTGCTCCTGCATCTGTTCCTGGTCCGGGCCGGGACCGCCGCCTTCGTCCTGCGCACGGGCGCAAAGCAGGGATTCTGCTACCGCCAAAGCTGTAAGGATCGCAATTGTTCTAAGTTTCATAATCCCTCCGGTCAGACCCGCACACCATTAAACCCGAATTAAGCCAAAAAGTTCCGCTGAAAAAGGCCGTCAGGCCGCTATCTCCCGTCTCCCGGGGGCGGAGGAGGCGGCTCCCCGCGGCCATTATCGGGGCCGGAACGGCTTTCCCCATCTTCAGAAGAGATGAACCTTTCATATATGACGCTCATTTCGGCTTTGCCCAGGACCAGGCCTTCCATGGCTGAGAGCAGGACTTCCCGGTTCACTTCGGCGGGCTTGACCTTAATCTTCGGGGCTGCGGAAAGCGCGTAGATCGTATAGATGTATTTTTTCGGCCCCGGGCCTTTTGAATGCGGCGGGGCGTATTCCACCCTGCCGTTCACGCTGTTGTTCCCTAGCTTGCCCACGCCTTTTACGTTCTTCGGAAGGCTCTTCACTTTCGCTGGTATGTTGTAAATGATCCAGTACCACTTGGTCTTGTCCGGAGCGATATGGTGCATAATAAGGGAGAAGCTTTTTGTGCCCGCCGGAGCGCCGGTCCATTCAAGCGGGAGCGTGGCGCTCTTCCCGTCGCCGGTATATTCCACAGGCAGCTGCCCGCCATCCTCTACAGCAGGGCTGCTCAGGACAAAGGCGGGCGCGGAACTTGTTTTCACCGCGCTATTTCCCACCTCGGCTGCGGCGACCCCGGCAGCTGCAGCA
>CAISZM010000068.1 GCA_903889965.1 uncultured Elusimicrobia bacterium
AATGAACCGGGGCGCAGAATGTTGGCGGCCAAAGGGGTGCAGGTAAAAGCCGGAAAGGGCCTTTACTACCACGCCAAAATGATCCTGGCCGACTACGGCACTCCCGGGCAGAAGGCCTTCCTGGGCTCGCAGAACCTTTCCGAGACCTCGCTGGACAAAAACCGTGAACTAGGCCTCATTATCACGGATGGCGCCATACTGGGCGCGCTTGACTCCACGTTCGGGAAGGATTGGAACCGGAATTGAGATACTTCAGACAGGTCCGGACAAAAAGAAAGGCCCCGTAAAGGGGCCTTATCTTTTTTGCCGCGCGGCAGTCCCGCTCAATGACCGACGGGCGAAGGCTGTATCTCCATTGGCTGCAGCTTCCTTCCCGACGGCAGCGTAAGCAGGCCCTGCGCGGCGGCCAGCGGCACGCACAGCGCGTTGGAATAGGTGGTGTGCTCGGTCTGGAATACGCGTTTGGAAACGCACAGATAGCTGAGGCAGGCCTGCGTGGCCGGGTCGGCCTGCACGCAGGGATACCAGTCGCAAACCTCGCTGGAATCCATGTCGGGCTCGTCCGGCGCCCCTGCCCTGAACACGGCCTTTTTGCCGCAGTTGGCCACCCGGGTGCAGCCGCTTGTATTCACATCCGTATACTTGCTGGTCTGCGTTTTGCTGCAGGCCCAAGCCACGCAGCCGCTGTCCGCCTGCTGAACGCAGTCGAACTGGGTACAGACCGTGGTCAGCACCGTGGTGGTAGAGATCTCCACGCAGCCCTGGTCGCAGAAAGCGGGCGCCGCCGCGCAGACCGTCAGAAAGGCCGTTAAAAATAGTTTTTTCATTTTTTCTCTCCCTTGTTCTCGGGAGCCGCGCAGCCTTCTACGGAAAAACCGTGATGACGCAGGCCCGAGCAGACGCGGGAAGCGGCCACGGACCGGGAATACTCCTTGTCGGTATTGAGCTTGAAGAACTGCTCCAGGTCTTCGGCGGCTCCGGCATAATCGTCCTTTTTGAAATATGCCATGGCCCGCGAATGATAAAGAGGGGCTATCCCGCCCGCTTTTATCGCGCTGGAAAAATCCTCTATCGCCTGGTCGTACTTGCGCATGTTGAGGTAAAGGTGCCCGCGGTGACGGAACAGTTCCGCCTGCGGCGAGATCGCTATGGCGGCGGTCAGATCGGCCTCCGCCTGGGCCTTTTCGCCGGTGATGACCTCGGCCTGCGCCCGGTAGCAGTAGGCGTCGGTGGACTTGTAGATCTCGAGCTCCCCGGAGAAGATGTGGGCCGCGATCCTGGGATGGGAGTAGATCAGCTCGTGTATCTCTGCGTCCTCGGCCCCGATCATGGGGATCGGGGATTTTTTATGGAGCATGTTGTGATATTCGATAGAGAGGCTCACCGCTTTTGTCCTGAACTGGCGGGCTTCCTCCGGTGTGGAACCGTGTTTCTGGGAGAACTCGTCATGCAGCTGCGTCTTAAGTTCGCGGACTTTCTGCATAAGGAGCGGGTCCCGGTCGGCGCCGGCCGGTTCCGCCGCCTGGGCGGACTGGAGCGCGTCTCCGGAAACCTGCTGCTGCGCTGCAAGCCGCGCGCCT
>CAISZM010000069.1 GCA_903889965.1 uncultured Elusimicrobia bacterium
AGGCAGGAGATGGAAAAGCTACAAAGTAATGAGCCCAAGGGAGCTAACTCACAAGTGCTCCAGTAAACGGGGGGACGTCAGCTGTCACAAGGGACCTCCGCCTGTTTCTTGCATTTGTCTGTAGCAATGAATATCATTGTCGGCATCAAATGCGATGCAGGTTTTTTTGCGATAATTTTAGGATGTAACACATTACGCCTTAATAAATTTAACAATTGGACTTCTGGCTGGCAGCCCAGCGAAACGCCTAAAATCTTCATTCGGAATCATGCCATAGCGCTTCCCTTTGCCCCCGACGTAACTAGATGCAAATGGGGATAATTGGTTAAAAACAGTGGAATTCTTTTTGTATGTTCGCATTTCGTATGTGGTTTCTCCCGTCCTGGTAAGACAGGCTAGGTCACCTTCGGAAGCCAATCTCGTCCCGCGCAGTGGTCCTGTTCCTAGGCGAAAATCTAAGTTATTTTCCGCCTCAAACGTTACTCGAATCTTTTCGGTGCGGTTTAGGGCAATGAAATTAATATCAATAAGTGCCGAGAGAGTTCCTTTGTATCCGCGTTTGTTTTTCTCAAGCAATGGCGGGAAGAAGTCAAAGCAGTCTTTACTCAACCAAAAGTATTGTGTGCCTTTCGCGGCATCAGTCCCAGCTTTAGCTTGAATCCTGGCTGTGTCTGAATGACTTAAGAGTAATAATAAGGTCGTTTCTTCAGTCTGGTCCAGCTTCTCTTCCAGAAACCCTTCATCATAAAGTAATGGCCATGCTGGGTGTTTTGAGTTAAGTTTTGGGACGTGCAACGTCGGCCAAGTCTGCCCTAGCATATTAGTGAAAAGCTTCCCCCAGTCAAAACCCATCCCTTTTGTTTCTGTTTCGTCGAGCTTTATTGACGCCTCAACATTTCTGGACATTCCCGGCCCAGTGAAATTCCCAGAAGTCACGACCAGATGTTGATCCCCTGCCTTGGTAATGCAGCCGTAAAGTTTTGCATGCATTAGGCTTTTTCGATTTGTGACCCAAACTTTTGCCCCACAACCAATCATTGCCTCAACAACCTGGCGGCTTGAAGTGCGCTGTGCGGCACTCCCCGCAAGGATTGCGTAAACGTTCCCACCTGCTTCCGTAAGCTCTTTGAAGCATTTGAAAAATCTTGCCCCGCCATTGAAATTAGCAAAACCGGCGACTATATAAATTGAGCCACCTTTAAGTTTTGCGTTGTTGGGCCACAACTCTTCTAGCATACTCCTTAGACCAGTGTTCGCCCCGGTTTTGTAAATAAATGGATATAGGCCAAATTCCATTAGCGTCTCCTTAAAATCACGAGTTTTTCAACCTTAACAGAATTCTTGGAATGAATTGAAAATCTCTTATAGGCATCTAGGGGGACAATTTCCTGTATTCCCCATCCTTGCGATTCACCCACTAAAGCCAGCAATTCAGGTGTATCGATTGAAAATATATTGTTCCCTTTCCCTACATTGTTCTGCCCTACTACTAAGGCAAACCGCCCTCCACGCTTTACAACTTGTTTTACCGCTGTAAAGGTTTGTGCCATATCCGTGAAAAAACGAGCAAATAGTGCCGGCATTGCTTGAGTTCTAAAACCTGCGGACGTGGCTTCTGTTCTTGAGTTTAGTTCATCGTATGTAACCTGCAATTCTTTTGGCCACTTCAAATACACTCCATTTTTAACTTTGCGATGGGTCTCGCGTTCTGCTGTATTGCGGAATTCCCTTGAGCCGGTAATAGATGCTTCCAATTGGCGTATTTCTTTGGGGCTGGAAAGACCAAGCCATACTAAACTCAGTCTTTGGGTATCAATGTATGGGAGGGCCACAAAATATGGCGGGCTGGTTATTGCGCCGCCGAACTGGTATGTTGACGTGCGGCCCTTTCTTGCATCGACCAAATAGGCGGTTTGTTTACCTTGGGCCTTCAACACTGACAATTTCTGCTGTTTTAGTTTAAATAATTCTTTTTGTACCCGCTTTAAAAACACGTCTTTGGGGTTTTCATTAGGCATTGGCGAGTGCCTGCGCCTAATCCGGAGGTCCCCCGGCTCCTGTAAAGAATAATCGCGCAACAAGTCGCTGCAAATTGTTAGAAAAAAATCTTTAGTTTTTGGGAACGCAGATATTTTTCCCCTCAACTCCTCAAAAAAGCATAGTTCCTGGGGGCGGAACCACTTTAATAAATATTCCAATCGGGCATCAGTTTTCTTAGTCAAAGAACCATTGGATTTAAGGCCTTGGACAAGATCGTTTGCGTCGTGTTCTATTTCAATGGGGTCAAGACGGAGGGTTCTAACTTTGGTGTTCGCAAGGTGGACCGCAAAGGGATTCATGTCCCACCCTTCCGCAACGCGACCTAAATGGGCTGCCTCTACTAAAGTTGTTCCACTTCCACAGAATGGATCTAATATCGGTAAATCATCTGGAACTAAACTAGTAATTAGGTGCCTAGCTGTTTGAGGGTTAAACTTCCCCTTGTATTCATGTAAACCATGTGTGGAGTAACGTGTTGATTGCCGGCCGCCATTCCCTTCGGCATTTGACTGTTGAAGTGTCGTGCAGTTCCCATTAATAGAGAGTGTGCGGAAATAGGTAAGTAGATAAGCGTCCTGCAATTTATTTTGGGGAATTTTTGCGGTTACTGTTTTGGCCCCAACTCTGACTTCCTTAGCATTAAGTAAGTTCATGAGTTCGCCAATTGCGAACTTCTTTTCGTATGGCATTAGCGAATAATTAGGGAATTCCAATTCAGCTGTTATCATTTAGCGCCTTTTAAAAACTAAAATTTGCTCACTCTTTGCTCGGCTATACTTCGTGTTAAACGCTTTTCTGTTGGATGCGACAGTCCGGGGATAAACTATTACATCGTTAAAATCATTCTCTTTTGCTGCTATTCTAAGTAGCGCGCCATTGTCTATTATTTTTCCTTTTATTTTTGAATCACCGACAACAAAAGCCGCATGGGCATCTTTTACTGTGATAGTCTTAAGCAAAGAAAAGAGCCCCCGCATTTGTCTGAGAAAATCAAATTCCGTGTGCGGATTGGAAGAGAAGAAGTGAGATCTCGATCCAATTTCTTTACGTTTTACCTCTGTTGGGTTCCACCCAAGCCACGCCAGTCTAAACTTGTGGTATAACCAATATTCATATGCATTAGGATAGGGTGGGGAGGTCATTACTAGTCCAACCTGCTGCCCTATATTTTTGGCGGTGAGGTCTAATATATCGTGGCAAATTATTTCAGGCTCGGGTTTTGGTTTCCAACTGCGAAGTTCTAAGTACTTTTCTATTTCTTCTGCGGCAAGTACAAACTGTCTGTATACATTCCCTTGTGGCTTTTCTATTGCCGCATATCGTGTGTCACTTTCCTGGTTGGAAACTCTTACGATAATTCTTGACAGTGAAAGCCTGAGGGCATCATCGAATATCGGTCCAGCGGAAATGCAGATTTCTTTGACCAGATTTGCCAGACATTGTGCAACAGAGTTTTTAAACCAATGTTCTAGATTGGGAACATTTTGCGGCCGCCAATGTTCTTCGCGTTGTGCTGCTTTTTGAGCAATTTCTTGGGCTAAGTATTTTAACCCTGGCATTTTCGGACCGGTTCTTACGCGGGTAATTAGACATGCAATAGGGTTAAGGTCCACCCCTATGGTTTTTAATCCAAGCCGTTGGGCTTCGGCAATAGATGTGCCAGACCCACAGAAAGGATCTAAAACGGCTGTACCTTTGGGAACTCCAAGAATTGAAATGATTTCGCGGGGAATCTCAGGGATAAATTTTGCCGGATATGGATGAACTCCACGACTTTCAAGCCGGGTGTTATTGTCGAAGCTCCAATCTACACTATCGAAATCGGCTTTAATCTTCATTGCGTTTGTATCTAGTGTGAAAATTGCAGGTGGTTGCGGTTTAATTTGAAACCTGCATGTGGCCTCCCTTTTGGGTATAAAACTTCGTCTATCAATTAGTAAGTTGGAGCCACGCATGTAAATATTATTATAACTAATTGGGAATAGCTCGTCTTGGACAAGTTTTTCCATTAAATAGGAATGTGTGATTGTTATAAATCGGTACATAAATCCTCATATTTATGTAAATAGTATAGCAGGCCAACGCGACAGCGTAGTGTCGCGTTGGAAAAGGCTGTTTTTGTTTTTTTCACCTAATTTCCGGGCGGGTCATTATGCTGTATCATGATAAGGGCGGGGCCAAATGAGGCGGCTAAGGCCGGGTCTACCCGGCTTGTCCGGGCTGTCCCGGCCTTAGCTTCCTTGTTGTGGTTGTTTCCCCCTCTTCCGGGGGCGACATATAATTAACAGAAAAGCCCGCCGGGGCGCCGCGAAGCAAGCCGGGGCGGGGTTTTTATCAGCCGGTGGCCCCCGGATCAACTCTTTTGGTTCTGGTGGCCATAATCCCCGAAAAAGAAAAAAATTAAATGCGGGGCCGTACGGCCTGCCTCTGGCAGGCCGGGAGCGGCCTTGCCAAGGCCCTGTTGGGGGCCGGCTGGCCGCGCATAGGAGGTGTTTATAAGATGCAGTCTACCGCTGGAGCAGTGCGAGGCGCAACGTGCCGAAGCCTGCGAACCCTTCTTTCCTGCGGAAAGCATGGGCGGCCGCGCCGCGTGGCCGACCGTGCGGCTTCTCGCGGTGCATGCAGAGGAGCGGTGCGGGGCCGCGCATCGTGGCCACGCCCGCGACGACATCTCGCGGGTAAGATCAGGCATACAAGGTTTTGAGGAACTTATAGAGGGTACGACGGAAGCGTATCCACAGGTCATCCGAAAGTAATAATGTGGACTTTCTTCACGGTGATATTTTACCTTTTCCCGCTAAGCCTTGCGTCTAATGTGGGAATGCCTAATATGCGGTTATCATTAGTCCCACATGCGTACTGGGCCGCCTTCTAGCTTTTCCATTTTGCCGCCGCATTTGGGGCAGGCTTGGGCTTTCCATGGCAGCAGGTTGAGCCCGCCGCAGTGACAGCAGCGGCCCTTTTGTTTTGCGATATCAACTTTCATCCTGGCGGCCAGTTCCGGGTCGCAGGCTATGGCTGTAACCGTGTCCACGAGCCTGAGGCAATCCGGGCAGGTCATGGTTTCAGTGGAAACCAGCTTGCCGCGATCTTTGCCGCCGGAAACCTGCTCCTTGTAATTGCAGGCCGTGCACTTGTAAATATAATTTGAACCCATGGCTCAGGGCTTGCGCTCAAGCTCGAGCTTGTAAATGTCCAGGTCCGGACGGGAAAAAACGCAGAAGGTGACTTCGATATCGAATTTATTACGGTCCAAGAAAGAGAGGACCGTTCTTACCGCGATATGGGCGGCGGCTTCGGCGGGATAGCCGTAAACCCCCGTGCTTATGCAGGGGAAAGCTATAGACTTTAAATTATGCTCCCGGGCCAGCTCCAGCGAATTCCAGTAGCAAAGCCTTAAAAGTTCCGGCTCGTTTTTCCGGCCGCCATGCCAGACCGGGCCTACCGTATGGATGACATGATTCGCGCACAATGCATAACCGCCGGTGAGCCTGGCCTCGCCGGTACGGCAGCCGCCAAGCCCGCGGCATTCCTCCAGCAGGCCGGGGCCGGCCGCGCGGTGTATAGCCCCGTCCACCCCCCCGCCGCCCAGCAATGTGGAATTGGCGGCATTGACGACAGCGTCAACCTCAAGGGTAGTAATGTCGGCGAGTATCGCTTTCAGCATAAAATATTACGTTCTTACGACCCGGTGAAAACAACGGTCACGGCGGCTTTGGTTCTATCGCCGGCGGCCTTGGCCTTGTATGGGCGCGTGCCGGCGTTGATATAGGCGGCGAAGGCCTTGGCGGTCTCAAGCGGCGTCTGACCGGGTTTTAAAACCAGGGGTATATTCCAGCCGGCAACATGGTCGGTGGTGCCGTCGGGGCGCATATAGCGGAATATCGAAAGCCACATGTTTATGGTCCCGTCTATGCCGGCGCCCTGTTTGCCGGCGGCAATGCCGTAGATCTCCGCGATCCCGGGCTTCCCCCCCACCGTAACTTTCCCGGCGGAAACGGAAATCTTCTGGGTCTTATCATAGGACCCGGCGGTCAGGTCAGCCCCCTTCGCAAGTTCTACCGCCGGATCGTAGTTCCCTGCCGCCTCATTCTTTCCCATAGCCCCCTCCCCTTTTAAATGACCGCATAGCCGCTTATTAATTACCAGTCTCTAAAATTGCAGCCAATTAGTCAATAAAAACAACATTCCGGATGGATCGTTATTTCGATACCCGGCGGCCTTGTTTTCCTCGAAATAACACAGCAGACCGCCGCGACAACCCGGTGTCGCGGCGGAAAGAGCGCCGGAGGTTCCGGCTTAGAATTTAAGGGCTACGGCGGCCGTTACGGCGTGCGCGTAGTATTGCTTGCGCAGGTCGCCGGAATAGTCCAGCCAGCCGGAGATAACGCCGGTTTCGGACCGGGCCATGACCCTGGTGCCGAATTTAAGCGCGTCCCGCGAGGTGTTCCCGCTGGTCACCGTGAACGGCGAGCCGCCGGCTTCAAGGGAGGCGGTGAGGGGCAGGTTCTGGTCCCTGTACTCGTGGCTCCAGGCTACGCTCAAGGTGGTCTTTACAATGGCGCCGCCGCCGGCGTCCACGGAATCGTAATAGCGGAACCCGGCAGCTGAGCGCATGGAATTGGCCGTAACGGCGCCCACCGACAGGTTCAGCGAATCGGCGCCCGTCTCGGTGAAAGCGTCGGTCTCGAGGCGGTCATAGTTCGCGCGCACGAAAGGCGCCATAACGCCGGTGGTCGTGATGGCTGAGATCTCGTAGGCGGCGTCCGCTTCGAGGTTTAACTCTTTGCCGGTGGGGCTGGCCGTGGCTTTGCGGGAGACGGCGTCGAAAGTTATTTGTCTTTCCGTGTCGAAGTTGTCGTCGGCGCGGCCGGCGTAGACGTTCAGGCGCAGCGCCCCGACGCTGCCCGCGGCGTAGGCGCCGTACCTGACGCTGTGGCTGTCCACGGAACCGCCCGATGGCAGCTGCAGGCTGGCATGGCCTATATTGTAGCCGGCAAGGAGGCCCGCGGCCATATGTTCTCCAAGGCTGTAATCAGCCCCGGCCGTGACGGCGCCGCCGTAGAATTTATAGCCCGGGGTGTTTTCGCCGGCGGTGCCGGTTTCTATCACCTTGCCCGTCAGGCCGCCCGCCGCGGCGAAAAGGCCCCAGGGGCCGGCGCTTCCGCCGGAGTTGTGTTTAACGCTCTTAACGGCTTCGTCGTAAGATACGGTGTCAAAAGAGCCTTCATGTTCCCCGTCCGCACGGTAGGAGGAAAAACCGCCACCGTTGCCCGCGGCAAGGTCCTGAGCGCGGGCCTCGATGGCGGCCGAGTGGAGCGAAGACCCGCTGAGCGCCAGGCCGCGTATAGCGGAAAGGGAGACGGGGCTCATCTGGTCCAGCGCCGAGCGTATGGCGGCGGCGTCGAGGGTGTACAGGTCGCCCAGCACGGTGGCGAAATCCCCTGCAGGGGTTGCCCGGAGCGGGTCCAGCGCGGCGCCTACAGCCCGCTGGTTGGCGGTGGCGCCCAGGCTCTCGAACGGGACCAAAGTAGGCGTAAGCACCAAACTGCCGCTGTTATAGGTGGGCGTGAAGGCGATCGCGGCCGGGGAGATGATATTGGCGAATTCCCCGGTGCAGGTGCTGTACGTTATGGGCGTAAAAGTATCGCTCGAGTAAATGATCTGCGGGGTATATGTGACGAGGAGCGAGCCGCCGGCAAAGTCCGCCGTGCTGGTAATGGTGAGGTTGGTGACGCCGTTTTGGAGCAGGAGCGCCAGGTTCCCGGAGCCGGAGTAGGTCTCTATCTTCTGGGTGTGATCGCCGAGGTCGAGCGTGCCGTAGGCCGAAAGGGTTACGGGCCCGGTGGAGGGGATGGCGTTGTCGGCCCCTATGAGGAGGGTGCCCGAGTCTATAAAGGTGCCGCCGGTGTACGAGTTCGTCGCTATCAGTATGATCTCGCCGTCGCCGGTCTTGTGCAGGGCGCCCGCGCCGAC
This sequence comes from uncultured Elusimicrobia bacterium, assembly GCA_903889965.1. Taxonomy (GTDB): domain Bacteria; phylum Elusimicrobiota; class Elusimicrobia; order Elusimicrobiales; family UBA9959; genus UBA9959. The sequence goes on from CAISZM010000069.1 coordinate 8,017, forward strand.
TATGAACCCGGAAAGGGTGAGGGTGGAGGAGTTAGTGTTGAAAGTGCCGCCTCCGGAATTGAGGGTGACGGCGCGGTCCGAAGTAATGTCGTCCGTTATGGCGAGGGTGCCGCCGTTGAAGGAGAGCCTGGCGGACAGGGCGCCGAGCGAATCGTCGCCGTCGGTGGAAATGGTGCCGCCGTTTATGGAGGTGCCGCCGGTATAGGTATTGGTGCCGGTGAGGACGAGCAGGCCGTCGCCTGTCTTTACGAGGGAGCCCGCGCCGGTTATATCTTCGTTTATCGTCCAGGTGCTTACGAGGCTGTCGTTAGTGAAGGTCACGGGGCCGCCTATGGCCATGGAGTTCGTGGAGGCTGTTATGGTGACGTCGTTTACGGCGCCGGTGACGTCCAGGGTGGTATTGCCGTTTATGGAGGGGAGGTTAGAGAGCAGGGTGAGCGTGCCGGCCCCGGTGGTAGTCCAGTTGATGGTGGCGCCCGGGGTGAGGTTCGCGGTCGTTATAGCCGAGCGGAGCGAGCCGGTGCCGGAATCGGTGATGCTGGAGACATATACTACGCCGGCTTGCGAGACGGCGGCTGAAAGGGGTATGAGGAGGGTCAGGAGAGCGGCTTTGATGGATATCTGGTTCAGTCTGGTCATTTTTGTTCCTTTAAACTCCGGCATTCGGGCGCTGCGGTTATATAACGCGGTTTACCCTTATATTATTGCCTGCCCCGCCCGGTACGTCCATATTTTACTTATTTTGTTCGGTATATTTTATCACCTGGTTCATCATGCGCACGGCTTCGCAGGGGTATTTGCCGGCGGCGGTTTCGGCAGAGAGCATTACATAGTCGGTTCCGTCGAGCACGGCGTTGGCCACGTCGGAGACTTCGGCGCGGGTGGGCACGGGGCTGTCGGTCATGCTCTCGAGCATCTGCGTGGCGGTTATTACGGGTTTGCGGAGGCGGTTCGAGAGCCTGATGATGCGCTTCTGCAGCATCGGCACTTCCCAGATCGGGAACATCACGCCCATGTCCCCGCGCGCCACCATTACGCCGTCGGAGACGCCGGCTATGGCCTCCAGGTTCTGTATGGCCTCCCGGGCCTCTATTTTAGAGATTATTTTACAGGACGGCAGGCGCGGTTTGACAAGGCGCGCGACGGCCAAAACGTCGGCCTTTGACCGCACGAAGGACTGGGCGATGAAATCGACTTTATGCTTTACGGCGAATTCTATGTCGTCCCTGTCTTCGTCCGACAGCGCGGGGAAGTCGAGGTGGGCTAGCGGGATGTTGACCCCTTTGCGCTCTTTCAGTGTGCCGCCCGCGGTTACTTCGCAGGCGAGGGCGCGGCGGCCGACGCTTTTGACCTGCAGGGCTATGTTCCCGTCGTCGATATAGATGAAATGGCCTTTTTTAATGACTTTAAGCGAGCCCCGGTAGTCGAAGGGTATTTCCCCGCTTCCGCGGACAGTGTCGGCCTGCACTAGTTTTACGGGCTGTTTCTTTTTTAATTCGATCGGGGCCTTCAGGCGGCCTATGCGGACGCGGTTGCCTTTGAGGTCCCCGAGTATCAGTATGTGCCTGCGGAGCTTGCGGTTGAGCTCCCGTACGCGCAGTATGGCGGCCAGGTGTTCGGCGTGTGTGCCGTGCGAGAAGTTGAGGCGGACGGCGTCAAGGCCGGCGGCGTAGAGTTTGCGCAGCATGGCCGGGGAGTCGCTTGAGGGGCCAAGGGTGGCGAGGATCTTTGTGCGGGGATGGCGCAGCGGTTTTTGGGGCATAGTGTGATTCTATAAAATACGGCTGGCCGGGTGCGATAATGTAAAGGAGGCTGAGTTGATAGAAAATGAGCAGGCCTGTAGGTTCGCGGGTCCTGAGGAGGGTATGGAGTCGTCGGGCACGCGGTCGTCCACACCGTGGCCGCCGCTCGACACGCAGAAAGTGGCCATGCCACCCGGCCTCGTCGCTTACGCAAGCCTCGGGCTAAAGCGGTGTCCGTGGCAAACCTCTGGCAGCCCAGTCCACTCCGCGACGGTCCTCTGACCCCATACCCTCGTCACCCGCTCCAAAGCCAATTTTCAATAAACCCTAAGGAAACGCAACCTGCGAAGTTTTAATGGAAGGGCGCCCGGGTGGACTACGCTTCCCCTTCCCGATACTATGGAAGCCGCTTTAAAGTTGGAAGGGCGGGAAGGAACGGGGCAAAGAAAAAACCGCCTTATGCAGGAGCCGTACTGTGGCCCCACAAAAGACGGTTTTTTCCGCAGGTAAGACTTGTTACGCGGCTTTGCAGCGGCGGCGCTTCGAGATAAGGTATTCGCCGTTGCGCTTGTGCATGCGCGCTACAAGCTGGTGCGTGGCGGGCTGGAAATTGTTCCAGTCGAACCACCAGTAGCCTGCGGCGTGCCTGCAGGGCTGCCAGGGCTGGTCGTTGACGGAAATGTCAACGCCGGTGCAGTCGCTGGCGCCTATGCGAACCGAGTAATGCCTCGAGGTTATCGTCTCGAGGTTCTTCGGATAGTCCACCACGACGTATTCGTCGGTATTGGTCAGCTTGGTCTTGGCTGTTTTGTTGTTTATGTTCTTTTTCACGGCTAATTTAAGCATTTCGCTCCTCCGGTCGGCTTCTGGCGGCGTTCGTCTGGTTTGCCGGTTCGTCCGGGCGCAGTCGTAACGCTTTATTGGCGGTATCGGGGCGTAAAAACCGCCCGGGCCCGCGCTTTTCAATTTGCCAGAAGTACACTACTCCCCTGGCAACACTATAGCTTTTTCGGGCCTGGATCGTCAATATCCGGTCAGGCGCCGCTTTCGATGCCGGCTATCTTTTTCAGGCGCCGCAGGTGGCGTTCTTCGTTAGAGAATTCGGCTTTCAGGAAGGCGGCGGCTATCTCGATGGCCAAACCCTCCCCTATTACCCGTGCGCCCAGGCAGAGGATATTGATATCGTCGTGCTCCACGGCCTGGTGGGCGGAATATGTGTCGTGGCAGAGCCCGGCGCGTATGCCTTTCATCTTGTTGGCGGCCACGCAGGCCCCGACGCCCGAACCGCATACAACTATGGCGCGCCGGGCGGCGCCGGAAAGGACGGCCAGGGCGGCTTTTTTAGCGAAGTCCGGGTAGTCCACGGAGCGGTCGGGTGAATCTGTCCCCAGGTCGGAAACCTTGTGGCCGAGAGCCCTCAGCAGGGGCAGCAGCGCCGCTTTAAGCGGGTAGCCCGCGTGATCGCTGGAGATAGCTATTTCCATTTTTATTTTCCTTTTTGAAAAGTCAGCTGTTCTATTTCGCCTTTGAGCGCCCAGCCTTTTATGCCTTCCCGGGGCAGGCCTATCTCGTAATAGTTGTCGTCCGCTTCGTCCAGTATCTTTACCAGCCGGCCTTCGGGCGCGGAGGCGTAGGTCTTGAAGTTTTCACCGGGGCCGCTGAGCATGCGCGCCCCCCCCGCCTTTACCACCACTCCCGCGGAATTGAACGGGGAAGACTGCCTGACCCCCAGCCAAGCGACCGAAGCCAGCAGCAGCAGGGCGGAGAGCGCCGCGGCCCTCCCGGCGGCAAGGCCTGGCCCGCTCCCGTCAAGAAGGAAGCGGGCGGCGCCGGCCAGGCAGGCCAGCCAGAAAAGAAGGGCTATCATCATCTGTATTTCGGTTTCGGACAGGAGGTAGTAAAGATAGTGCAGCGCCATGGGCGCGCCTTCGGGGGCCAGCTTCTGGCCGGTCTGCCTCAGCGCGAAATCCAGGTTGGTCCGTATGTCGGAAGAACGCGGGTCCAGTATGAAAGCCTTCGCGTAGCTGGCCACCGCCGGGCCCGGGCGGTTAAGTCGGAAAAGGGCATTGCCCGCGTTGTAATAGCCCTCCGGCGAAGAGGGTTCCTGCGCCTCCACTTTCTTGTAACCCTCAAGGGCTTCCTCGTAGTGGCCTTCCTTGTAAAGGTCATTGTATTCGGCCAGTTCGCTGCGGTCGTAAGCGGCCGCCGGCGCAGCCGGCACCGCCAGCGCAGCCAGCAGGAGGAGCGGTATAAGTGTCTTCATGGCTTCAGCTCCTTTTCCAGAAGTTCCAGGAGCAGGGAGTATTTATGCGACAGGTCGGCAGTGCCTTCCGCCAGGGCCGCCTCCGGGGAAAAATGGCGAAGCTCAAGCGCGGCCCAGAGCTCACGCACCTCGGCCAGGGCCGGGTCGCTGGTCCCGGGGAAGCGCTCTTTTATAAGCTCGGCGGCTTTTTTCATCGTGAGGGCGCCCACGTTCACCCCGCATTTATCGGAGAGGTATTTTATGAAGGAGTCGTATAGCACCGAGACGGCCTCGTTGTTGCTGCCGGCCTTCATCAGGGCGTCGGCCCTGGCTATATCCTTGTCCGCCTCTACGCGGGCCCTGCGGAACCGGAAAAGCAGCGGGTTGGCCGATTTGAAGCGGTTCAGCCTGGCCAGCCAGAAGGAAAGCGCCAGCAGGAGGGCCGGCACGGAGTGCACCCAGAGCGGCAGCGCCGAGACCCGCGCGGCCAGGTAGGTAAGCGTGTCCGGGCCGGTCCTGTCGCTTACATAGCGTATATCGGTGCCGGAGGCCGCTACGGGGCCCTCGCTCCCGGGCTGGTTGTAGTAGACGTTATTGCCCGACTGTTCGCCTTTTTGAACTACCAGCGTGACCGGGGCGGTCTGCTGTTCCGAGTAGGTTCCCGCGCGCGGGTCGAAGAACGAGAATTTTATGGGCGGTATGGTGTGGCGGCCTTCGGTGCGCGGCACAAGTATGTAGGTGAAGGTTTTTTTGCCGCCTATCAGGTCGCCTTCTTTTTTAACGTCCAGTGAGCTCATCGTGTCGAAAACCTTGAAGTCCGGCATCTCGGGCAGCGGGGGCGCCGTGACCGCCTTAAGGTTGCCGCTGCCGGCCACGGTCACGGAGAAATTGACCGGCTCGCCGGTTTTAGCGTCCCCCCGGTCGGCGGAGGCCGACACGGCGTAATTCCCCACCGCGCCGGAGAAGTTCTGCGGAGCGCCCGGCGGGAGGGGTTTTATCTCCAGCCTGAGGTCCTCGGTGGAAAATTCGCGGCTTTTGCCCTGCGAGCCGCTCATGGCCATGAAATTCTGGAAAAAATTGGGGTCGGACAGGTCCACGGCCTGTTCCGACGGTATCTGCGCTATTACCGTGGCCGGCTTTATTTCGGCCGGGCCCGGCGTAAGCGCGAACAAGGCGGTTTTTATTTCGCTGTAAGCGAAGCGCGTGCCGTTTATCTCCGTCTCGCCAGTGCGCACCGGCGGCAGGTCTTCCGATATCAGGTTCTTGAATACGGGCTGCACGTACTGCGGGTTGGAACTGAGCGGGACCGAGGTGTAGAATTTGACGCTCAGGTTTATCTGTTCCCCCGGGTAGGCGGTACGCCGGTCGGTTTCAGCCTTGAGGGAGAGCTGCGGTTCCTGGGCGGCCCCGAGCTGCGCCTGGCCGGGCCGGTGCGGCCTGGGCTTGGGCGGCTGCTGGCCGGCCTGCGGCTGCTGCGAGGGCTTTTTCACCGAAACCTGCAGCTCCCGGCTTATGGCTTTTTCCCTGCCGTTGAAAACCGATATGGCGGGTATGGTCTGTACGCCTATGAACCTCGGGGTTAGTATGTAGGTGAAGGAAACCGTGGTGGTGATCTTGCCGTTTATGATGGAGATGTTCTGGCTGCGCCCGGAGGAGTAGATGTTGAAGTTCTGCATGTTGGGCAGCGTGGGCTCGGGGACGCTGGCGGAATCCCCAGCCACGGTGACCGTCAGGAAAAGGTTGTCGTTGATCTCCACCGTGTCGCGGTCCGTCTCGACGGAAATGGTCAGGAGGGCCGCGGCGCGCGCGGCTAACGAGAAAATAAGGAGGGCCGACAAGGCGGCGTAACGGATAGGGCTCTGTTTCACCAGTCCTCCATCCGCTGCTGCGGCGGCGTTTTCCCCGCCTGCCTTAGCGCGGCCTGCGCCGGGTTCTGGCCCCGCGCGTCGGCTTTTTCTTTTTCTTTCAGCATTTCAAGGAGCTGGCGGCTTTTTTCCCTGGCCTCGGCTTTTTTGCGTTCCTGCTCTTTCTGTTTGTCCTGTTCCTTCTGCTTGTCCTGGTCCTGCTTGTCTTGGCCCCCGCCCTGCTTCTGGTTCTTCTTATCCTTGTCCTTTTTGTCGTCTTTGGGTTCCTTGCTGGAATTCTTGTTTTTCTGTTCGAGCGCCTTCTGCAGGTTGAACTTGGCGTTCTCGTCGGAGGGATCAAGCCGCAGGGCCCTGCGGTAGCTGGCTATGGCGCCCTGGAGGTCGCCCCCGCGGAAAAAAGCGTTGCCCCGGTTATAGCCGGCCCTCGCGGCCACTTTCGGGTCGGCCGCGGCCTGCTCGTAGAATTCCCCCGCCTTGGAATACTCCTCCATCCGGTAGAACGAATCGCCGATATTGAAATTCAGGCGTTTATCGGCAGGGGATTTTTCTATCGCCCGGGAATAGTATTCAAAGGCTTTCGGCCAGTCCTTTTTCCCGTAGGCGGAGTTCCCCTTGCGCGCGAGCGAGCCCGATTCGGAGGCCTGCGCGTTAAAGCCGGGCAGCAGGACGGCCGCTAGCAGGGCCGCGGCGGCTCCGCGCCCGGTAAAACGCGCCAGCCGGCGTCCCAGGCCTTTAAATTCGGCCAGGTCAATGCGGAACCCCTTTTCCATAAGCGTTAATTCTATCAAAAGCAGGAGCAGGGCCAAAGCCAGCGGCCACTGGTAGCGGTTCTTGAAGTTCGCGCGGCCTTTGCCCCGGCTTTTTTCCAGGTCCAGCGCGCTCACCGCCTTGCTCACTTCCTCGGCGGCGTTTTCCGGTCCCGCGTAGCGCAGGTACGCGGCCCCGGTGCGGCTGGCTATCTTTATCAGGGCGGTTTCGTTAAGGCGGCTTATAACGGTCTTGCCGTTCTTGTCCTTCTTGTACTCCATGGTGTTCCCGCCGGAGTCGGTCATCGGGATAAGTTCGCCGTCCGGGCTGCCTATCCCTATGGTGAAGATCTTTAGGTTCTGCGCCTCCGCTGCGTCCAGCGCCGCGTCGAGGCCGGAGGAATGGTCCTCGCCGTCGGTTATCAGCACCATCACCTTCTGGCCGCCGTAGCGGGAGAGCATTTTAAGGGTCGTTTCGATGGCCGAGGCGAAGTCGGTGCCCTGCGACGGGAGCATGCCCGGGGTAAGGGAGGAGGCGAAGTAGGTTATGGCCTCCTGGTCGGTGGTCAGCGGGCATTGAGTATATGCTTCGCCGGCGAAGGCCACCACGCCTATCCGGTAGCTGTCGAATTTTTCGGCTATGGAGCCCAGCAGGAGCCGCGCGTTCTCCATCCTGCTCGGTTTTATGTCGCGGGCGGCCATGGAGAAGGACGTGTCCACCGCTATTATTATGTTTCCCTTCAGGTCCGTCACCGGCGAGAGCTCTACGCCCCATTGGGGGCCGGCCGCCGCCAGGGCGCAGAGGGCGAGCGCGGCCAGGTAGAAGATCTCCCTGAGCCGTTTGCGCGACGAGCCCGAGAGCGAGCCCAGGCGGGCCAGTCCGGAGCCGAAGACGCGGCGGGCCGTTTCCAGGCGGCGCGCCTCGGCCCAGGCGCGCAGGAACAGGAGCGCGGCGCAGGCGGCGCAAAGCCAGAGGAAGGCGTAGGGATATCTGAAAAAATCTGTCATGGCACGGTCCTGAAATATGTTTTTTCCAGCGCGAACAGCAGCGCCAGCAAAGCGAGCGCCGGGAACAGGAAATACGGGTAGAGGTCAGAGTAGCTGGTGTAGGTCTTCGTTTCGAACCTCGTGCGCTCCAGCGCGTCTATGCGCGAGTAAATATTGTCCAGCTCGATGAAGTTCTTCGCCCTGTAGAATTCCCCCCCGGTGATGGAGGAGATCTCGCGCAGCGCCGGCTCGTCCAGGTCTTCGTCTATGTACGCCACCGGCTGCAGGGGATCCCCCGTGGGGATCTGCGCGCTGCCCTTCCCGGCCGTGCCTATGCAGTAGATCTTGATGTCGTGGGCCTCGGCGGCGCGGGCGGCTACGGCCAGGTCGGTTACTATGCCGGTGTTGGAGCGCCCGTCAGTGAGCAGGATTATTACCTTGCTTTTGGCCTTGCTGTCCTTCAGATGGTTCACCGCGGTCACTATGGCGTCGCCGATGGCCGTGCCTTCGGCGCGC
>CAISZM010000070.1 GCA_903889965.1 uncultured Elusimicrobia bacterium
CCGCGCCGGCCGGGATGCTGCCAGAGACGCTATCCGCGTCCCACAGTTCCCCCGCCACCAGCACTTTGCCGGAAGGAGTAAGCGCCGTTTTAGCCAGCCCTTTCTTTCCCACCAGGCTTTCTATACCAGTCACCACGCGGCGCAGCTGCGCCCGCAGCACTATAAAAGCCAGCACTGACACTACCGCTATAAGCCCTATTATCGCCGAGAGGAGCATGGTCATTGAAACGGAAAGACCGCCCATGGAGGGCCGGTTGAACAGCATCAGACCGCCCAGCAGGATGGAAACAGCCCCGCCCAGCGTCAACAGGCCGTAGCTTATGACCTTTATCTCGGCTATGAAGAAAACAAAGCCCAGCAGGATAAGGGCTACGCCGGCGAAATTGGCCGAAAGGGTCTGGAAAGAATAGAAAGCCATCACCAGGGAAACCGCCCCTACCACGCCGGGCAGTATAAGCCCGGGGTTGTAAAGCTCTATGAACAGGCCCGCGGCGCCCAGGCTCATGAGTATCATCGCTATATTGGGGTCGGTTATGGTTGCCAGGAATTTCTGGCGGCGCGTCTGCCTGAAATACTCCACCGACGGCCCGGCGCAGCGCAGCACGCCGAACTCCCCGGCCTTCGCGCCGTTGGCTTTAGCCAGGAAATCGCCTATGTCGGAAGCCATGAAATCCGCTACGCCCAGCGCGACGGCCTCCTCCGCGGGGATAGAGTCGCTTTTTGTAACGGCCTTTATCGCCCAATCCACGTTGCGGCCGGTGCTCTGCGTTATGGACTTTATATAGGCTGAGGCGTCGTTAAGCACCTTGGCCTCCATGGGGTCCTTGCCGCCGCTTTGCTTGTCCGCGCCGCCCGCGGGCATGGCTCCTATCATAACGGGGTGCGCCGCGCCGATATTAGTTCCGGGGGCCATTGCGACCAGCGGGGAGGCCATGGAGATGAACACGCCCGCCGACGCGGCGCGCGCCCCCCTCGGCGACACGAAAACAGCCACCGGCTTTTTCGAGGCCAGCATGCTCTTTATTATCTCGCGCATCGACGAATCCAGCCCGCCGGGAGTGTCCAGGGCTATCACCAGGATATCGGCTCCGCCCGGGGAGTTCAATTTATCCACCGCGCCCGAAAGGAACTCGGCGGCGGCGGGGGTGATCACCCCCGAATACGGCGCCACCAGGGCGCGCTTAACCTCGTAGACCTTAACCGGGGCGGGGCGCTTGACCTGAGCATTTTTGGCGCCCGAAACGGCGGGGCAGCAGAGCGCCAGCGCCAGGGAAATCATTATTTTAGTTCTCATATGCGTGTCTCCTCAGACTCAATACCAATTATACATTTTGGCCGCGCGCGCGGGCGCCTGATTTGTTAGAATAGCGCCATGTCTTTTTGGCTTATAACCGCCGGCGAAAGCCTCCCGGAACTGCCCGTACTGGCGCACCTGCTCGGCTCGGCTTTCCATCTCGACCGCGACACCGCCGCCTCCGAGGCGAGGAAATCGTGGGGCGTGCTGGGGACCGGCCTCACGGAAGCCGAAGCCGACTCCCTGGCCGCCGGCTGCTCGGATTTCGGCGTACGCACAATTAAGCTGCCCGCCCCGGAGCCCATGCCGCGCCCCGAGCATGCCGTAAAAGCCGTTATAGGGAACGGGGCCGCGGAATTTATTTTTGCCGGGGGCCTGTCGATAGGCGCGGCGCCCGGGGAAATAGAGGTACTGGCCGCAGCCCCCATCAAACACGAATTCACCCGGACGGAAACGGCCGCGCCGCCGCCTTCAGCGGGCGGGAAGGCCCTGCGCCTCGGCATAATGGCCGTAACCGGCCTGCCGCTGGGTTTCGGAAAGCCCAAGGAGGTAAAGAAAGAGGTCCGCGGCTCCGAGCTTTCCTTCTACCTGGACATAGTGCCGGCCGCGGGCCTGCGGCGTATCCGCGTCAGCTCCGACGATTTCGATTTTTCCTGCCTGAAAAGCGGCAAGACATACTCAAGCCAGGTCAATTTCCGCCTGCTCTGCGCGGAGCTGGCGGCCTTCGCCCCCGGCGCATCCAGGAACGCCGGGCTGCGGGCGATACTGGAGGGCAGGCCGCTGTGGCAGCTGGCCTATAACACCCTGGCTGACCTGGAAAAAGAAACGCTGCGCCTGGTCCTGGCGCGGGGGAAATAAAAAAGCCGCCCGCCTGAAGCGTGCGGCCCATACGCCGGCCTGCCGCCGCCTAACCGAGCGCCTCGGCTATCGCCGCAAGAAGGTCGTTAACCCGGAAAGGTTTTTCAAAATATCCGTCCAGGCCCTCCAGCTGGGCTCTTTCCGGGGCTATTGCCGAACCGGTAACCAGCATGCTTTTCCCGCCGGCCTTTTTTTCCTTGAAGATGTCTATCAATTCCGTGCCCCGCCCGTCCGGGAACATAAAATCCGTCACGAGGAGGTCGTAATCATTGGCCCTGATCAGCTCCTCGGCCTGATGAAAGGTGACTGCCGTTGAAATTGAATAGTCTGTTCCCGAAAAGATCCGGGCGTAAAGACTGAGCATGGACTTATCATCGTCCGCGAACAGAATACTGCGGGGCATTAATACCTCTGCGCGCCGAGTATCCCTCACCGTCTGCGAAGCCCCCCCGGGCCACGATTAATAGTAACAAAAATAACGCTGCCTATTCCATATCCCCCGGCCTGCGGGGCCGCCATATCAGTCCCAGGCGGGAAAAACAGCCGCGGTTTCGCCGGAAATAAGACAGAGATGCTCGCCGGGCCGGATGTCTGAACCGCGGTACACCTCCGCGGCGAGGGCGGCGAGGGTATCCGGGTCGGGCGGAGGGCCAAAACCTTCCGGGTCCAGCGCGATGAAAAGTCCGCAGTTGGTCAGCCCGCTTTTTTTCCTGCAGGTACGGGCCTGCGCTATTTTTTTCCGGTACTTCGCGCAAAGAAGAGCCGTAAGTTTTCCCGCCGCCGGCTCTACCCGCGCGGCCAGCGGCGGCCCCCCGGCCAGGCAGCAAACCTCGAAGGCGTAGGTTTTTCCGCCCCTGCAGGCGGAGAGATCGGCCGTTTTCGAGGCCGCCTGCGGGAGCAGCTGTATGCCGGAGAAACCTTCCCCGCGAAGGAAGACGGCCGCCCGCAGCTCCGCGAGCGCGGCGCCCAGGCGCCCGGGCGCGGCGTTATTGTAATTAAATCCGGCGGCCGAGACGGCTTCCCCGGCATCAACCGCGAGGGCCTCTTCCGCGGACCGGAACAGGGCGGCCAGGTTCCCGGCCAGCGAAACGGGATCTTTCTTAAGGAGGCGGCCGAGACGCGAGCCGCGCCGCGGTCCCAGGGAGGCGGCCAGGTAAAGCTTCAGCCGCTCCGGCAGGGCGGAGGAAGCTATTATTCCCAGGACCTCGTCTTTACCCATATTAAGAGGAACGGGAACTACATCGCCTTTATTTTCTCCACGTAGGCGGCGTGGAACTTTTTCAACTTCTCCACAAGCGCCACGATGTCTTCTTTAGGCGGCAGGAAGGTGGTGCGGAAATGGAGCGTGCCCGGAAGTTGGCCGAAGCCCGAGCCGGGAACTACGCAGATGCCTGTATCCTCGAGCAGGTGCAGGCAGTACCTGGAATCGCGGGCCGCCTCGTACTTGTGCCTTTCCTCCGCCGTCATCGTATCCGGGTCGACGCCCCGGGGATGCGGGAGGTCGAACTTGACGAAGGCGTACATGGCGCCCTGCGGGATATGCGTATGCATACCCTCTATTTCGGAAAGGCCGCGGCCCAGTATCCCGGCCTTCTCCTTGAGATCGCCGAGTATGGCGTCCCGCTCGGCCGCGTAAGTCTCGTGGCTTTCGTCCCCCGGGCGGGGAGGGGCCGCCATCAGGTAGGTCACCAGCTGGCCGTCCACGTTGGAGCAGAGGCCGATGGACTGGAGTTTCACCATCTCGGCGTAGACGTCGTCCGGCATATTGCGTATTTCCATATAACCGCCGCGGTGCCCGCATTCTCCCAGGAAACCCTTGGAAACCGAATGGAAGCTGAACAGGGTAACCTCCTTCTCGCCCATCTCGTGCATCACCTTGGCGAAGGAGTGGAACTTGAGCCCCGGGGCGTACACGTTCTCCTGGTAAACCTCGTCCGCCAGGATGGCCAGGCCGTGGGACCCGGCGAAGCGGATTATCATGCGGATATTATCCTTGGACAGCACCGCGCCGGTGGGATTGCCGGGGTTTATCACGGCGATGGCCACGGGATTGATCCCGCCCTGTTTTGCCTCGCCGATGCTGCGGGCCAGCTCACTCTCGTTCAGCTGCCAGTTATGTTTCTCGTCGAGGAAATAATTTATCTGCCGCGCGCCGTAAAGCTCGATGGTGGCGCTGTAAAGCGGGTACTGCGGTATCGGTATCATGTAGCCGTCGCCGGCTTTGTTCGTAAGCAGCGTGAACGCCGCCTGCACCCCCTTGGAGGCGCCGTCGGTAAGCAGTATGCGGCCCGGGTCCGAGGGTATGCCGTCGCGCCGTTCGATAAAATCGGCCACGGCCCGGCGTATAAAGGGAAGGCCGGCGCTCTGAGTGTAGGCCCCCGTGCCGACCGGGTTCTGCTCAAGTACCAGCCTGGCCCTGGCTATCGCGTCTTTGGGGAAAATTTCCGCCGCGGCGGGGGAATCCAGCAGCGCCGGGTATTCAAGCAGGCTCAGGACCTGCCGCACGAAAGTCAGAGGTTTCTGCCGCAGGGCCTGGGGATTACCTATGTTGCAGTAGATAACCTTTTTACCCTGGCTTTCCAGCTCCTGCGCCCGCGCCACTATCTTGCCCCGGACGGCGTAATGCGCTTTTAAAAGTTTGGAATTCACATCGGAGAGTTTTACCATAAAGTAATTATATAAAATCGCGGCCGGCGTCCGGTGAGGCCGGGAGGAAGAGCGGGCGGACGGGGAACGCGGAAGACGGGGCGGGACGACTCACTTCTGGCCGGGGAAGATAAGGGCGCCGGTCTTAAAACCCAGCGCCGCCGCCTTTTCGGTCAGGCGCTTTAGCGTTTCAGGCGGCAGATCGCCGCCGCGCGCCAGTATCCAGAGGTAGGACCTGTCCGGGCCGCAGACCAGGGAGTACGAGTATCCCTCTTTATCAAGATCTATGATATTGTAGCCGCCGTAAAATGGCCTGAAGAAGGAGACTTTCAGCTGCCCCGTGCCGCTGTCGCCGGTGAAATAGGCGCGGCCTACGGCCTCCTTCCATTTATTTTTTGCGCGGCTGAAACCCCTGTTCACCACCTTAACGCCGCCGCCGGGAAGCAGGGAGTATTCGGCCGTCACATCGGTAAGGCCGCGCTCGAATGAGTGGTCCAGGCGGGCCACCTCGTGCCAGACGCCAAGGTAGCGGCCCAGGTCGAAACCGTTGACCGGGGCTATGCCCGCGGGGGCCGCCGCGCAGCCGGAAAACAGGGCCGAAAACAAGGCGCAAAGACATTTACGCATACACATCTCCTGAAGCGGGAAATTTACGGCTTCGAAAACCGCTCCTCGTGCGCCCGCACGACGGCCTCAAGCTCGGCCACGCGTTTCTCAAGCAGGGCCAGGCGCTCTCCCTCCTCCGTCACCGCCGCGGCCGCCGCCGGCCCGGCCGGGGAAACGGGGCCGGAGAAAAGGTGATAGTAGCGCGCCTCTTTCTGTCCCGCCTGGCGCGGCAGGCGGGCAACCAGCGGATCCCCGGCCCTGGAGCACAGCTCCTGCAGCAGGCCCTCCGCCTCGGCGGTACCGGTAAACTCGCAGAGGCGCTCCGTGCGCCCCTTTATCTCGCCCGGAGTTTGCGGCCCGCGCAGCAGCAGCACGGTGATGGTGCCGATGATCCTGGGATCGTCCGTATTGAGGAGCTTATGGATATTGTGCCTCAATTTGGGGACCCGCTCTCCGGGAGCCTGCTGGCGCTCTATCAGGCCTTTTTCTATAAGGGCCTGCACGGCCCTCCCCAGCGTGTCCGTATCGAGGTCCATCACCGGGTCGCGGCTGCTCTTCTGGTTGCAGGCGTTGAGCAGCGAGTTGAACGTAAGCGGGTACTGTTCCCTGATGGTAAGCGACTTTTCCACCAGCGAACCGAGCGCACGGGCTTCGAAAGGATTTAATTCTGTAAGCATGGTCATATTTTAACCTAAAAAGAAGCCGCTTTGAAGACGGGCCGCAGCCAGTGCCGCGCGGTAAGGAATAAAACAGGGAGGGAGGATAAAAAAACCCGGGGTTTCTCCCGGGTTTCCAATTTACCGCGGCCGGAGTTAAGCGGCAAGGCTTAGGACAAGCGTTTCGCCGCAATCGTCGACTTCCGTGCGGAGATGCAGGTCGTATCTTTCCGAACGCCATACTACGGAGAAGGAACCGTTCTGGGATTTGCGCCTCTCCACCAGGTCCATGGAGGCCAGCGCTTTAAGCCTGGCCACCACCGTATTGCCGGTCATCCTGGTAAAGCGCGTAAATTCCTCCATGGCGCCCGGAGGACCTACCTTGACGATGTAGCCGGCGTCGACGGCCTCTATGCGCACTTCGGAGCCTTTTTCACCGACCAGGAACTGCAGGATCTTGTTGGAAAGGTACTTGATATTCGGCTCGTTTATCTCGTTTTTAGCGGTTTTTGCCGAGATCCGGAGCCGGTTCATCACGGCCTCCTCGATCTCCATAACCTCGACGCCCAGGAGCTTCTGCGTAACACCGTCGCGTTCCTCGGACAGCCGGCGGAGCAGCGAAATATTGGAAGGCTCCGTTATTCCGAACTCGAATCCCCCGCACATTATGCCGCGTATCATTTCGTACAGCTCGAAATTAAACGGGTGGCCCATCACAAGGAACACGCCCCCCCCGGGCCCGTTTATGGCCGCTATGTTATTCTGGACCAGGAATTTTTCCGGCAGCACCCCGGTCTTCACGTCGTCCGGGTTGATCACCGGGAAGTAACGGCATTTCGCGAAATCCGCTATCATGCGGGCCACCCGCCAGGGATGCAGCCCCAGTATGTCGGCAAGTCTGTATATGTCCTCGTGCGGCAGGGCCGTCACGGCCTTCGCCACGGCGCCGCTCAGCTTGAATTTGTCTATAACGCTGATCTTGAAATCCGCGAGGGTATAGTCCGTTTTCGAATCGTCTTTCTGCGGCAAAGCTATCTTGGGGGCCGGAGGACAAGCGCCAGCCGCGGCTTTTTTATCCGAGAATTTCCTGACTATGTCGCAGAGCTCCACACGGTTGAAAGGCTTCGTGAGATAATCAACCCCGCCCACGGCAAGGGCGCTTACCTTGTTCTGCGGCTGGCCGAGCGCCGAGATAAAAACCACGGGTATCTGGGCTGTGCGGGGGTCCTTCTGCAGTTCCCGGCAAACCTCGTAGCCGTTCATTTCCGGGAGCATTATGTCCAGCAGTATAAGGTCCGGAAGCATCTTTTTGGCTATGCTGAGCCCGAGGGAAGGTTCGGATGCGGAATAGACGACGAAGCCCTCCTTGGTGAGTATTTCCACCAGGACCATTATTATTTCCCTACTGTCGTCTACGCAAAGTATCTTGAACTGTTCAGTACTCATGTGCCCCTAAAATACAATGTCTCCCGCGAAGGGAGCGCCGCCCCCGGACAACCGCGGCGGCCTGCCTCCCCCGGACCCAAAATTAAACAATAAATCACTGCCCTGCCGCAAAGAGGGCGTTAAGCCACACGTCCATTATAACCGAAAAAAGACGCCCTTTCCACACCCCGCCCCAGTCCGCCGCCCGGGCGGCGATTTTCCCGCGCGTACGGCGCAGCGCAGATGATCCCTATTACGCCAATAAACGGCCGAAAGGTGCCTGGCGCCTTTCAGCCGTTTAACAGCCAGGATCGTTAATTGCTGAGTTTGAGGCTGACCAGCCGCGGGCCGGTCCCGAATTTGCCCACCTGTATACCGTTGAAGAACAGCCGGAAAGTGTACCTGGCCGTATCAACGGGCTCGCCAGCGCGGTAGGCGGTATCCGCCCCGCCCTCCCCGTAGGGGTGTCCGAAACCGAGGGCGTCGTCGGTGGAAACCACGAAATTATCGGTGAGAAAGAAACTTTCGGGGAAGTTCTTAAAAACCTTGCGGACCGCGGCCGCCGTAACCGCCGCGGTATCCAGCGCAAGGAGTTCGTCGCGCGTGTTCGAGTCTTCATCGTAAAAATATACGGCCTTAAGGGGCATATACACGGTGAACGGCCTGTCGGAAAGTTCGAAATGCATCCTGATGGCGTCGCGGGTGGCGAGGGTCTGGCAGCCGCGGGAGCCGTCATAACTCCCGAAAAAACCGCCCACTATGGTCACCTCGTCCGCCGCCAGCGGCAGGTTATGCTCGCCGCCCTCCGAAAAAAGTTCGTAGTCCGGCGCCCTTTCGGCCGGATACCAGCTGCCGTAACCCCGCTCACTCTGGTCGTTAAGCAGGTAAACGACGGGACGCTTCGCGGCTTTGAACCCCGCCACGACATCGTTGATGCCGGCGGCCGCTATTTCGTTCTCGTCGAACTCGTCCGAGGCGTGCACGACTATCAGGGGATTATTCGCGAGGGCCGCGGGCAGTTTATTCTTCTCGTTAAGGGGGGTGAGCTGCGCCCGTGCCGGGGCCGCGGCGGGCTCGGGGACCTCTATACGGGTGGCCTGTATCTCCCCTATGCTAATCCCGGCGAATTCGGCGGCGGCAGCCGCGGCGGAAAAGGAAAAAACCAGCGCGAAGGCGAGTTTAATGTTCTTCATATAATAAAGTATACCAGCGGCGCCTGAAAAGTATAAGAGCCGCAGGTCCCTGTATTTAGGATTATACGGCCCACCCCGCCCTGGGCCTTTAGGGCCCGGGCGGACGAACCGCGCGTGGCTTCAATCCGCCGACTTCGGGAGGAAGGAGAGGTCCATGAAATATTTTTTCGGATTGTCCGGGTCTATCAGGACATTGATATTTTTTGAAGTTATGCTTTGCGCCGGATCGTACCAGATGGCTTCGCTTTTAAAGACATGCATCTCCCCGGTCCGGGGATTTTTCCACTGGCTGAGCACCCTGTAGGGAGAGCGCCCGTTTACCTTATAGGATTCGTCGAGGAAAACGCTCTGCAACTCGGTATTTACGCTCTGGCCGTTCCGCTGGAGCCACGCCCGCCTGCGCTTCGAGACCAGGCTGAAGGCGAATATTCCTGCCCCGACCAGGAAGAAAACAGCTCCCAGCGCGGACAATATCAGGACCATGCCCCACAGCGAGAAGAAAGAATTGACGCGCGCGTCCTGCGGGTTAGCGGGGTTGTAATAAACACCCACCGGCTCCCCCACTCGGTAGGAAGGAGGATTGCTGCCGACACTGCTCCGGAAAGTCACCGCAACGCCATTCTCGGCGCGGAACTGCACTACGGGATGATAGGTACCGCTAGACCTTGAGCCGGAGCGTTCAAGGGACAATTCTGTCACCATCCCGTCCGCAAGAGCGGCCCCCTGCAGGAACCGCCGCGTGCCCGTGAAGGCGAAGTAATCCCCCGTCAGAAGTCCCAGGCCGGAAAGGAAAAAAACGAGCCCGATAGCATAAATACTCTTGTTCACAAGTTTCTCCTCAACCGCCGCGTCCCGCAACAAAAAACCCCGCTTTAGAAGCGGGGTTTTTTATTCACGGCGTACCGCTTTAGCGGTATTTCTTCATTACTTCCTGCATCTGGTCGTGTATCGCCTTGCGCTCGGCTTCGGTCTTGGCGGAGCGCATCTGCTCCATGATGGGCTTAAGTTCGGCCTGCATCTGGGCGTTCTTGGCCGCACGCGCCGCACGCTCGGCCTTCTGCTCGGGGGTCAGCTTGGCCTCTTCTTCGGCTTCGTGCTGGGTCCGGAGGGTCTGCATCTGGGTGCGGATAGTATCCCGTTCCGCCTGGGTCTTGGCGGCGGACATGGACTGCTGCAGCTGGTACATCTGCCAGCGGAAAGGATCTTTCTTCAGCATCTCTTCCATCTTCTGCTTCTGTTCCGCTTTTTCGGCGGCTGTCAATTCCTTGACGGGATGGGCGGCCTGGTAAGTGTCCCTGGCCTGCTTCATCTTGACCTGGACGGCGTCGCGCTGTTCCTTTGTGGTAGCGCCCCGCATCTCCTCCATCAGTCCCTGCATCTGCTGCCTGTAGGGATCCTGTGTCACGCCGCCGTTGCCCGGCCCCCGGCCTTTTCCCTTCACATCATTTTGCGCGAAGGCGGACGAAGCTAAAAGCATCGTTACGGCGCAAAAACAAATAATTTTATTCATATTAATCTCCTTGTGAAATAACTGCCCCTAACTCTGCATATACCACCTAACCGAAATTGTAGGATAAAAACGGGGGATATTGCCAGCCCCCCCGATTATTTTCTTTCCCGGGCGTCCAAGCCCGCCCCGAAACCCGCGGCTATGCGGCGGGGCCTCCTTCGCGGATCAGGATCTCTTGCCCAGAATATTCTTTATCCTCAAAAGGAGAACTTCTTTTTTCACCGGCTTCCGGATATAGTCGAGCGCGCCCAGCTCCAGGCCGCGTTCTTCCAAGTCGCCCTTATCGTTTCCTGTTAAGAACACAACTTTCGCGTCTATATTTTTCTGGTCAAGTTTTTCAAGGAGGCTTAAGCCGTCCAGGCCCGGCATATCTATATCGGAGATAACCAGATCGAATTTCTCGGAATTCAGGCGCTTCAGGGCCTCCAGGCCGTTTTTGACAGCGGAGACTTCGTAACCGGCCTCGCCTATAATTTTCCCCGCCAGCAGCAGAGTGTCGGGATCGTCGTCAACCAGAAGTATCTTTTTTGCCTGCCCGGCCTCAAGCGTCTCCCCGGGCTGCTTATTCCCGATATACACCTGCCCCGCCCGGTCTGCCGGCGGGATCAGCGCGGCTTCGCTTTCAACGGGCGTGGGCGCAGCTTCCAGTTCTTCGGCGATAATTTTTTCATAAGCGTCGCGGAAAGCCACTTTCCCCTCAAATACTTTTGAGAGCGCGGAAGCGGCCATGCGCGGTATTTTCTGATCCCGCATGGATTCCCGTAGCCTGGAAACGGAAACCCCGGAGCGGATCATCTCGGAAATCTCGGGCGTCATGGTTAATATCTCGTAGACGGCTTCGCGCCCGATATAGCCGGTATTACTGCAGGTCGGGCAGCCCGCCGGGTGACCCGTCATGGCGGGGGCGGGCTGGTTAAACATGGAAAACATGGAGAGCATTTCAGCCTCTATCGGCTTCATCTGTTTACATTTGGAACAAAGACGCTTTATCAGCCGCTGGGAAACTATAGCCAGTACGGTGTCGGAAATCTGGGCGCGGCTTACGCCCAGGCGCTCCAGGCGGAAAACCGCGGTGGTGGCGTTGGAGGTATGTATAGTGCTCACGGTAAGGTGGCCCGTGCTTGAGAAGTCCAGCGCTATCTGGGCCGAGGCCTTGTCCCGTATTTCCCCCAGGAACAGTATATCAGGGTCCTGCCGCACCGAGGATTTAAGAAGGACTTCAAACGTTACTCCGGCCTTCTCGTTAACCTGCTGCTGATTGGCGTGGGTGATGCGGTACTCCACCGGATCCTCGACCGAGATAAGGCTGCGGCGCTGGCAATCGATGTTTGAGAGAAAACTGTAAAGGGTTGTTGTTTTACCGGAACCGGTAGGCCCCGCTATCAGCAGCATACCCTGCGTTTCCTCCGAAAGGAGGGACATCGTTTCCGTCTGCTCCTTGCTCATGCCGCGCTCGGAAAGGTTTTTAGGCCTCGCCTGCGGCTCTATCAGGCGGATCGTAAGGCTTTCCCCGTAAGTGGTGGCGGTGGTGGCAAGGCGCAGGGTGAAAGTGCGCCCCCCCAGCGTGGTGACAAAAGCTCCGTCCTGCGGGCGCCGCCGCTCGGCTATATCCATCCCGGCCATGGCTTTCAGCCTGCTCAGTGCCTTCAGGGCGGTGCTTCTTTTCAGCTTTATGAATTCACGGAGGTCCCCGTCTATCCTGAACCTTACGGTCGCGAAAAGGTCTTTCGGCTCAATGTGTATGTCGCTGGCCCGCTCGTGGATGGCCGCCTCTATAAGCTTTGACGTTATATATCTCACCGGGCTTGAATCTATCTCAGGCTGTATTTCTCTTTTTTTTACCTTGTCAGGAGATTCCACCTCTTCGAGAGTGAGCCCGTCCGGAGTCACCACGCACATATCCTGGCTCTCGGCTTCCTGCTGCGAAACGTGGTAAATATTCAGAATGGCGCCGGGGTTGGCGATGGCGAGCTTATACGGCTCCTGTATCATCTGCTGCAGGATTTCCATTATGTCGTAGTCAAAAGGATTGGAGACGGCTATAAGCAAGGTCTCGCTGTCGTCACGGAGGGAAATAATATTATTGCCCTGCGCGAATTTAAGCGGCAAAACCCCCAGTTTTATGTCGTCGGGATTTATGATGGCGAGATAGGGCAGGCCGGAGAAATGAGCGATGGTTTTTGCCGCATCGGTGGCGTGCAGGTTAAGGCCGGCCAGGACCTTGTAAACGTTGGAGGAATTCATTTTCTCCACGATTTCCGGCGCGTTCTCTCCCGGGGCGCCGCGGGTAAGCAGGAATTCCCGGAACTTCGCGATGGAGTAGGGAGCGCCTTCATGCCCGGTCCCCGCCGTCGCGGGCCGCGCCGCGATCCAGGATTTCATCTTTTCAAGGTGGTGGTTAATTGTGGAGACCAGTATGGTTTTGTCGAACGGCTTGACGATAAAATCCGCCGCCCCCAGGGATAGCGCTTTTATTTTATCCTCGTGCTGATTAAGGGCCGTTAAAAAAATTATCGGGATCTCGGCTGTCGAAGGCTGCTTGCGCAACTCCGCGCAGACTTCATAGCCGCTCATTTCGGGCATCATGATGTCGAGCAGAACCATGTCGGGTTTAGCCTTGGCGGCGTATGCCTGCGCCTCTTCGGGTCTGGAGAGCGTGACAACCTCAAACCCTTCTTTTGACAGGGTGTAAACAAGCATGCGAAGTATGTCTTTATCGTCGTCGACACAAAGTATTTTGGCCATGATTCCCCCGCTGACAACCCGACAGTCCCCGGCGACAATTGCCGCGCCTGTTAAGTTATTGTATTATGCATAAATCCCGCAAATTCGGAAGCGGCAGTGTTTGTCCGCCGGGAGCCGGCCGCAAAAGCGGGAAGATTTTATGCCGACAATAAAAACACTATCCCGGTCCTGGAAAGCCAGGGAAGCTTTCACCCTGCTCGAGATCATGGCCGTAGTGCTTATTCTCACCATCCTTGCCGTAAAAGCCGCGCCCAGGATGGCGGCTTTGCTGGACAAGAGCAAAGCCGCGGAGTGCCTGGCGAACCGGACCATTCTGGAGCGGGCCGAAGAGCGCTACCGCCTGGACCACGGCGACCAGCCCAGCGCGTCGCTGGACGCGCTGTACCAGGCCAGGTATATCGACCGGGCCCCCAAATGCTCCTCGGGCGGGCAGTATATCTGGATAAGCACGGCGGCCCCGGTCAATATGGGTTGCACAGTCCACGACTGGCCCTATCCGGTAACCACGGGCCCCGCGGCGCTTTATGCCTCTGATTTCAACGACATGACCGGCCTTACGGCGCTTATGGGCGGATGGAATACCGCCGAGGGAAAACTGTCCAATACAACCACGGGATCAGAGGCCCGGATAGCTTTCGGCTCCGCTAGCTGGACGGATTATTCAATCACGGCCACCGCGATCCTTTCCAAAGGCGCCGGTTACGGCATCTACTACCGAGCGGACGGCAAAGCGAATATCAGCGGCTACTCGTTCCAGTATGACCAGCTCTTTAACAGTTTTTTAGTGAGGAAAGTTGTAAACGGAGTCGAGTCCAATCCTTTTCAGACCGTCGCGATCCCGGCGGGATTTCCGATATACTCCACGCCTCACCAGATAACCATAAATGTGGCAGGCGCGGTTCAAAAAATTTATGTCGACAACACGCTTGTATTAAGTTTCTCCGACTCCACCTTCGCCGCGGGAGGGGCCGGCTTCCGCACCTGGCGCGACGCTCAGGCCTCCTTTGATTCGGTACAGGTGACCCAGCCATGAAAAATACAATAGCCGGCGCGCGCCGCCGCCCGGGATATACCCTGCTCGAGATCATGGCCGTAGTGGTTATTCTCACCATCCTTGCCGTGAAGGCAGCGCCCAGGATGGCGGCTTTGCTGGACAAGAGCAAAGCCGCGGAGTGCCTGGCGAACCGGACCATTCTGGAGCGGGCCGAAGAGCGCTACCGCCTGGACCACGGCGACCAGCCCAGCGC